>NZ_JBCOWR010000010.1:101234-267152 GCF_040918965.1 Bacteroides sp. RTP21281st1_H5_RTP21281_210402 | reverse complement strand
GATAAGGAGCTGTCCGGGAGTTGCAGTTACTGACTACTTTATTGTTGATAGGGTACATGCCCGTCATCAGCATAGCCCTTGCGGGTGATGAAACAGGATAACTGCTGACTGCGTCAGTAAACACGATTCCTTCGGAAGCCAGCTTATCCAGACAGGGAGTTTTTACAGGTTCTTTACCTATGCAACCGAGTGCGTCTCCCCGGTATTGGTCAGCCATGATGAAAACAAGGTTGGGAGATGCTTGTGATAAAAGCGGGAGAATCGGAGCAGCAAGTGCTGCCCCGATAGTCCATGGCCGGTGATATATACTCCTTGGTATAGTATTCATAAATACAAAAATAGTTTTTTATTTTAAATGGATTATGGTTTATGTTGAATACCTATTGATTTGCATAGAGATTGGAACCTATCGGCCACCCCGGATTCTGATATACCACTGAAGTGGATGGATCTCCCCCTTTTACAGGTGTCGACATACGGAAGACGTCATAAGAAATCGGGGTGAGATAATTGGCTTCTTCGAAGTTATAGCCACCGTTGGCGATAATCAGTTCGTTGAATGCGTATGGTTGCAGATATTTGGTGTCTTTTACTGCCAATCCTTCCTTAATCTGATTTATATAATAATCCTTCTTCTGATATTCTTCCCAATTAAATCCTTCCACAACATAATTCTTCATTTTATCCAGTGAACGCCAGCGGAATAAATCGTCCTTACGCATACTTTCGGCTATAAACTCGCAACGACGCTCGCGACGGATATTATAAAGCAGCTTACTGACCAGTTCATTGCCTGACCATATAGCCAGGTCATTTTCCTTGCTTAGGTCGGTATTGTCGATTGTATATTGGTAATTTTCAGATACTCCGGCGCGCTTTCTTAGTGCTTTCCAGTATTTCTGGCTGTTTGCGTCTATAGAGTTTCCGCCATTTTTCATACAATCCGCTTCCATGTAGTTGAGGAATGCTTCCGATGCCCTGAAAATCATATATGCCAATGGTGAATTATCATTCGGGGCAACATTACTGTCTCTCCATCCTTTGCGTACCATATAGCCGGTAGCGGACTTGGCTACACTTTGATACGAATGGAGCAAGTTGACATATCTCATGATTCCCTCTTGATTCAGATTTGCTCCCCGCCATATCACGTCACCCGGTTTGGAAGTCGATTCTACCAAGCGTAAATCTCTGTTTTTCATTGCGTCCTCAATGCTTGCGTCACCTTGGTATTCTGTATTGCCTGTTGCGTAAATTGGCAAACCGTTAGTTGTAAGGAATGTTTCCACTAATGAACGTGTGTATCCTCCGCCTTTACCGGCACAGCCTTTTGCCATTTCATTTTCTCCATTGTAAATACTATGATAAGTACCTTCCACCAGACTGTTGACTTTAGCATCTACAGCATACATTCGCCACAGTAATACCTCTTTATTGGATGATAAGTCATATTGGTTAAACATATTCATGTAATCCTCGATTTTATCGGTGATATTGGGCAGGAATGCTTCTGCTACCGGTTTGGCGGCTTCCATTGCCTGAGTCAGGAAGAAATCTATTTCCGTATCCAGATTGCCATCGAATGTTCCACCCGGCCATCCTGCGCCTCCCGGTACACGGGCTGTTCCTTTGTGATACGTTTCCCAACTCGCTTCATAAAGGGCAACACGTGATTTGAACAATAAAGCGGATTCCTGATTCAACCTGTGGCTGGTCAATGCATTGCTGCGGGGGAGCAGGCGGCTGATAGCTTCATCCAAGTCCTTAAGAATGAAACGTGCCACTTCATTACGTGGCTTGCGTCTGTTGGCTTCCACATTAGCAGCATAATCATCAGCGTTAAGTTCTTCCGTAATGATAGGGAAGTCTCCAAACTTCCGCAGGTATTCAAAATAGATATAAGCACGGAAGAAAAACATTTCCCCTAAATACTGTTGTGTCTCATTAGTATTGTTGAGTATTCCGCTCTCCAGATTCTCAAGTGCATAATACAGAAAGTGGTTACAGTCCCGTAAATGTTCCTGACGATTATAGCTGCCGTCGGTTGCCACTTTGATGCGTTGGGGCAGAAAGATGTCTTTCGGTGAGTCTGCCGCCTGATTGTCACTAGTCTCGTCATCATTGAAAAGATTGACATCATTGTAATCGGGAAGCAAGGCATACTTTTTGTTGCAGTATGCCTGCAATTGGATCGGTTCGGTGAAGAAGCCTTCATCTGTATTATCCGTCAGGGGTTTCCTGTCGAGAAAGTCGCTGCATGAACTGAATGCGAATGAGGCGGCTATCAATGAAAATAGGGTATATCTTAGTTTCATAATAATCTGTTTTTAAGGTTTATAATGTAATGTTGACACCGAAAGACAATGTATAGCTCAATGGGTAGCTCATACCATTTTGGAAGAGTAGTTCCGGATCAAAGTTCTTACTCATCTTGCTGCCTGTCCAAAGATTGTCACCGGAGAAGAATACCCGTACTTTTTGCAAACTGATTTTTCGAATTAATTCTGTTGGTAAAGTATATCCGACTTGCAGGTTCTTCAGGCGGATATAAGCTGCATTTTGCAGGTAGCGGGTCTGTACTTGTTGATTTTGCTTGCTTCCGATAATAGGACGTGGAAAGTAAGCATTCAGGTTTGCTCCCAGTTCGTCACCTTCGGGGCGGAAGAAGTCGTAATGTTCGTCGTATCCTGTGGAGTCCCATTGTCCGCCGTTTACTCCCCAAAAGATCATACCTTTCGAATAGTCTGTTCTGTCGTCTCCGCCTACCCATATGTCGCGTTTGGCTACTCCCTGAAACATCATGCTGATATCAAAGCCTTTGTAATCGGCTCCCAATGTGATGCCAAAGCGATAGCGAGGCGTGCTGTTACCAATAATGCAGAGGTCTTTCGGGTCGTTGGCGGAAGTACCTTTTTCAATGGCAGGATTATCATCCAAGTTTGCATACATGATGTCGCCCGCTTTCCAGATGTTATTGCCGACACTTGGAAGTCTGCTTTGATCATGGATAGCTATGTAATCTTGTATTTCCTGGTCGGTTTTAGCCATACCTACGGTTTTAAATCCCCAAATTTCTCCCAGTTTCTTTCCTTTCCAGTAATTTTCTATTGTCTCACCATCCGAGTTTTTGGTGTAGAATGTCTTGTCCGGATTAGGATATTCTGTTACTTCAGTCTGTGCGTCGGACAGATTGAGGGATATGCGGTAACCTACCTGTCCAATTCTGTCCTGCCAGTTCACTTGTAGTTCCCATCCTTTAGTCCGTAAAGATGTGTTGTTTAGTTTCGGAGCTGATGCGCCTACAATCGGAGAAATCTCTTCAGCAGGCCCTACCATATCTTTTGTATCGCGGATATAATACTCTGCATATCCGGTCAGGCGGTTATTGAATGCAGCAAAGTCCAGGCCGGCATTGTAGCTGATAACCCGTTCCCAAGTGAGCAACGAACTTACAAGTCCGGGAGTGGAAGCAATACTTGAACGGTTGGCCTGCTCGAGCAACCATCGGCCACCATCGTCTGCGCTACCTACTGTTATGTTTTGGATGGAATAGGTAGGATAGAAACTTTCTGTATTTTGGTTTCCCAGGCTACCATACGAAAAACGTAGTTTCAACAGGTTGACATACTCCTGTGCCGGTTCCCAAAATGCTTCACGGGCGATATTCCACCCCACTGATACAGACGGGAAAGTTCCCCAACGTTCATCTCCACGAAAACGGGAAGTGGCATCACGACGAATATTTCCTTCAATCAGGTATCTTCCGTCATAATCATAGTTGAGACGGGCAAAATATCCCATTGTAGCCCATTCTCTGGTGAAAGCTTTCAATACACTTGTACCTGTTGCGGTGTTGATGCTGGGTACCTGTTCGTTGACTACATCATAACGCTTGCCTACCAGATTGTTGATACGGTAATATTCCGAGTTCATACCTGCGGTGGCTTTAAAGTTATGTTTCATCCAGGAATATTCATAATCAGCGTAAAGAGCGGTAGTCATCATGGACGTTTGTTCCGTTTCGCTTTGTACGAATGTCTTTCCGGCAGCAAGGTCGTTGTCACCTCCTAGCCACGCTTCCTCTACCGGTTGGTTCTCCTTGTTATAGAGATATACTTTGTTTACATTGTATTGATGCTGATAGTTTGTAGTTCGTAAACTTGCCTGTCCGTGTATACCTAATCCCTTGATAGGAGTTAGATGGAAACCGCCTTGAGTAAAATAAGTATCTTTGGTTGAGTTTGAACGTCCTCCCGAAGTTAACTGCATTAGTTTGGGATTACGGGTATAGTGACCGTTGTTGTCATACAGCGGCATTGTAGGATAGAGTTTGGTTGTTTCGGCAAAGAAACGGTCGCCGTAGAGCTTTATAAAAGTAGGCATACCGATATCTTCACGGATAAAACGCGCATTGAAGTCAAGGTTTAACCATTTGGTTACCTGTCCGCTTACTTTGCCGCTAATATTGAAGCGTTTCTTTTTCTCGTCGGAATAATTCATCTGTCCTTCTTGTGAAAGAAAAGCTCCGGAGATATAATATTTAACCTTTTCGCTTCCACCTGAAATACTTAGATTATGTTCTTGTCCGAAAGACGTTTTGTCAATGAAGTTTCGGGGCCAATTCTGGTTATCATTAGATGCTCCATTGAAAGGAAAGAAGCCACCTTGGTTGCCTTCTGGGTCAGAAGTGTATGGGTATTCGCCTGCCATGTATTTTTGGATACGGTCAATGGTGGCGGAGCTGAAAATAAATGCCTCTTCATTACCTTCCTCATTCTTTTTGGCCACATTGAAATACTTGGCAAAACGATATGAATCAAGCATATCGGGAATATTAGTCGGGCGAGACCACCGGAAATTACCGGAATATTGTATATTAGTCTTACCTGTTTCTCCGGATTTGGTAGTAATTAAAATCACTCCGAATGGTGCACGTGAACCATAAATAGAAGAAGATGCCGCATCTTTCAATACAGAGATATTGGCAATATCCTGTGGATTAAGAGAGTTGATATCTCCTTCGGCACCGTCAATCAAAACAAGTGGTGAAGCACTGGAACCTGTTCCCAAATTTCCTGTGCCGCGAATATTCATGTTAGGGCTATAGTCCAGACGTCCACCTTTGTCATTTATATCAATATTCAGTCCGGGCATGACACCTTGCAGGGCTTGTGTTACGGAAGTGACAGGTCTTGATTCAAGCGTCTTGGTATCTACGGTGGCTACCGCTCCGGTCAGGTTCACTTTCTTTTGCGTACCGAATCCTACCACAACCACTTCATCCAAAGTTTGCGTATCTTCCGTTAACATGATTCTGAAAGTGGTCTGATTACCGTCTATCGTCAGACGTTGTGGTTGGTATCCTATATATGATACTACCAGTACATTGCCTTTAGAAATGTTTTTCAGAGAGAAGTTGCCATCCATGTCGGTAATAGTTCCATTCGAAGTTCCTTCCACTAATACGCTGGCTCCGATAATTGGCTCGTTGAGCCTTTTGTCCGTAACGGTGCCCTTGATGTCCGATTGTTGTGCATACATTATATGGATGCCAAACAATAACATGATGAATAATGCTGTTAGTTTTCTCATTGCATTTTATTTAAAGTTATACATAAGGTTATCGTATTGCAAATGTAGGCGGATTGACTCATGATGGATATACATACTTGTTTCATAAAGTATGCATGTTTAATTCAAAAGGCTATTTCTTTATTCCTTTTTTTTGTATGTTTTGACTTTATTTCGTTTATTTGCGGTAAATCAGTGTATAATGAAACTCTTAAATCTAATTCTTGCTATTCTTATTATAAGCTGTTGCCCGTTCGATACGATTCATGCTTTCTTTGATAAGGACATCCGTATGTTGACGATGCAAGACGGACTGGCTGATAATACAATCCCTTGTATATATAAGGATGAAGATGGCTTTATGTGGTTTGGGACAAGTAACGGATTAAGTCGCTATGACGGAAAGACAGTCAGGAATTTCAAGCCGGCGGAAGCTTATAAATCTATATCATCCATTGTGAGATTGTCCGATGATTATTTAGGTATCCTGTCGGATGGCGTTCTTTATTATTTCAACCGGAAACTGGAAACTTTCACTCCTTCCACTAATAGTTCGGAAGCGGATAAATTGGCGGTTACCCGTGTATTGCCTGCCGGTGAATCTTCTTTTTGGGGAATATCGCTAAATAAGCTGTTCCTCTATCGGTGGGAGAGCTTGCAAAAAACGGACGGACAGGCGGCATCCATTCGGGTAAGGATAGAAAAGTCTTATGATTTACTGCCGGGAGAGGATGAAGTCCTTGCTGATTTCTGTTATGATGAAGAGTGCAAGGATAAAATATGGTTGGCAACCAATAAAGGGAATCTGTTGTTATTTCGTCCGGATACTCCACAACAGGTTTCTTGTAAGAGCCTGATACAGGAAGCTTATCCTTTACGGATTACTTCAATAATGAGTAGGGATGATATTGTGTGGATTTCTACTATTTCCAAAGGCATCATCCGTTATCATGTGAAGACGGGGGACATTGACCGGATTTCGTATGGCGGGACAGGAAAAGGGAATCTCCTTTCCCATACGGATGTCTATCAAACCCTATATATAGGGAATAATCGTTATTTGGCCGTCACATGGAGTGGATACACATTATTAATGCTTGACGAAGAACATCCGGAAGAACTGACTTCGGAGATTTACAATTATACACATACACAGATTCACCTGAATCTGGAAACCCGCATGATTTCTGCATATTATGACCCGACCGGACTTCTTTGGATTGGAACGAACGGTGGGGGAGTAATGTATTCCGATTTAAGGTCACAGTTTTACCACCGTTATTATCAAAAGAGACATAATGAGATTTGCGGCATTGTAATGGATGATAGCCGGTATGTATGGCTGGCCACTTTCCATAAAGGTATTATGAAGAGTACTCTGCCGTATATTCCGGGAAAAAAACTGGAATTCACCAAGACCGATACAGGAAATGGGAAACAGGAAGAAACTGTGCTATGTTGCTTGAAAGACAAACAAGGCAATCTCTGGTTCGGAAACGCGGACGGCTCATTGACATTTTACGACAATAAACTTCGTCGGTTTTCAATCCGTCCTTTGCCGGTAAACGGTATTGTGAACAGTTCCCCGGTATGGGCTTTGCATATCGACCGTAAAGACAGGTGTTGGGTTGGTACAGAACAAGGGCTTTTATTGTATGACTGCAAGACAAAGATATGTACCCGTTTGCCTGTCGGACAATATTTGAAGGAGACTAAATTCCCTTTTGTGCGGGAGATAGAGGAAACGGAAGACGGCGTGATATGGCTGGGCACAAGTAATATGGGAGTCTGTAAGTTGACGGAGTCTGCTTCGGGAGATATTTTAGTGAAGGATGGTTACGAGCGGAAAGCCGGTATGGAACATCATTCCGTACGTTCTTTGTTAGCGTCTTCAGATGGGAATCTGTATGTTGGTTATATAGATGGCTTTGCTATTCTTTCTCCACATCAGGATTCAATTCAGGAATTTTATACTACCAATGACGGATTATGCAGTAATTTTATCGGTTGCATCACAGAAGATGACAAGGGACATATCTGGCTAGGAAGTAACTCCGGCATATCGAGATATAGCCGTCATCAACATTTGTTCTATAATTACTATATTGCAGGCAGTAACCGTTCGGCGGTGTTCTACGATAAAACTTTGTTTTTCGGAAATAATCAGAGCCTGACGTTTTTCAATCCGGACGATGTAAGTACGTCCCCGGTCAACGACCGTGTCCTGATAACAGGACTGGAAGTTAATAATCGTCCGGTGGAGATTGGAGCGGCGATAAACAAGCAGGTCATACTAGACAAGGGAATATCTTATACCGGCCGGATTGTGCTGAACAATGATAACCGTGATTTCTCCCTGACCTTCAACAACCTGTCCTATTCGAATGAACAACAAAAGTATAATTACCGGCTTTTTCCCTATCAGGAGAATTGGCTGATATCTAATAATGGGGAAAAAGCCTCATATACCAACCTTCCTGTAGGAGACTATGTTTTTGAAGTGAAAAACATCTATCCGGACGGGCAGTCGGGGCCGCTCAATTCATTGAAAATAACCATTCTTCCTCATTGGACGGATACCTTGGCTTTTCGTCTTTTTATTTTCCTATTGTTATTGGCAGGTGCCGCTTATTGTGTGAGACTGGTAAGAATCCGTCAGAAACGTCTGGAACGTGAAATGCAGATGAAACATGAATTGCTCACTGTCAGTATGGAGCGTGAGAAAGAACGCCAGATACGTATGGAGCGTGAGAACTTTTTTACGGGTGTCGCCCATGAGTTGCGTACTCCGCTCACATTAATTCTGGCACCGTTGCAGGAACTGATGAAACAATGTAACCCGTTGGAGTCTATCTATAAAAAATTGCAGGTGATGTATAAGAATGCGGCTTCACTACACACCTTGGTCGACCATTTGCTATATGTGCAGAAGATAGAGGCGGGAATGGTGAAACTTCAGTTGTCCGAAACCGACCTTGTGCAACTGATAAGGAGTGTATCGGAACCTTTCCGGCAAATGGCGGAAATTAAAGGATTGCGTTTCGACACAAACCTGCCGGACACGAAACTGATGGTTTGGGTAGATGAGGCGAAAATTTTCTCGGCAGTGCAGAACCTTTTGTCAAACGCGTTTAAATATACATCTCCGGCAGGAGACATCCTGCTATCCGTCTCTCATACAATGAAGGACGGACAGGGATATTGTCTGGTGGCTGTCTCGGATACGGGCATAGGCATTTCCGAAGACTTGCAGAAGCACGTTTTCGATTCTTTTATAACGGGAGACAGCCTTCCTGAATACTCTACAAAGATGGGAATAGGCTTGCATATAGTCAAGCATACAATGGATTTGCATCACGGCCTGGTTACACTGCAAAGTGTACCGGGTGAAGGAAGCACGTTTGTATTGCATATTCCCGAGGGGAAAGGGCATTTCGCGAAAGATGATTATGAATTGCGGGAATCTCAATCGAAAGTGACGGGACAAGAGGATAAACAGGAACTTCCGGCTCTGGTGTATGGTGAAAACTCGGAAGAGGTTTCGACTAAAAGAAGTCTGCTGATTATAGAAGATAATGAAGATGTGCGCGAATATATATGTAGCTTGTTCGCCCTTAAATACCGGCTGTATGAGGCGGCAGACGGGGAAGAGGGAGTGCGTATGGCGAAAGAAAAGCTTCCCGATTTGATTATTTCCGACGTGATGATGCCTGTAAAAGACGGTTTTACTTGTTGTGAGGAAATTCGTTCACAACAAGAGACAGCACATATTCCTATCTTGATGCTGACAGCAAAAGCAGAGGATGCTGACATCCTGCAAGGTTCGCGTAGCGGGGCGGATGATTATATGATGAAGCCTTTCAACCCTGAAATCCTGAAAGCGAAAGTAGATAACCTGATTTTGCAGCGTGAACAGTTGAAGAGGATTTATACCAAAGCCTTGATGCTGAAACAGAAATCGGAAGAAGGGGAACAGGAAGACGCTTTTCTGTTACAATTAATCCATGTCATAGAGGCGAATATTCCTAATGAGAACTTCAATGTCAAGATGTTGGCCGAACAACTGAATATGAGCCAGCCTACGCTATACCGTAAAGTAAAACAGCGTAGTGACTTGTCTGTGATAGACATGATTCGGAGTATTCGCATCAGTAAGGCCGCTTCGTTGATTCTGGAAAACCGGTACTCAATTCAGGAGATTACGGAGATGGTCGGTTATTCGGATACCCGTACGCTTCGCAAGCATTTTACGGAACACTTCGGGGTGTCGCCTTCTAAATATATAGGAGAGAAATAAGCATGCTATATGCCATGCCTTGTGCCACCGCATTGGCACAACTGTGCCAGTCCGTTGGCATGAGCGTGCCAATAAGGTGGCACAACTGTGCCAATACGGTGGCACCATCCAAAGGATTAAATGTGTCGGTGCACTAAAGTGCTTAGCGTATTTTTCTCTCCGTAGAATAGACAATATTGCAAATAAACACCCCTGTTTTAAGAAAAAGTACACGCCTTTTATCTTCCCATCGCCTACTTTTGTAACGTGAAGAAACAGAGTCGGGTTATGCATAATGACCTTCACCATTTGTTTCACATCGGATACAAATTTAATAACTTAAAAATCGAAATATTATGCATTTATTAAAGAAGCAAAGAGTCGCGACACTCGTATTTGCCTTTGTATCGCTTATGGCATACGGACAAAAACAAACTGTTATTTATCCCGGAGAAGTGTGGCCTGATACGGACGGAAATCATATTCAAGCTCATGGCGGAGGTATTATCAAATACGGCAAGACCTATTATTGGTACGGTGAACAACGCAGAAAAGGGATTGAGTTAGACGATTACCGCTACGTAAGTTGCTATTCTTCAAAAGATTTGATAAACTGGAAATCGGAAGGCGATGTCTTGAAGATGTCAAAGCCTGACCCTATATTGACAGATGCGGTAGAGAATAAGAAATGGGTATTGGAAAGGCCTAAAGTCTTTTATAATGAAAAGACAAAGAAATTTGTGATGTATATGCATATTGACGGCACTTTGGAAGGAACGACAAAAGGATACAATTATGCGAAAGTCGGTGTGGCTGTCAGCGACAAGCCTACTGGACCTTTTACTTTTGTGAAACTTTTCCGTCCATTGGGTAAGGAAAGCCGTGACATAGGCCAGTTTATTGATGATGACGGAAGCGCTTACCTGATATTTGAATGCCGCCCGGAGAAAGGATTTTATATAGCAAAATTGTCGGATGATTATATGAATGTGGAAAAGGCGGTGACATTTATCCAGTCACGCTTGGAAGGAGGAGCGATTGTTCATTATAAAGGATTATATTATGCGATTGGTTCCGGCCTGACTGCCTGGCGTCCTAATCCAAATAAAGTGGCTACGGCACCTTCTTTGTCCGGTCCTTGGAGTGAGTTTGTTGATATAGCCCCGCCGGCTACCAATACATATGGTTCGCAGTCCACATTGCTTTTAAAGGTGGAAGGAAAGAAAAGTACGACAGTCATATTTATGGCTGATATATGGAAACCTGCTTCACAATGGGATTCTCGTTATCTGTGGATGCCGGTTGAAATTGGAGACGGAAAACTATGGGTACCGGAACCTGGACCGTGGACTATTGACGTGAAGACGGGAGAATATAAGTTTATCCCGACAGATACGGCAAAAAAGTGATTGTAAACTGAAGAAGTAACCTGAAAATTGCATTGGAAAAGAATGAATAAAGTAATATGCGGCATAATTGTAAGTATGATAGTCGGCTGTATGAGCCAACCGGTACTTGCGCGCCGGTCAGTGGATAAGAACCAGCCTTGGTCTGTGAGGATGGTCGAATCGGAGATGATACGTAACCCGGAGTCGTGGCAGGTTGATTTCTCTACCAAATTGAAATGGAGTTATTGTGTCGGACTGGAATTGGGGGCTATCTGGAAAGTTTATGAACGATATGGGGATGAACGGCTTCGCGAATATGTGGTCAGCTATGCTGACACAGTCGTACAGGAGAATGGAAACATTCATACTTATCGTTTGTCCGATTATAATATAGATCAGGTCTATTCGGGTAAAATGTTGTATGATGTATATCAATACACGAAAAATCGCAAATATGAAAGAGCTTTGAAGTTGTTGCGCAGCCAGTTGGACACACAGCCGCGTACCAAAGAGGGCGGTTTTTGGCATAAGAAAATATATCCGCATCAGATGTGGCTGGACGGTATTTATATGGGTTCTCCTTTCTATGCGGAATATGCCATGCGCAACAGCCGTGTAGATGATTATCAGGATGTTATACGTCAGTTCAAGGTTGTGGCACGCCATACGTATGATCCGGTCACCGGCCTGTACAAACATGCCTGGGACGAAAGCCGGCAACAAAAATGGGCGGATCCGGTGACGGGACAATCTGCGCATTGTTGGGGACGGGCAATGGGATGGTATGCGATGGCATTGGTTGATGTACTGGACTATATACCGGTGAGTGAGCCGGGGCGTGACTCTCTTCTTGTTATATTGAATCATGTCGCTGCGCAGATAGAGAAATATCAGGATAAACGTACAGGACTTTGGTATCAGGTAGTAGACCGTAGTGGGGATGAAGGGAATTATCTCGAAGCTTCCGCTTCCGCCATGTACGCTTATGCTTTGATGAAAGGCGTCCGGAAAGGATACTTGCCGGCTTCTTTAATGAAAGTAGGAGTGAAAGGATACAAAGGTATTCTTGAACATCTGATTCAGGTAGATGATAAAGGACTTGTCACACTTACACAGATATGTGAAGTGGCCGGTTTGGGAGGAAGTAAGGACTACCGTATGGGCGATTATGACTATTACATCAATGAGAGAAAGAAAGATAATGACGCGAAAGGGGTGGGCCCTTTCATACTTGCCAGTCTGGAATACGAGAAATACACTAACTAAATACAAAATCATAACCATGAAAATGAGAAACAGCTTTTATAGCCTCTGCATTTTATTCGTGACGGCTTGCGGAGCAGAGAAACAGACGCCCATTGACCGGGAGTCACTGGTCATGCGCAACAACCCGCATGTCACGGCATTTGATTCTCTGTCATCCTTATCCGTAGGTAACGGAGAATTTGCCATGACTGTAGATGCTACCGGATTACAGACATTTCCCAAGATGTATGAAAAGGGGATACCTTTGGGTACACAAGCGCAATGGGGATGGCATAGTTTTGTAAACACGGAAGGCTACAAACACAAGGAGACACTGGAAGAGTACGACTTCGGTCGGGGACACAAGGAGCTTTATGCTACACAAGTAAAAGAAAAAGGGCGTCAGAATAATGCCGTTGACTGGTTCCGTGCCAATCCGCACCGCCTGCATTTGGGAATAGTCGGCTTGGATTTGCCGCAGACAGTACAACCTTCCGACCTGCAGGAGATAGACCAACGGCTTGATATGTGGAAAGGCGTCATCAAAAGCCATTTCCTGTTGAACCGTCAGCCGGTAGATGTTGAAACCGCCTGCCATCCGGACAAGGACAAAATTATAGCTAAAGTATCTTCTTCGCTAAGACCGGGAATCAAATTCCGTTTCTCCTATCCGACCGGAGAATGGGGAGGCGATGGTTGTGACTGGACAAAAAATGACCTTCACTCCACCGTTATCGTAAAGCAGTCTTCCCAATCCGTTACTTTGGAGCGTAAGATAGATGCAACGACTTATTATATAGCCGTAGAATGGGAAGGAAAAGCGGATTTCAAGGAAAAGGCAAAGAATTATTTTGTACTGGAGCCACAGGAAGACAACATCGCATTTACCTGCTCTTTCACGGAAGAAATGGGTAATGGCTCACATCCGGCTATTCCGCAACAGATGGCGGAAGTAGCTTCCCATTGGGAGTCTTTCTGGAAGAAAGGGGCTGCCGTCGATTTCTCCGCTTGTAAAGACCCGCGTGCCGGTGAGCTGGAACGCAGAGTCGTACTGTCACAATATCTGATGGCTATCCAATGTGCGGGCACCACACCGCCACAGGAAACTGGTTTGACTTATAACTCCTGGTTCGGTAAATTCCATCTCGAAATGATTTGGTGGCATCAGGCGCATTTTGCCTTATGGGGGCATCCGGAACTTCTGGACCGTACATTGGGATGGTATGAAAATGTGTACCCTGTTGCTAAGGAAATTGCGGAACGTCAGGGATTCAAGGGTGTCCGTTGGATGAAGATGACAGACCCTTCAGGTATGGAAGCGCCTTCCAGCATAGGCTCTTTCCTTATCTGGCAACAACCTCATCTCATTTATCTGGCGGAACTGCTCTATCGTGCCAATCCGTCACCGGAAGTCATCCGGAAATATAATAAACTGGTACAGGAGACCGCCGAATTCATGTATTCATTTGCCACCTACGATGAAGCGGATGACCGCTATATCCTGAAAGGACTCATTCCTGCACAGGAAACACTCCGCATACCGGACACTTTCAACTCTCCTTTCGAACTCTCTTATTGGCATTGTGCCATGAAGATGGCGCAGGAATGGCGGGAACGTTCGGGTGAGGGACGGAAACCGGAATGGGATACGCTGATTGACAAGATTTCTCCGCTTGCATCGAAAGACAGCCTGTATCTGGCTGCCGAAAGTGCCGCCGATACTTATGCGAACGACCGTTATATATCCGATCATCCGGCAGTATTGGGGGCATGGGGCATCCTTCCCGCATCAAGGCTGGCAGACGAAGGAATGATGAAAAATACGCTGCACTGGATATGGGACAACTGGAACTGGAATCATACTTGGGGATGGGATTATCCGATGACGGCAATGAACGCAGCCCGTCTGGGCGAACCGGAAAAAGCGGTCGGCGCATTATTGATGGATAAGCGTACAAACACCTACCTGATAAACGGACACAACTATCAGGATGAACGCTTGCGTCTTTATCTGCCCGGAAACGGCGGTTTGCTGACTGCCATTGCCATGATGTGTGCCGGATGGGACGGATGTGACACTCCGAATCCGGGATTTCCGAAAGACGGTAATTGGAATGTGAAATGGGAAGGACTGCAACCGATGCCGTAACCTTTCCTCTACATTCATCCACCCTATAAAAAAATGAAGAAGAATGAAGATAAAATGGAATTTGATTTGCTGCTGCTTATGCCTCTCTGTTGTTTTTAATTCACAGCGATTGAACGCTCAGGCAATGGAACAGGCATGGAAAGAATGTAGCAATATAGAAAAACAGATAAAGAAAACCTCTTTCCCGCAGCGGACTTTCAATATCAAGGATTTCGGCGCAAAGCAAGGAAGTGAGAAAGACTTGTGCCATGAGGCCATCAACCTGGCAATACTGGCTTGCAATCAGGCAGGTGGAGGGCGTGTCGTAATTCCTTCCGGCACATTCTATGCAGGCCCCATCACGATGAAAAGTAATGTGAACCTGTATCTGGAAGAGGGAGCGTGCCTGAAGTTCTCGACGGAGAAATACCTCTATACACCTACTGTACTGACCCGTTGGGAAGGGCTCGACTGTTATAATCTGCGTCCCTTGATTTATGCGTATGGTGAAACCAACCTTGCAATTACCGGAAAAGGCACAATTGACGGACAGGGAAGCAATGAAACTTGGTGGTTCATGTGTGGAAACTCCGACAGGTTTGGTTGGAAAGAAGGAATGATTGCTGCGAAGAACGGAGGACGTGACAAACTCGGAATGTATGCGGAAACGTTTACTCCGGTAGACAAAAGACAGATGACACTGGAAGACGGTCTGCGTCCCCAGTTGATAAATTTCTATCATTGCAACACGGTTCTGATAGAAGATGTAACTTTGCGCAACTCTCCTTTCTGGGTGATTCATCCGCTGTTCTGCGAAAGCCTGATTGTACGTGGGGTGAAGATATATAGCCATGGCCCCAACAGTGATGGATGTGACCCCGAATCAAGCAAGAATGTGCTGATTGAGGACTGCCTGTTTGATACAGGAGATGATTGTATTGCCATCAAGAGCGGTCGTAACATGGACGGACGCAAATGGAACGTCCCCAGTGAAAACATTATCGTGAGAAACTGTGAAATGAAAGACGGTCATGGCGGAGTGGTGGTAGGCAGTGAAATCTCAGGCGGTTATAAGAACCTGTTTGTGGAGAACTGCCGGATGGACAGCCCGAATCTGGATCGCGTGATCCGTATCAAGACAAACAGTTGCCGTGGCGGTGTGATAGAGAATATTTTTGTCCGTAATGTGGAAGTCGGCGAATGTAAGGAGGCTGTTCTTAAAATCAACCTTCAATATGAGAACAGGGAGAAATGCGACCGGAGCTTTCCGCCTATGGTGCGCAATGTCTTTATGGATCGTATCACAAGCGGTAAAAGTGACTACGGAGTGCTTATCGTAGGTTATGATGACCGCACGAATATTGAGAATATCCATGTCACGAACAGTAAATTCGACCAGGTAAGCAAGTCACCTGTCAGTATAAAGGGTGCGAAAGACGTGAAGTTTGAGAATTTCTTTATCAACGGCCGGCTTGTCACCGAATAGAATATTTGTGACGGAATAATCACTTGGATTCGGATTGTTTGTTAACAATCTATGATAAAGTCAACTCTTTCTAAGCAGAATCAGTTGGCTTTATTCTGCTTTCAGGTACTTGTTTTTAAACGGAAATTCTTATTTTTGCGTATTATACTATAACTTTGGAGCTATGAAAACTAGATTTTATCTATTATTTCTGTTGGTAGTGGCAGGACTGTTAACACAAGGATTTGCACAACCCAAAGTCTTTATGAAGCATTATGGACCCGAAAGCGGAATATCACAAAATTCGGTTACCAGCATTTTGCAGGACCATAAAGGTATGATGTGGTTCAGCACTTATGATGGTGTCAACCGGTTTGACGGACAAACATTCAAAACATTTAAAAAGGCAAAGGGAAACCAGATTTATCTTTCCAGTAATAATGTAAAGCAGATGAAGGAAGATAAGTACGGCTATATCTGGATGCTTACCGGAGAACTGCGGATGTCCCGTTTTGACCCGCGCACGGAAACAGCCTGCCGGGTTCCCGCCGACGGGGCGGAGAAAGACCTTACTATTGTTTCATTCGAACTGTTCGACAATGGCGAAGCATGGCTTGTCACCGAGGAACAGGGAGCCATACAAGTACTTACAGATCCCAAAACACATCAGTTGTCTGTCCGGCCTTACTTCCCTAGACAAAAGGTGAATCAAGTCTATCTGGATCGGAAAAAGAACACTTGGTTGCTTACCAATAATGGTATTTCCTGCCTTAGAGCCGGCGAGGATATGCCCATTTCTTATATGGTGGAGACTGATTTTTCTTTTTATTCCCTTTTGGAGCGGGAAAATGAGATATTATTCGGTTCGAACAAAGGCGAGATTGTGCGGTATCAGAAAGGTGACCGGAGCTTTGTGTTTACCAAACTTCCGTTGCAGGACAGGGTCATAGCTATTGATTCCCTTTCGGGCAGTGAATTACTGTTTACTTCAGAAAAGGCGGGATTCGTGATATATAATGTTGACACTCAGGATATGTCACTCTATGACCGGAAGAATTGCACCAATTATCCTGAGAACAAGATACTTTCTACCTATTTTCATAAAAAGAAAAAAGAAGTCTGGTTTGAAGTCGAACAGTTCGGGGCGGTTTGCTATTTCAGCCTGCCGGAACGCCGGCTTTTCTACCAACTGATTGAGACGGAGAACGGGGTGGCAACCCGTACGCAGCCTATCATTGAAGACGCAAACGGGAACGAGTGGGTGTCTCCTTACGGAGGCGGCTTTTCTTACTTTGACAGGAAGGATAATCGTTTCGTTCCGTTCTATAACCGTCCCAATGCCCCCGGTCAGAAATATTCCAATAAACTTCATTCCATATTCTTTGACCGGCAGGGCAACCTGTGGTTTTGCTCGCACTCGAAGGGGTTGGAGAGAGTGACGTTTCTGGAGAGCAAGTTCTATTTCAACCGGGCACTTTCCGGCAGTAATTCCCGTACGTTGGACAATGATGTACGTTCCATCCTTGAAGATAAGGAACATCGCTTGTGGGTCGGCTTTAGGAACAGGTATATCCGTGTATTCGATTCCGCTTTGGAACCTCTCGGCTATTTGACAAAGGAAGGACGGATTGTGCAGAGCGGTCCTCATTTGGAAGTTTCCGCTTACGCTATCATGCAGGACAAGCAGAATGACATCTGGATAGCGACCAAAGGAGACGGAGTGTTGAGACTGAAGAAACAGGGGAATACTTATTCCGTCACCCAGTTCCGGCATGATCCGGCGGATATATATAGTTTGAGTAATAATGATACCTATTCACTTCATCAGGATAATGAAGGACGGATTTGGGTGGCTACTTTCGGGGGCGGACTTAATTATATAGACCCGTCCGATCCTCTGTCGAAATTTGTCAATTACCGTAACAAACTGAAAAACTATCCTATCAACGAATGCCCGAAGATTCGTCACATCGCTTCTGACAAGAAGGGGCGTCTTTGGTTGGGGACTACCAACGGTGCGGTCTATTTTAACGAGGACTTTGCCGATGCCGAAAATATAGTCTTTCATCATGTACCGGCCGATCCGATGGTGGACGGTTGCCTGAGTAGCAATGACATACATTGGGTTTACGCTTCCTCGAACAAGGAACTTTACCTCGCTACTTATGGCGGCGGACTGAATAAGCTGGTGTCAATCAATGATGCCGGTGTCCCGACTTTTAAAAACTACACGATAAAGAACGGGCTTACGTCAGATGCTTTGTTCGCAATTCAGGAAGACCGTGCCGGACATTTATGGCTGAGTACCGAAGAACGCCTGAGCAAGTTCATGCCCGAAAAGGAAATCTTTGAAACTTACAACGATAATAACTTCGGCTTCCGGCTTCGCTTTAAGGAAGGTGCCTGTGCCACCACTTTCGATAACCGTATCGTGTTTGGAAGCAATCAGGGCTTGTTCTCTTTCTATCCTGATTCCATAAGGAAAAGTTCCTATATCCCTTCTATTGTATTTTCAGATTTGCTGTTGTTCAACAAAGTGGCTCCGGTGGGAGGGAAATCCCCGTTGAAAGTGTGTCTGGATGACATGGACAAGCTGGTATTGGAACATGACGAAAATAACTTCACCCTTCAATATGCCGCACTGGATTACAGGAATCCCGAGAACATACAGTACGCTTACTATCTGGAAGGCTTTGACAAAGACTGGCAGATTGTCAACAAGCAGCATTCCGCTTCTTACAATAATCTTCCGAAAGGCAAATATACGTTCCATGTAAGGTCAACGAACGGGGATGGTATTTGGGTGGATAATGTCCGGCAACTGAAGATTGTGGTTTTACCCGCTTTTTGGGAGAGTGAACTGGCGTATGTACTTTATATCATCGCAGTCCTGCTGATTATCCTGTTGCTTTCCCATATTCGTTTCGTAGTCTACCGCCTGAAGAACAAGGTGCGGGTGGAACAGCAGATTGCAGATATCAAACTTCGTTTCTTCACGGATATCTCCCATGAGTTCCGCACCCCGCTGACGCTTATTAACGGGCCGTTGGAATATGTCTTGGAGAATGTGCCTTTGCCGGAAGACGGAAGGAAACATCTTTCGGTAGTCAAGCAGAACACCGACCGCATGTTGCGGTTAGTGAATCAGATTCTGGATTTCCGTAAGATACAGAACCATAAGATGAAGATGGTGGTACAGGATATTGACTTGGTACCTTTCGTCAGGAAGGTGATGGATAATTTCACGGAAATGGCTGAAGAGCAAAAGATTGACTTGTGTCTTGAGGCACCGGAACAGAATTTGCATCTTTGGGCGGATTCGGACAAACTGGAGAAAATCCTGTTTAATTTGCTTTCCAATGCGTTCAAATTCACTCCCCCGCAGAAGAAGATCAGCGTGGTGGTCAAAGAGGAAGCGGGACATATCATGATTGAGATTCACGATCAGGGGATTGGCATATCTAAGGAGAAAATCGGTTCTATCTTCGAACGTTTCGAGAGTTTGGGCAATGAAGATGTAGCCAGCCAGTCCAACAGTTCCGGCATCGGATTATCTCTGGTGAAAGAACTGGTCGCCATGCATAAAGGAAAAATTGAGGTACAGAGTACTTTGGGCGAGGGAAGTTGCTTTATTCTTACGTTGCCTGCGGGACGTGACCATTATGATGAACATACCGAATTTATCTTGGGCGGGCAGGAGAAAATATCTTCGGTATCGGAAAAAAGTGTGGAATCGGTCACTGTGCAGTCAACCCACGAACCCCCGACCGGAGAAGAACGCAGGAAACTGCTTTTAGTTGAAGATAATGAGGAACTGCGTTCTTTCCTGAGAGATATTTTCAGGAAAGATTATGAAGTGTTTGAAGCTGCCAACGGCAGGGAAGGCTTCGAAAAAGCGGTAGAGGTTCAGCCCGACCTGATTATCAGTGATGTGATGATGCCCGAAAAGAATGGTATAGAGATGACAAGAGATATACGTGAAAGTGTGGAAACAAGTCATATACCTGTTATATTGCTGACCGCCAAGTCCACTATCGAAAGCAAGTTGGAAGGACTTGAATATGGGGCGGACGACTATATCACGAAACCTTTCAGCACTTCCTATCTGAAAGCCCGTGTATCCAACCTGCTCCTTATCCGTCAGAAGCTCAGCCGGCTTTATTATGGAGAGCCGTCCGGAATAGCTGCAACGGCAGAGCAGGAAGAAGTATCTGCGGAAGAAGAGAAACCGCAAATGACATTGAAAGACCGTAACTTTATGGAAAAACTGGTCGGGCTGATAGAAGCTAATCTGGATAACGGCGAACTGGTAGTCGATGATTTGGTGAAAGAATTCCCGATGAGCCGTTCTACTTTCGGCAACAAGGTAAAGGCCTTGACCGGAATGGCAACCGTTAAGTTCATACTTGAAGTACGGTTGAGGAGAGCCGGAGAACTGATAAGGACGGGCGAATATACCTGTGCGCAAGTCGGCTATATGGTCGGATTCAACGACCCTCATTATTTCAGCAAGAGTTTCAAGCAGAAATTCGGCATTACTCCGACAGACTATCAGCAGATGAAGGACAGTTGACTGTCAATTGCCGATATTCAAAAAGAAATGGGATAATCTGTAAAAAACGGGCGGGAGTGTATCAACTTTTACCCGTTTTTTGATTCAATCCGCTGATAACATGCAGATTTGGGAAATAATCTACCTGTATTATTAAAATCTACACCGCTTATATATGGCAAGAGAATACATTTGCAGCATCGTTAATTCGTATAAACGAATCAATTAATCTGTAAATTATAATAGTATGTTTAACATGAAAAGACAAAAAAAGCAGTTGGCTGTTTCTTTGGAAAGATGGGCTTTTCCCCGATGGGGATTGGTTGTCTTGTTGTTATTGGGAATAGGAACAGGACTTTCTGTCTACGGTCAGGCCGGAAGACAGATAAAAGTATCGGGAACGATCGTAGATGAGAATAACGAACCTCTTATCGGAGTGACCCTTATGGTTAAAGGGGCATCGGCAGGTACGGTGACGAATCTCGACGGAAACTACACGATACAGGCACCGGAAAACGGTACATTGGTGGTGAGCTACATCGGCTACGAGAATCAGGAAATCAAAGTAAATAAAAGAAGTAAGATTGACGTAAAGATGAAACCCAGTGCGGTGGCATTGGATGAAGTCGTAGTTACAGGTTATGGAAGTATCCGCCGAAGTGATATAACCGGTTCCGTGGCTTCTGTTTCTGCCGAATCCATATCGAAGGTAGCCGCTACTTCCGTAACGGATGCCTTGATGGGTAAAATGCCGGGTGTGCAGATTACGACTGCCGACGGTGCTTTGGATGCCGAGGTCAATATCCGTGTTCGTGGCGGCGGTTCCATCACGCAGGACAATTCACCTTTATATATAGTAGACGGGTTTCCGGTGGATAATATCAATAACATACCGCCGACGGACATTGCAACAGTCGATGTGTTGAAGGAAGCGTCCATGACCGCCATTTATGGTGCACGCGGTGCCAATGGTGTAGTCGTTATTACCACGAAGAGCCCGAAAGCGGGAAAAACTTCTATTCAGTTTAATAGTTACTTGCAGACACGTACCTTGGCAAAGAAATTGCCTTTGATGGATAATTATGAGTTTGTGATGGCAGAGTATGAATATCAGTTGGTGCGTAACGGTGAAAGCGGAGTGAAGGACTTCAATAGGAATTTCGGTTTTTACGATGACCTCGACCTCTATAAATATATTGAGCCGAACGATTGGCAGGAAGATATTTTCGGCGGAACTCCCCTGTCCCAATATTATAACTTGAGCATTGACGGTGGTAGTGAGAAAACCAAGTTTAATATCAGCTTTACCCGTAATAAGGACGAGGGACAGATGATAGGCTCAGGGCTTTCACGTAATAACATCAGGATGAGGTTGAACCATGAACTGTTCAAGGGACTGAAACTGGAAACGAATATCAATTACATGAACCGTACCGTAGACGGTGCGGGAACCGGTGGCACGAACGTAAAGAATGCCCTTTGTTTCCGCCCGACGAATGGGTTGAGTAATGACTTTGCTTATGACTATGAAGATGAAAACCTGGACGAAGCAGGCAACTCATTGGAACAAGGCTATACGCCGTCTCAGGACACCGAACAGAATTACCGTAAGAAATTAGAAAACAAACTGAGCTTGCAGGCAGCCTTGGTATGGGATGTCGTAAATCATTTGCAATTCCGTTCCGAGTTTGGTATCAACAATGATTATACGGAAGACAGACGTTTTTGGGGGCCGAAATCAAGTACGGCACGTGGAGCAGGTATGAACAACCAGCCTTCGGCTGAACGTACCAAGTCACACTCCGCGGGATATCGTCTGGCAAATACGTTGACTTACCGTAACTTCTTCAAGCGTGCGCATAGTGTTAATTTGATGATAGGTCAGGAAATTAACCACTCACAAAGTGACAATACGTTGATGAGTGCCCGTTATTTCCCTATTTCCATTACGGCAGATGCTGCACTCGAGAATTTTGCGTTGGGAACTCCCAATCAAAGTACGAGTTTCAAGGATACTCCGGTTCGCACTTCCTCTTTCTTCGGACGTGCCCTCTATGACTATCGGAATCGTTACTATGCTACATTTACGTTCCGTGCCGACGGTTCCACCAAATTTGCTCCGGGCAAGCAATGGGGATACTTTCCGGCAGGATCACTGGCATGGCGTATCAGTAACGAGAGCTGGATGAAGCCGGTCAAGTTCATATCCGATTTGAAGCTGCGTGCCAGTCTTGGTCTGGCAGGTAACAACCGTATCGGTAACGACCTTTGGCAAAACATCTATCGTGTGAAGAGTGGAAACAGTGCTCCGGCTTTTAACAACGGAGAATATAACTACTATGAGTTCGGAGATGTCAAATATCTGTACGACCCCGACTTGAAGTGGGAAACAACTATAACCCGTAACCTCGGTCTGGATTTCGGTTTCTTCAACAACCGTCTGACAGGTACTATTGACCTTTATTGGAATACAACGAAAGATTTGCTGGTTCCTTCCAAGATACCCAACTCGTCCGGCTATTCCGAGCAGTTGACAAACGTAGGGCAGACATCCAATAAAGGTATAGAAATTGCGATGTCGGGAGCAATTGTAAAAAGCAAGAACTTTAATCTGGACTTGAACTTCAATGTCAGCTTCAATAAAAACAAGGTGGACAAACTGGCTTCCGGTGAAACGGAATGGAAGCAGAAGGCATTGGGAAGTGACTGGTACGGAACCTACAACTACAAACTGGAAGTAGGAAAGACCATGGGACTTATCTATGGACTGGTGAACGATGGCATGTACACGATGGACGATTTCACCTTCGAGAATAATACATGGAAACTGAAACCCGGTATCGCTAATGCTTCAAGTTTCGGTAGCGGAGGCTTCTCTTTCAAACCGGGAGGTGTGAAGTTTAAGAAACAGGCACCGGTAGATCCCAACAACCCTGATTCATACGTGGTGACAGAGGATGACTTTACGGTGATTGGTAATACGAATCCGAAGATGATCGGAGGTTTCGGCTTCTCCGGCAACTGGAAGTCTATCGACTTTACGGCATTCTTCAATTTTATGTATGATTTTGACGTGCTGAATGCCAACAAGTTTTATCTCGCTTCCAATCTGCGCCATAACAATACTAACTTGTCAATGGATATGAGTCTTGCCAACCGTTACCGCTATGTAAACGACGAAGGTGTGAATGTGGCGAATGATCCCACGGCACTGGCTGCGCTGAACCAAAACGCGTCCATTTATTCCTGGCATTCGATGACACAGGGAATTGTGATGAGTGACATCGTGGAAGACGGTTCTTTCCTACGTTTGGGTACACTGACTATCGGTTATACGTTCCCCAGACGTTGGTTGTGGAAACTGAAAGTGGATAAACTTCGTGTTTATGTTTCCGGAAGCAACCTCTTCACGTTGACAGGATACTCCGGATACGATCCGGAAGTAAACGTACAGAAAGGTCTGACACCGGGTGTCGATTATAATGTAACCCCACGTAGCCGTACGTACACAGTGGGTATTAATCTTAACTTTTAATTGAATATTGTATATGAAAAAGATATGGATGAGTATAATGGCGGCAGTACTGCTGTGTACTTCCTGCGATGATTATCTGGATGTGAACTCTCCTTCCAAGTTTGACAGAGATTATGTGTTCAGCACGGAAGCCGAAATGGAAACTGCCGTAACCGGCATATATGTCCCCATGGTAGGAAGCGGCGGATGGGTCGGTAATATGAGTGCCCATTTCCTGATGAATACGGATGTGGAGTTCCGCGAAGTCAGGAAAGATAATTACGGTGAATACTGTTATCTGCCGGCAACGGGACAGATGAACGGTTATAACGCGGCATGGAAAGCTTTGTACGACGGTATAAACCGTGCCAACGATGTGCTTCAAGGCATTGAGCAGTCCGACCTTTTCAAGGCTGCCGACCGTACCAAACCGTCCAAAGTAATGCACTTCTACGGTGAAGCAAAAGTGCTGCGTGCCATGTATTATTTGGAATTGGTAAGCAACTGGGGGGATGTACCCTACCGCAGGAAACCTGCCGGAAATAAAGATGAGTTATTGATTGGTGCCACTGACCGCGACATCATATTAAGTGAAATGATTGACGACCTTGTTGAAGTGGAATCGTATCTCTATTATGCCAGTGAGTCCGGCAAAGGTGCCGAAGCCGTTTCCCGTGAGTTCTGTCAGGCACTTATAGCCCGTATCGCTTTGCGTCGTGGTGGCTATAGCCTGCGTCCTGACTTTAGTAATCCGCTCGCTTCCGGTTCCATGAAGCGTAGTGAGGACTGGCAGGAGTATTACGAAATAGCTGAAAAATATGCGGGCAAAGTGATTACTGAAAACAGGCACGATCTGAAGCGCAGCTTCCGTCAGGTATGGGAGGATGAGTGTAACTGGATTGTACCTGCCGACGATGATATTATTTTCGATGTGCCCGCTAAAGTAGGAGGTACAGGCGAATATGGTTATTTCCACGGTACTGCTATCAGCAGCCAGAAAGATGAAAATGACGCAAGTTATTCCAATGCTTCTCAGGGATATTCATCGGGTGCGTTGAAACTCTGCCCTACTTATATGTTTTCTTTCGACCGTAAAGACTTGCGCCGTAATATCACTTGCGAAATGTTCTCTTACGAAAATTCCGGGAAATCAAACATCAAGCAGAGACATGATAATTTTGGCTTTAATTCGTTCAAGTGCGGTAAGTGGAACCGTCTTTTTATGAAATCGCCTTTAGGGAATACATCTAATAAGGGTACGGGAATCAATTATTCCTATATGCGTTATGCCGATGTGCTTCTGATGTATGCTGAAGCTGCCAACGAGAACCATGGTGGGCCTACACCGGAAGCGGTGGCTGCTTTGAAGAAAGTGCGGATGCGTGCCTTCGATTCAGCGGAACATGCGGAGAAAGTAGATGCTTACGTCAATGGACTGGCATCGAAAGAAGATTTCTTTAATGCTATTGTTGATGAGCGTGCGTGGGAATTCGGGGGAGAAAAACTGCGCCGTTTCGACCTGGCACGTTGGAATCTCTACGGCAAGACTGTCTACAACCTCTATCATAATTGGATTACAATGGGACGCGTAGCGCATACAAAAGTGACTAAGGACTTTGACCAGCCTATCTCCGGTACACCTTTCGATGATTATCCTGCAAGGGTTTATTATAAACTGATACCTGCCAATGGAACCGGAGTGACCGACCAGGTAGAGCAAGTTATTGAATATTATACGGAAAATGGCGTTAATTCGTATGACGAGTCTTTGGCCACTTATCCTGACAAGGCTCCTGAAGGATATACACAAGGCAATATGTGCACTATATTCCTGAAAGAAGTAAAAGATGACAGTGGCACACGTACAGGCTGGGCTCCTGCCGATGGTATTCTTTATGCTTTCTACGGATATATAAATGAAAATAATGCCAATGCGGTGGATCCGCTGACTGACCCTGTGCGTTATTTTGCGCCGATTCCGACTGATGCTCTTTCCAGTCATCAAGGTTTGTTGAAGAATTATTATGGATTTAATTAAAAACTAAGGTTATCATGAAAAAGTTACTATATTTATTACCTCTTATGGCACTTTGTATCATCTCCTTGTGGGGATGCGAGGAAGATGAAATGGAGGTTCCCCGTTTATTCCGACCGAATATTTTGGCTTGTGAACCTCAGGAAAATATGATTGGGATCATTTGGCGGCCGATAGCCAATGCCACAGCTTACGTCGTTGAACTAAGTCGCGACATTACTTTCGAAGCAGGAGCTGAGTATTCGGCAACAGTAGAGGGTACTAAGCACGTTTTTACCGGTTTACTGTATGATACAGGATATTATGTTCGACTAAAAGCGATTTCCGATGGAACAACCGGAGATTCTAACTGGACGATAAAGGAGGAGGAAGTCAAAACACAGGTACGTGTAGTGCCTAAACTTTTGCAGGCTGTCAATCTGGCAGATATAGGTGAGGATTATGTTACATTGCGTTGGACTATTGATAAAGCCAATCGGGTGGACAGCATTGCGATAGTTCAAGTGTTGGATGCGGAAGCTGCTCCGATAGAGATTCTGTTGACAACAAATCAGATGGCTGCCGGAGAAATATATGTGGACAATTTGCAGACGAATATTGCTTATAGAGCTACGGTATGTAATACAAGGGCAAGAGAAGGTGAGAAGGCATATAATTCTCAAGAATTCAAGACAGTAGGGCCACCTGCCGAAGCAAAGCGTTTGGAAGCAGATGATAATTTTGCCCAAATATTGGAAGACGATTTGAAAAATGCAGCACTACCTGAATTGGTTTATTATTTACCGGCAGGAGCCAATTATTATATGTTTAACAATAATGCACTTGAACTTGATGAAAACGGAAAAGTAATAGGGCCGAAAGGTGATGGCGGAAGAGGCTACACTATCACGAAGTCGGTCAGGATATTAGGTGCTCCCGGTGCTCAAAGACCGACTTTGTGGATACGAGGGGCTAAATGGGAAATTACGAACAATATCGACTTCTTTGATATTGACGGCGTTAATCTGAAAGAGTATACCACAGCAAGCAGTGCCCCGAAGAAAGATACTTATTTTATCAATCAGAATGGCAGGGTAGCAGGCTCCGGGTCATTGACTATTGGTCAATTCTCAATTAAGAACTCTGATATTGCAGGTTTCCGTAGGGGTATCTTTATGTGTAACAATGCGAATGCAGAAGATTCTCCGATTTTAGTCAATAATATTATAGTAGATAATTGTATCTATGAAGTGGGAGATGATTCAGTGCCGCATGAAGGGATGGGTATGTTCCAGATCAGAGGAGCTTATACCGATATTTGGAATAATATTTCGATTACTAACTCAACGTTCTACAATTGTCCGGGAGCTAGAGGATTGTTCGGTCAGACTAGTGCTAATACTTATTGTAGTCGTCCGGTAGCAGGTAGGATAAACATTTCAAACTGTACATTCTTTGATTTCTCGACTGCCAACACGATTATCGGTACAGACGTATTGCCTGCACCAAGTGTAACATTGACCTTAAAGAATTGTTTGGTAGCTACTACCGGAACCAATAAGCAAATCTGTCCGGTAGGTAATAGTGTTGTAACTTCAGAAGGGAATTATTACGTCGAAGGTTGGTCGATTCAGAAGAATGATAATCATTTGAATTTTGTTTCTGCCGGTGTAAGTGTGGAAGAACTTTTTGTTGCTCCCTCGGAAGGTAATCTGGAGATTAAAGATAAGGAATCCAATATTTATAAGTATGGTATTGGTGACCCGCGTTGGATTAAATAATTGAAGTAATAGAAGTGTAATGAAATATACCCTTTTATTTGTATTCATGTATGTATTCTGCCTGACGGCTTGCACGTCGGACGATGGAGAAAAGGCAGCGGCGCGGTTGGAACTATCCGCCACCAATTTTTCCATAGTTCAGGGTGGCGGTGAGGAAACGGTGAGTATTACCGCGACGGCAGCATGGAATATTGAATGCAAAGCAAACTGGATTCATTTCGCACAGACAGAGGGTGAAGGCAACGGTTCCGTTGCCTTCACTGTTAAAGAGAATACTGGTGCGGAAGAAAGAAGTGTAGTAGTGAAAGTTACCAGCGGAAGTAAAATTGCCAGTTTCTATGTTTCGCAAGATGGCAAGGGTGGTGCATTGACAATAACCCCTTCTGGTAAACAGGCGGATTCTTCGGGTGAAACCTTTACTGTACAGGTGGACGGCAAGGGTTTGGAGTGGGAGTGTGAAATTCCTCTCGAGAGTGTAAACTGGATTAGCTATTCTGATAAACAGGAATCGTCTTTAAAATTAACGGTCAAGCTGAACAACAGTAAGAACAAACGAACGGCAAATATCCGTTTTAAACTGAAGAATGGTGGCAGTAGCAAAGTGATGACAGTCGCACAAGAGGCCTTTCAACAATCCGACATTGCCGGAAAGAAATGGTTGTCATTGGCACTTAAACAGCCCGATAGTTGGTATGCCACCAATGAAGCCGTCGAAGTGGCGGAGAATGTGCTCCTTTATCAAAGGAACTTGGGTGGCTGGCCAAAGAATATCGAGATGCACCTGTTACTGACAGATAGTGAGAAGAAACAACTCGAATCCGACAAAAGCAAACAGGATGCCATTTTCGACAATGACGCTACCACTACTGAAATGCGTTTTCTTGCTAAAATGTACAAGCATATCCCCGATGAGAGATACCGGACTGCTTTTGCCAAAGGACTGGACTATATTATTAGCGCACAATACCCGACCGGTGGATGGCCTCAGTTCTATCCCTTGAAAGGTACGTACAGTGACAATATCACTTTCAATGATGACCTGATGGTCAACCTGCTTCGTCTGATAAAGGAGGTGGCGGAAGACAAAGGGGATATGGAAGCTATTGTAGAAAATACTGTTGCTGATAAGGCGAAGACTGCTTACGACAAAGGTGTACAGTGTATTCTTGATTGTCAGGTGAGGGATGATGACGGCAAAAGAACCTTTTGGTGTGCCCAACATGATCCGCAGACATTGGAACCTGCTTACGGTCGTCCACATGAGTTCCCTTCTTACTCCGGTGCGGAAGGTGCCCGTGTACTTGAGTTTCTGATGGAGATTGAAAATCCTTCAGTGGAAGTGAAAGAGTCAGTCATAGCAGCAGTTGAATGGTTACAGGCTCACAAAATCCCGAACAAGAAAGTGGTGGACATTAAAGAGGGCAACACTGTAGTGAATCGTGTTGTTCAGGATGCCCCGGGAGAAGATATGTGGGGGCGTTTCATTCAATTGGGCGGCACGTTGGCGGATAAAGTATATGCGGATATGATTGGGAAATTAGCAAACAGTAAACGTACAATGACCATTGACGGCAAAAAGGTTACATTCTATTACGGACAGAATGTACGTGATTCTTATAAAAAAGAGAATGCTTATCAACCCATCTTTGGTATTTACGATGCTGATCGTGCATATCTGCTCTATCGCTTTCTTTATACTTATGAGGATGCGCCTTTTGAATCCATCGTACAGGACGGTGTCACTCTTCAGATACCGACTTCCCTGGATGCTGAAAACCGCAAGAACTATCAGTATTTGGGTAATTGGCCGCAGAAAGCGATTAAGCAGTTGTATCCGGCGTGGAGAGCGAAGAATGGATATTGAATGATAACAAAATAATTAGCTTATGAAAATAAGCTTATTGAATCTTTCTTGCATCCTTATCTTCGGATGGGGAAGTCCGGGTACAGTGTCAGTTCAAGATTTGCAAGCAATGGAAAAGAGTTTGCTGGCTATTACTAATGAGTTGAGCCAAAAAACAAAAGAATATAGTTGGCAACTTGCAACTGCCTGCTCGTATTACTGAAGATAATAACAAGTATATTAATTGGAATGAACCTGTTCAAACATCATTTGTTCATAGAACAATCATGGTTTCGGCTGGATGATTGTGCCGATAAAATTGTTTTTTAATTCCCCTTCACCTTTCTTTCAAACTCCCGATAGATGGAGAGTTTATGGGTGAAGGGCAAGCCTTTCACCCACTCTTTCACTTTGTTTGGAAATGCAATATCATTATAGCTAATCAGGATATCATTATAGCTAATGGGGATATGCTAATAGCAAAAACAAATATGCTAATGGATTATTTTTTCATTGGGATGATTTGAAAAAAACATCGCAGTGATTAAAAAAAACATCGCAATGTTTTCTACAATTAACTCAATGATTTTAGAAAGTGATGTAATGATATTCTTTCGAAATGAATGCAATGATGAAGATGTCTCCCTTCACCCGCGAACGCCCTATTTATCGGGTGCTCAGAAGAAAGGTGAAGGGAGTAAGTAAAATGCTATATCTGTAGAAAGAACGGATATGCTTCTTATTAACTCTCAAAAGCATAGCTTTAGACTGGTTAAAGCTATGCTTTTCATTCCCTAAAGCTATGCTTTAGTCAGGCATTCCATTCAACATCAAAGCGAAGACATACCCTCATTTCATATATGAAAAATATTGCTATAGATAAGCCTCGTTCTGAACAATAATAGTCGGATTTTGGCTGACAACTTCTAGTGGAATAGGTAATAATAGTTGCTTCTCGGTTATTGTAACATTCTTCAGGCTGTTTTTCAAGACAGAAATAGCCCTTCCCGTACGTATCAAGTCAAACCAACGATGAAACTCCAGGGCAAATTCGACCTGACGCTCATGCTCACACGCTAATGCTATTGTGTTGTATTGGGAAGGATACCTCGCATCACCATAATGGGGAAGGCCTGCCCTGTCGCGCACTTCATTCAGGTATGCAGGGTCGCCTGTAGCTTCTGTCAACATCAACAGGACATCTGCATAACGCAAAATAATGAAGTTATTGTCAGAAGCTTCCCGCCTGTTATTCAACTCTGCATCCAGATCTCTCCACTTGATGCAATATTTTACGTTGATAAATTCATCGGTTGAAGAGATATAGCCATTCTGGATAGAAAGATCCCTGCGGATATCTTCCGGTTCATAGGAGTTCCATAAATCTTCCGAAGCTTGGTTCAAGCCTGCCCCCCATGCTGTAAGAACCTTGTTTTCGAGAGGAGAAAACATAGCCCAATATGAGCTGTAAGGATTTGCCTTTCCACCTTTATATTGTATCTCGAAAATAGATTCCGCTCCGTTCTTTTTGCTTGTATCCCATAAATCGGCGTAAGGAACCAATGAGAATTTCTTATAGACTTGCTTCAGGGTCTTTTCCGCATCGCTCTTGTTGCCCGTTGTCAGATACACTTTACCGAGCAATGTATTGGCTGCATCGGCATTTGCCGCCCCGACAAAACGTTCTCTTGCTTTATCCGGAAGATTGCCGGCGGCAAATTTCAAGTCATCGATTATGGCCTCATAGACTTCCTTTTGTTGGGTACGCGGCTGTTTAAGTGCTTCGGAAACAGAGAGGGGAGTTAAAACCAACGGAATGTCTCCCCAAGCTCTGACCATATCGAAATAATATAAAGCACGCAGGAAACGGACTTCAGCTTGTAGCGGCATCTTTGAGTCAAAATCCACATTGCTGCTCTTGGAAAGTATGTTGTTAATAATAAAAATAGATTTGTAGTAATCATTCCAGAAACTTAATACCAGAGAATTACTCGGATCCATACCAATATGAGTGTCAAAAGCTTCATAGTCTTTCACATTACCTACGTTATTGTCGCTGTATGCATTGTCCGACATGAGTTCACCGAAAAAAGAAGGCAGGCTTTCGGGGCCATATAGGGTATAAAGGCTGTTATAAGCGGCATCTACCGCTACGATGAAATCTTCTTCCGTTTGGTAGAAGATATTTTCATTGGCATTTGATATGGGTGAACGGTCCAGAAAACTATCACATCCGGCCAATATCAATATGCTAAAAGTAACTATTATATAGTTTATCTTATTCATAACTTTCAATTGTTTAAGTTTTGCAATAAATATCAGAAGCTTAAATTAATACCTACAGTAGCGGTAAATGGATTCGGATAGGCTCCATAATCATATCCAACGAGATAGCCGGATTGGTAAGTGCTGGATTCCGGATCAAAATTGGGATAATCAGAGAATACGTGGATGTTTTCCATATTTACATAAAGCTTTAGGTTGGTGAGACGGCATTTTCTCAATATGGAACTCGGGAAGTTATAACCCAGGCGTATGTTTTTTATACGTACAAAGGAACCATCTTCAACCCAATAGGTAGAGCTTTGTGCTTGTACGGTGTTTTGAACGACACGTGGCTTGAAAGTGGAACCATCGCCGGGATTCTCATCCGATCTCCAGAAGTTGGCGACAGATTTATAGGCATTTCTGTTATTATTGAATATCTTGGTGAAACGTGCTTGTTGGTTCATTATTTCACCCCCTTGGGAACCGCTTAACATAATGGATAGTTCAAAACCTTTATAAGAGAAATTATTAGTCATTCCCCACGTAAAATCGGGTTGGTAATTTCCTATGATAGTACGGTCGTCCGCATTGATTTTTCCATCCTTATTGACATCGCGCACTTTAGGATCACCTGCCTCACTGCCCGGATACACAGGAATTCCTTTGTCAATATCCGCTTGGCTTAGTACTCCGTCAAAAACATATCCAAAATAATTTCCGACAGGCTGGCCGACTTCCGTCTTTGAGATAGCATCATTGTTTGTTACCATAATCGGAGCGTTATTGGCGCCTAATTTCAACACTTTGTTACGATTGGCTGAAATATTAAAATCGGTGGTCCACAAGAAATCTCCATTATCAATGTTCCGGGTGGAGAGCAGGAATTCCACTCCGCGATTTTCAAGCTTGCCGACATTGGTCAGGGTAGACCGGAAGCCTGTCAGCACCGGAATCGGTACATCTAGTAACAAATCACGTGTTTTTGAGTAATAAAGGTCTAAAGACCAATGGATACGATTGTTGAACAGGCTCGCGTCCAGTCCTAAGTTCACCTGTCCCGTCTTTTCCCATCTTAATTCGGGATCAGGCAAAGTGTTTGTGTAGATACCTTGTGCTAATGCACCGTTCTTGACGTAAGTGGTGTATCCCAACAAGCCTATTGCGCCGTAATCTGAAATTTGGTTATTACCTGTAACACCATAACTCAATCTGATTTTCAAATTGTCGAGCCAGTTTAGTCCTTTCATGAAATTCTCTTCCGACATACGCCACGCAAGAGAGGCGGATGGGAAATATCCCCAACGGTTATCTTTGCCAAAGCGGGAACAACCGTCGGCACGAAGAGTTGCCGAAGCCATGTATATGCCTTTATAAGAATAGGTAGCACGTGCCAGATAAGAAATCAGCGCCCACTCTGTCTCTGTCGTAGAACCGCCGGAAACCTTTCCCGCATTAAGTGTATGAACCAAATCGTTGGGAAAGGAACTTGCACTCATATTGCTGCGTTCCAGTCTCTGTTCTTGCATGGTGTATCCCAATAATCCTGTGACAAAGTGATCCCTGTTAAAGGTCTTGTTGTAATTTAGTGTGTTTTCCCATACCCAGTTCAGCGAACGTTGCGTGATAAAGTCGGCTTTTGCATCCACCCATCCTGTCCATCCCCAATTTTGTCCGGCATTCTGGTAAGTTTTGTATTGGGTGTCTTCCGTATTGGCATTAAAAGACATCTTGAAATCAAGTCCGTCGATAATTTTATAATTGAGATAGCTGTTGAGCAATATGGCATTGGTGGTTCTTTTCTTTGAAATTTCGCGGGTCAAGGCATAGGGATGCCATGAGTTGAACCCATATTTTTGGAATACATTCCATATTGATTCCGGATCGTAAAAGCCCAGACTACCGGTTTCCATGCGGACAGGGAAAATCGGATCACTCTGTACGGCCAGACTTACGGCATCAGATTTGCCTTCTATGCCATAAGGAGAATCATTTGTGCGTGTCAGACCGATCTTCAGGCCAACATCTATGTGATTGTTAAACTTATGGTTGATATTACTACGGACTGAGAGACGGTTATATTCGTTTTGATCTATCACTCCTTCCTGATCCAGATAACCGGCGGAAAACATGAACTGAGTTTTTTCAGAACCACCGGAAGCGGAAATCTGGACATTATGAGTAAATGCCGTTCTGAACAACACGTCTTGCCAGTCTGTTCCATTTCCAATTCTTGCCAGCCATTCGGGATCGGAAAACTCTGTCGGAATCATAGTGTTGTTTCCACGGACTGCGTCGGGATTGTTCTTTAAAGTTGTAGACCATGTGTTATTTCGTGCGGCTGTTTCAAATTCCATCCACTCTTTGGCGTCCATCACATCAATGCGGCGATTTACCCTTGATATGCCGAACTCGTAATTGGCGTCGATTTTGGTTTTACCGGCTTTACCTTGTTTGGTCGTTACCAGAACCACTCCGTTGGCACCGCGCGAACCGTATATGGCTGCTGAAGATGCGTCTTTTAGTATTTCGATGGATTCGATGTCGTTGGGGTTGATATTATTCAGCGGATTACTATTAAAAGACATGTCACTCGCTTTTCCCACAGCGTTTGTTCCTGTATTATCTTCCAAAGGAATGCCGTCGATTACATAGAGCGGGGAAGTGCCTGCATTAATGGATGAGGAGCCACGTACTTTTATGGTAGGAGCCATTCCCGGAGCACCTTGTGTCTGCGTAATCTGAACGCCGGAAATTAGTCCTGCCATTGATTGCAGGGCATTACCGAAGGAGCGTTCTTTCAGTTTGTTTGCGCCGATGGAAGAAACCGCGCCTGTCAGATCACGTTTTTTCATAGTACCGTATCCAACGACAACGACCTCGTCGAGCGTCTCTGTATCTTCTTTCAGAATGATGGCCGGGACTTTACCGTTCTGCACCTTTATATGCAGGCTCTGATAACCGACATACGACACTTCCAAATCAGCATTGTCCGCCACTTCAAATGAAAAGTTACCATCCATGTCGGAAATGGTTCCGTTCGAGGTACCCTGTTCTTTGACGGTCGCCCCGATAACTGGGTCTCCGTTCGTGTCTACTACTTTACCTGTGGCTTTAATTTTCTTCACAGGATTGTCCGGTTTCGGTTGGGCTTTCTTGATAACAATCTTGTTTCCTTGAATTTCATAACTTAACTGGTTCTGTCCCTGAAGAATCTGCTTTACTATTTCTTCAATTGTCGCGTTATTGGCTGTAACGGAGATACGTTTGCCGGTATTTACGTCAATGGAAGAAAAAACAAATGCATAACCGGATTTCTCTTTTAGTTGTTCGATAGCTTCTTTTACGGTTATGTTCTTGAATTTCAGTGTAATGCCTTGCGAATAGGCTGACAAATTGAGACAAAGAGCTACTGAGGCTATATAAATAGCCCTGGTAAAGTTTCTCATAAGCTTTTGGATTTAAAATTAAATGAATAGAAATAAAATCGGTAGTAAGCCAATCCTGAAGGACGGCTTTTTTATTATTCCTTAATAGTGTAGGGAATAAAAATTAACCGGAAGAGAGATTTCGAATGTTTTTCATGTTTTCCATATTTAAAATTCAACACTAATAGAGTATATATACATCATGTTCACACCTGTATTTTACTTGTCTGGTAGAAACCATTGTATCCAGAATCTTATTTATCGTATTACCGGATATTTCAAAACTGCCATAAAAACGTTTGTTGCGTAATGAGTCGGCCACTTCGACTTTTACATTATAAGTGCGCGTCAGTTTTTTGGCAATATCTTCCAGTAAATCTTCATCAAAAAAGAGTTCACCGTTAATCCAGACATTCGACTTGTTTGTCCTTGCCTTACTTTTGCTCATTTCACCGGTCAGTTTGTTAAGAACCATTTTTTCTTCCGGTTCGAGACACAGATCCGGCATCGTTCTGATTTGATTGTGCAAGGCAACTTTACCTTCCATAAGATTCACTGTCACTTCTTCGTCATCGGGGTAGTTACGGAAATTGAATCTGGTTCCCAGTACTTGCAGGTTTACTTCCTTTGTGTTTATCTTGAAAGGAACTTTTTCATTCCGGATTACCTCGAAATAGCCTTCTCCTTCCAGTTTCAACTTGCGGTCATCTATTCCGAATCCTTGGGAATACATAATTTTTGAGCCGGCATTCAACCATACTAATGTCCCGTCCGGTAAATACAACTTTGTATGGGTTCCCATAGGGGCTTCGACAACCATATCGGCAAAAGTTTGTTTCACTGCCTCTTTTCCCTGCCGGTAAGTGGCGACCGGCAGTATCAGTATCAATAAAACGGCTGCTGCCCGTATGAAGGTTTTCCATGAGAAACGAAGGAGTTGCTCTTTCCTTTTTCTGGTTCCGGTCATCCGTCGTTTGAATGAAGAAAACGCTTTGTCTTTATTGAAATGGGCGGCGGTATGGTCTGCCGTTCCTGACGAAAACCAGATTTCAAGTTTATTCCTGACATATTTCCTGTTGGATTCGGATGCCGAACTCCAGCGTTTCAGTTCGGCAAAAGATTCCTTGTCCAGTGTATCCGATAAATATCGGGTTATTAATTGGTCTATGTCGGTATGTTTTTCTAATTGCATATTTCCGGTGCTTTTATATATAAGGCAAAAAAATAAGAGTGGCGGGTAGTCGAAATACAAACTTTTTTCAATTTCCCATGAAAATATAGATAACGAGCAGTTGGAGATAATTCTCCATGCTCTTCTGAAGGGATGATAATGCGTTCTTTATGTGGTATTTAACAGTGTTTACGGAGATTCCTAGTTCAGAAGCAATCTCTTCATATCTTTTCTGTTCGAAACGGCTTTTTTTAAATACGGTACGGCATTCCGAAGGAAGTTGCTCAATGTTACGTGCAAGCTCTTCTTCCAGTTCTTGTTCCAGTAAAATGCCTAGAGGTTGGCTCTCTTCAATGAAAATGGAGTCCAGAAATTCTATATTTTCCGGTAAGGTGAAAGACGAGAAATGTAATTCTTCCCGGTAACGCAATGATTGTAGCTCGTTCAGACAACGATTACGAACGGAGCGCATCAGGTAAGCCCGGATAGAACAGGTGATTTCTATTTCTCGGCAATGCTCCCATAAATAGAATATGACATCATCCACTACCTCTTCTGAAAGGGCTGCGTTATTCAGTATCTGGTTTGCGAAGCGGCAGAGTAAAACATAATGGCGTTCGAAGATGCACTTGAATGTAGACTCGTCCCTTCGGCGCAGGCTTTCGATGATTGTTGTATCTTCCATAGTCGCTCCAATTCAATTATTGGTAAATAAAGCATTGGTTATGAAACTTTATAAAGTGTTATTGGTAATATCAAAAAAACGTATCAATCTACGAGGAGTGATACGTTTTTATTGTTCACATAAAACACAGTTGTCAGTATTATTTCTATATGAAATAAGTATGTTACTTGACCAGACTGTTCAGATATACCTCCAGATTGGTATATCCTTCCTTGCTTAAAGTCGTTTTCGTACCATCAGATGCATCTTTCGGATTCAGTCCGTTTTTCAGTTCCCACCAGTCCGGCATACCGTCGTTGTCCGTGTCCTTCAAGTCTTCAGCTTTGACTCCGCCGTCCGATAGTTTGACCCAGGGGGAATCTTCTCCTTTGGGCTTGGTATCTTGGGGAATGTCAATCAGACCGGGAAAGCGGGCGGCATCTTTACTGATACTGCCGATATAGGTAGTCGTTCCCGTAGCCGTCTCTTTGACGATGCGTTCGTCGATGATGTCCCGCCATTTGGAACAGCCGGCGGAAGCCAGTACTTTTTCGTATGCCTCTTCTGCTGTATGGGTCGTTATGACACCTGGATCGAGAGGAGTTCTTAAACGGATGCTGTCACGGGTAGCATCGGTGTATGTGCCGTCACTCCCTTTTATTCTGACTTGTTCGTAAATACCTTTCGTCCAGTTGTCCTTGCTGACATCCGGCTCTCCCTCTATGATATTGCCGTCTACGTAGAATTTCCCCCAGACGTGTAGCATGGGGAACCATCTGTTGGGATTTCCTTCTTTGTCAAAACAATAATCATTGTTGCGGACACTGATAGAAGCTATCCGGTAGCGAACTTTATTGTCGGGAGTGGCAGGCCCCGGTTTATAGTAATTGTTCACGATGTTCACTTTCATACCTTCCCCGCCATAGCAGCCATTACCTGCCCAGTTGTAGAATACGTTGTTCCGCAAATCCATGTACTCATGTTCTTGTGTGGAAGGACGAGGGCCTAGGCGGGGTACACGGCTCATGTGGTGCGCCATCAGATTATGATGGTAGGAAGCGTGGTTGCCGCCCCAATTTCCGCCGAATCCATGTGCTCCTTTGGAGTGTCCGGCTGTCCGGAGACTTTCGGAGATGATACACCACTGGACGGTTGAGTTTTCATTCCCATATACGGAACAACATTCATCCACCGACCAGCTGATGGAACAATGGTCGACGATGATATTTTTCCTGTCCATGCCACCCAGCCCGTCGGGTTCTCCTTCTACTTCATTGCTTACGCGGAAACGCAGGTATCTGATAATTACATTGTTTGCACCGATGGTTACCGGATGGCGGGCTATGCAGATACCTTGTCCAGGAGCTGTCTGACCGGCAATGGTTATATCATCTTGTTTGATGCGCAACGGAGCGTTTAAAAATATATTGCCGGCTACATCAAAAACAATCGTTCGCGGACCGCGTTGATTGACTGCATGACGAAGAGTGCCTTTAAAATCACCGTCTTCCAGAGTTGTCACATGATAGACAGTACCTCCTCGTCCGCCTGTGGTATATCTTCCAAAACCTTCGGCTCCGGGAAATGACGGCAGTTTACCGGTTTCTTGTGCACAGGCGTGACTCCACTCACCGGATACTCCCATTAGAAATGCTATAAAAATGATTGTAATTCTCATTGTATAATTCTATTAATCAGATTCTTATTCTTGATCTTATTTTATCTATTACTGCTTTTCCAGCCGGAAATAATCGAAATCCGCGTATCCTTTTCCACGGACAATATTCGGAGAACTGCAGAAAATCCCGACTTTGGCTCCTATCCATGTACCGTTAATGATAGGATAGCGGCTGCCCAATTCTTTGAAATGTACCCCGTCAGTACTGTAAGAGTAGCTACATTCCTTATCATTGTGAATGTGAATACGAAACCAGGCTTTTTCGCTTTCCGTTTCAACGGTTGCCAGTTCTTCCGGGATGACAGCCAGACGGTCATTGCGTCCGCTGATTACGGAGATGCGGTTGCCTTGTTCTCCACGAATGAGGGCGATATAGGTGTAGGCGTTTCCCATGACAATGGCTCCGGCACGTTCACCGGCATCGGTAAAACGGGTTTCGACATAGGTCGTTGCCGTGAATACAGGTGCAGGCAGTTTTTGTAAAAGCAGGTTGCCGGCGAAGTACAAGTTGCCTTGTTCCGACGGGCAGGGCTCGGCGAAAAGACGGATATGTCCCGAACGGGCATAAAGGGAAAACCAGTCCGGATTTTCATGAGCTTGCCATTGCCATTGTAGTCCTAGCTTTCCGGTGCTAAATTCATCGGAAGTTTGCGGTGTGCAGGCAGGGTATGTCTTTCCTACATTCGGTTTGCGATAAGTCAGTACGGGAGTGCCGGTACCATTCCCGTCGGGGTCTTCACCGATGACAATCCAGTCATCTTTTGTCCAGCGGGCGGGTTGGAGATGGTTGATTCTGCCATATATTCCTTTGGACTGGAAATGGATAAACCACCATTCGCCTGTCTGGGTTTCGACCAGTCCTCCCTGATGAGGCCCGTTGATACCGTTGCCTGCTTCGAGCACTTTTCGAGGCTCGTACGGCCCATAGATGTTTTTGGAACGCAGCACGGTCTGCCATCCGTGGGCTACTCCTCCGGCAGGAGCGAAGATGTAGTACCATCCGTTGCGTTTCGTCATTTTTAATCCTTCCAGTATGGGATTTACTTCGATATCGTGGTAGACTACTTTGCCATTGTCGAGCAGTTGCAGGCCATCCCATGACATTTTATGAATAATAGCAGGGCCGCCGCGGTGAATACTATGTGCCAGATAGGCTTGACCGTCTTCATCCCAAAAAGGACACGGGTCTTCCCATTTTTCTACATCGACAATGTGTTTGAGATCCCATTTACCTAGCGGATCGGTGGCACGTGCAACAAAAAGCCCGTCGTGTGGTGTGCAGAAATAGACATAGAACATTCCTTCGTGATGACGGATAGAGGGTGCCCAGGAGCCTTGTCCGTGAACAGGATGATCGTACTTCTGAAGAGGAAGGCGGTCGTAGATATGATTGACTATTTTCCAGTTGACAAGGTCATGAGAGTGTAGCAGGGGAATACCCGGCATACAGGTGAAACTGGAAGCAACCATCCAGTAGTCGTCTCCGACCCGGATGACGTCCGGGTCGGAGTAATCAGCATGGATAATGGGATTCTTGTAAGTTCCGTCACCGTTATCCGGACTCCATTGTGCATGCATGTAGACTGCAATCAGTAAAAGAAAAGAGACTAGTGCGATTTTTTTCATGTTACTTGTTATTTCCTCAAAACCTCTATTTTACCTAAAGCTCCGTATGGATTGACTGCACAGACTTTTAGTGTATAGTTTATTTTCGATACCGGGAAAGAAGTGTCTGTGGTAGTGAATCCTACTATATTTTCGCCATCATATATGATATATCCTGCGGCTCCTTTTACTGCATTCCATGAAAACTTTCCTCCCTGATAAGCAAGATCCCGTGGTGCATCCATTTGCTGCATCATTTTACGCGGATTCCAACCGTCGGTTGCGGAAATTATATTTTCGTATGTATATTTATCGGCTTCTTCCTTACTGATGGTTGTACGGGATGTACCTTTTACCTGTTCCCCCGTGGAGCGGTCTTTATATTGGTATTCAGTTTTACGCTGGCTCAAATCGACCGGATTTCCTTTGGCGTCACTGGTGTTATATTCAGCAAAAAGTGCCGGGATGGTTCCCATATCTGTCCACCCTTCGGGGTTGATTGGGATATTCAGTGTCGTGTTGATAAAGACAGCTTTGGGAGAATTGCGCCACGGACGCCCGAATTTTACTCCCCATCTTTTTACATTGGCAGCAGCCTCATTGCCGTCTACTATGCAGTTCTTGAATACATACCCCCATTTGGCATCCTTTTGGCAAGGAGCTGTCAGGATAGCACCACTCCGTGTATTGTAGAATGTGCTGTTCTCTACCAATACATCTCCACCACCGTAGAAGTAATCGATGGCACCCTCAATCCGACAATTTTTCACATAATGACGATGTGCATCGTTTGGAGAAGTCTGCCATGTATCCTGCCATGAACGGAAGATACAGTTGTTGAATGAAGCACAATCTGCAAAGCTTTTCATAGCCAGAGCCTGCGGTCCGTTTTCGGCGAGTACTCCCCAGTCATTAATATACGAGATGTTTTCTGTGTAGAAATGAGGTGCTTTTATCATCACTACCGAACCTTCACGTTTGTAGACCGGAGAGGAAGGGTTATGGACAGATACTTCCCAATAGGGTAATACGGCTTCCGACTCTTTGCCTGTCGGTTTGCCACCCACGTTCAGACTTAAATGAATGATAGTTTTGTCTTTATCCTGACCGATCAGATGTATATAGGGCTTTTCTTTCGGAATGACAACTTGTTCTTCATACGAACCGTTCTTTACGAAGATAAGCCAAGGTTTGGCTTGCTTCTCGGGGGCAGCGTCTACGGCTTCCTGAATGGTTTTGTAATTTCCACTGCCATCAGCTGCGACAACAGACTGATAAACTCCGCTTTGGGTTTGTGCGTAGTTCAGAATGGAAACTCCTGCCAATAAGATGGATATGATTGTTTTTCTCATGGTTTACTTGGTATGCTATATATTTTTATATTAATGATGTCGGTTAATACCAGCGCGGGTCACCTGCTTTGCCTGCAAATTTAGCTTTTATGTGGAAATCTCCCTCATTCGGATTAACAAAGAATTTGTCTGCGGCAAATTCCAGTCTGGTAATTCCTGTGAAAGGAACTTTACCTTCAGCCAGATCGGAAGTTATGTAGTTATTGTCCGAAAAGTTGAGGCATTTGTAGTTTCCCAATCCGGCGCTCATCGGTTTTCCTGCATTGTTGCCGGCAAAGATAACATTACGTACGGTCAAGGTGGCGGGAGAAGCCGGAGTATCGTTGGTCTTGCGTAATAGGAATACTCTGGATAAATCTTTCTTTGCATCTGCTGCATTGTAAAAAGTACAGTTTTCCACAATGATATGGCCGACACCGCCTTGTAAATCCATTAGCTGGTCGCCTACATTGATTAGGGTACTGTTGATGAAAGCAATACGTTCCAGTGCAGCCACGTCACTGCTTACGTTTACTACGCCCCAGCCAACGGTGCTAAGTTCTGAAAGTATACAGTTGTCGAAAGTGATGTCTTTGATAGACATGCCCGTCCCGTTCTTGCCGATGCGGACTACACTTTGGTTGACATTCTTCACTTCGCATCCGGTGAAGGAGAGCGATTGGGCGTACAGGTCGCCGTCCCATGCCATCAGAAAACGGGTGTCATTGCCGTCTAAGCATACATCTTTGAATGCCAGTGACTTTACGGGAGATGTAAAAAGGATGCTGCTTAAAACCAATTCTGTCTTTTTGCCGTTGGCATCGGTTGAGCCTGTCAGTGTGATTTCTTCCAGTTGAGGAAGTTTCAGGCGTTCGATTTTGTAGGTTTTTCCGGCTTCGAACTCTACAGTAAGACTGGTGCATTTGTTCTTCTGTACAAATTTGCTGACCAGTTTTCCCAAGTCTACATTACCGTCCGAGGTAGGCGCTACTTTCAGTACCGGATTAGCATTTACTTGAAAGGCGTACATTCCTGCAAGTAATATTGATAAAAATACTTTTTTCATGTGTGTAAGTTTTTAAGATTTGAATAATGCGTATGATAAGATTCTTTTTTTAATCGAGCCCGTTTTTCTTTCTCCATGCAGGATATAGTTTACGAAGCACTTTTTGCGGCCAGTTGCCCAGATATTGGTATTTTATTCTTGTTTTCGCATCCAAAGATACAGCGGTGGAAACACCGTTGATGACGACAGGTTCGGTGTCCTCGAAAATGTACAGGTAGCGGTAGAGAAGATTGGGACGGTCGGCTTCATATATGCTGTAAATTGGCTGTGACGTTTTGGTCGGGTCATAGGAAGAGAGTACGTTTTCCCTGTAACTGAATCCGCCTTTCGAACCTTTCTTCAGGTAACCGTTGACAAGTGCGTCAAACGCTTCCTGTCCGACTTCGCCGCCGATTTGTATGAAGCGTCCCCACATATCGTCACCCGGAGAGTCGATGATTTTTCTGTCCACAAGAACACCGTTTTCCATGACGTTCACCACTTTCTTGTTGGGTATCTTCACTTTCTCCAACCATTCTGCCGCAGCGACAACGGCGTCTTTTATTTCTTGGGAAGGATTTTCAAGCTCCATCAGGAACTGAAGGATTCGTGCCCCTTCCGAACCGGAGTATGAAGGAAGTTCTTTCGGACGGGCGACTGCGGGAAGTAGCGTGTGTTCATCATGTTGTGCTCCCCAGAAAGTTTTCACCCCGTTTTCCGTTACCTGACAGTTTAGTATACATTGTACTCCTTTGTCAAAACTGGTTTTAGCTTTGGTGGCTGTTGCGTCGTCCACGATATCCGAAAATTCGTCCGCTTTATGATAGACTTTCCTTAGTATCTCCAAAAGATGGATCATTGCATCATCGTTGAATGTAATGCGGGAAGTGTACCCCTTTTTCCGCAACGGATATACTTGCGGCCATCCTCCTTCTCCTTTGTAGTTGGAATCGTACTGTGCAGCGATGATAAAGTCGATTGCCTTGTTTACCGCGTCTTTGTAACGTGGGTCTTTCACCGCTTTATACATTTTACCCAGAAATCTCATTTCGGTAGTGGTCGCTCCATTATCGAAGATGGCATCTGTCTTTTCTTTCTGACCGGCAATTTCCGTTTTTTGCTTGTCTGTGAGCTTGCGGTGCATCTCGATATTCTTGGGCCATCCTCCGATATTTCTTTGGTACAGGAGAACATTTTCCGCCACTTCTCTGGCTTCATCGGTCGCATACCACTCTTCCGGTTGCGAAACTGCCAGTGTCAACCATTTCTTTTTTTCGATGGATGACTGGGCGGTTCGTTGTGAACTCTCTGCAGATTGTGATGACTTGCACTCCGGCATGAGCAGAGACAACATCATAAATAAAAGAAGGAATCTCATAGTTGTTATTTTATTATTTGTATTCATAGTACGACAGATAATATCATATCCGTATTTTCAATGTCCAAAAGTATGGATTTAAAAAGAGAATGAAGTGTATTTTTTCTTAGAATAGGTGGTGAAAATCGTAATTATCGCTGTTCTGCCAAATTTTACAATTTTCCGGTTAAATACTCTACTTGCAAGCGGAATGTTTGCCTTACTTTTGTTTTCCGAAAACGAATCATTCATTTTTTTATATGCTTGTATCATGAAACGACTCACACAGATTTTAGCTTTCTGCCTGTTGGCTGCCACTCATCTGGCGGCACAAAAAAACTATGTATCCGAAGTATGGGTTTCCGACTTGGGAAACGGGAAATACAAGAATCCGGTGCTCTATGCCGACTATTCCGACCCGGACGCCTGTCGCGTGGGAGAGGACTTTTACATGACTTCATCCAGCTTCAACTGTCTGCCTGGATTGCAGATACTGCACTCGAAGGATTTAGTGAACTGGACAATTATCGGTGCGGCTGTGCCTGAGGCGCTTCCGCCCGTTGAAACTCCTGAGCGGCCGGAGCACGGCAATCGTGTATGGGCGCCCAGTATCCGCCATCATAACGGGGAGTTTTATATCTTTTGGGGTGATCCCGACCAGGGAGCTTTCATGGTGAAAGCCAAAGACCCGAGAGGCCCGTGGACGAAACCTGTTCTGGTGAAGGCGGGAAAGGGCATTATCGACACTTGTCCGCTTTGGGATGAGGATGGAAAAGTATATATGGTACACGCCTACGCGGGAAGCCGTGCGGGATTGAAAAGTGTGATTGCCATTTGCGAATTGAATAAGGAAGCGAGTGAAGCCATTACTTCCTCACGAATCATTTTCGACGGTCATGAAGCGCACGAGACTTGTGAGGGGCCGAAATTCTACAAGAAGAACGGTTATTACTATATTTTCCATCCGGCGGGTGGAGTGGCGACAGGCTGGCAGGTCGTACTCCGTTCCAAAAACGTATATGGCCCTTATGAATGGAAAACAGTATTGGCACAAGGCAACTCGCCTGTCAACGGCCCTCATCAGGGAGCTTGGGTGGATACGCCGACCGGTGAGGACTGGTTCCTTCACTTTCAGGATGTAGGTGTTTACGGACGTATCATGCATCTGCAACCGATGAAATGGGTGAATGACTGGCCGGTTATTGGGATTGATAACGACGGTGACGGTTGCGGTGAACCTGTCATGACTTACAGGAAACCGGATGTAGGGAAAACATATCCTGTCTGTACTCCGCAGGAAAGTGACGAGTTCGATGGCTATACGCTTTCACCGCAATGGCAATGGCACGCTAACATCAATGAGAAGTGGGCATACTATGCAGGTGACAAGGGGTATGTCAGGTTATATTCTTATCCGGTGGTGAAGGATTACAGGAATCTGTGGGATGCAGCAAACCTCTTGTTGCAGAAAACTCCTTCCGATAATTTCACCGCAACGATGAAGCTAACCTTCAGCCCTATTCAGAAGTATAAGGGGGAACGTACGGGACTTATTGTTATGGGTAGGGACTATGCTGGTCTTGTTCTTGAAAATACCGACAAGGGGTTAGTGCTTTCGCAAGTGGAATGTATAAAGGCGGAAAAGGGCGCGCCGGAAGTGACGAATACTTCGGTCAGCATTTCCCAAAATACAGTGTATTTGAAGGTGCGTTTTGAGAGTCATCTCAAAGGAGGTAAGAACAGGAATATGAGGGAAAACATGAGTGTGATATGCAATTTCAGTTATAGTATGGATGGAAAGAAGTTCAAGTCTTTAGGAAAAACTTTCAAGGCCAGAGAGGGACAGTGGATTGGCGCTAAAATAGGAACATTCTGTACGCGTCCGGCTATCGTTACCAATGACGGTGGATGGGCGGATGTAGACTGGTTCCGGATTACTAAAAAGTAAAATTGCCGGCAAGTAAAGGGAAGTATAATTGTTATATAAGCCTTTACTCTTGTGAGTTTGGTATCCCCGGCGTTCCCCCTGTCAGTGCCTTGGATGAATGCCAGTTCTTTCGGGTTGAGGAAGATAGCTCCGGTGAAACCTTCTCGAGAGATATGCCTTGATGTCTTTTGTCACCGGAACTGTGCATGGATTCAAAGTAACTGCATTTGTCGATAAGCCGTGACTTTTCCTCGTTAGTCATTATAGCGAGATAACTGTCTTCGTTGGTCAGTTTGGGAAAGTTGGCTATTCCGATAATTGTCTCTCCATTGGTCTTGTGCTTTTTGATAAGGGTAGCGGCTGATTTCGTAAGGCATATATAACCGTAAGGGGGAACGCTTATTTCCTGATTGCCGTCCGTTTGTTGCAGGATAACGGTAGACTTGGTGGTTGTGGTGTTCGCCCCCGCATCTACATATCTCATAAGTTTTAATGACGGGACAGAGACGGTAGAACCGGATGGGTTATAGAGTTCTATATATTCTGCCCCGTCTGTTGCATTATCATACATTACTTCGTTGAACAATAAAATCCCTTTTACTTCTGCCGGATAATCAGGCGGAAGGGGGACTGGGTCTGCGGGGGTATCCGGTTCATCCGGTGTCCCGTCGGGCTTTGTCGTTGTCTCCACATCGTTCGATAACTGTACATGATGGAAAGTGATGCCTTTGCTGCGGGTTTGGGTATAAATACAGTATATTCCGCAGCAGGAAGAGTTTTGGATACTATTGTCTTTTATTTGTTTTTCTTTGGTATATTCATCTTCGGAATCCAGGCGTGTCCAGAAAGTCCAGTAGCCGTTGTTGTCACACTCTACTTTTATATATAACTTCGGTGAGTTGTTTCCTTTCATCAGTTCCCTTCCCGAAGCCAGAAGCTTGGATTGTTCTCCATTCTGGCGATAAAGCGCTACGTTGTCTTTGACTCCGCCTATTTGGATATAATAACCGTTCAAACTGCCGGAAAGTACGTTGGAAGAAGAGGTCAGGTAAAATCGGGCATAATTGTTGGCGGACGGATTAAAAGTGAGGCGTACTCCGAACTCCCAACGGGTGTTTTTTACGGAAGAAGAAGGGAAAGTGGCGTAGGCGGTTCCTGCATCTTCCTGCGGGTCATTCAGGCGGATTCCTTCTTTGGCATTGATAGTGAATTTGTCCGTTTCCCCTTCCCATGGAAGTTCGGATGTGATAGTATCTTCTTCTTCGGGATTTTCTGCCGCTTCGTCATCTGCAGGGAGTGAACAACTTTGGAATAAAAGGACAAAAAGGCTTAGGGATATGAATATAAGTGTTTTGTAGATTCTCATACGGTTATATATATTAAGTAGTTTTCATTAACCGTATTTGTTTGTGTATAACGCAGAGGCAATTGCGGCTTAAATGTTTTATTAGATACAAAAGTAGTATTTTTTATGGAAAAGACACTCTGTTTATCCGTTTTTGTCAGCGTGATTCTTGTTACATGTCTTTTAGTGAAATAAGTTTTTCGATTTTTTGTATGAGTTGCTCTGTTTTATCCAATAAGGGAATGACATCTTCTTCTGTCCAATCGAATAAATCATCATAGTCTCCGGATTTTCTCATATTTTGTAGTCGCGAAACCAAACGGGCATCTTCTTTGCTTACCAATTCTTTTTCAACAAATACTTGTCCGAATAAACAGATAACGCCATTATGAGTTTTTGAAAATAAGCCTTTGTCGGTGAGTAAGGCGGAAATGATGTGAAATGCTGCATAATATAAACGATTGGCAACAAGATTCCAATGTCCTAATTGGGCATTGTCTTGTGCCTCAATCATCGTAGCTTTTGCCTTTTGAATACGATAAGCTATGATAGCCTTTTTTTCTTCAATACTTAATGACATAACACAATTCCTTCTTGTTCTACATTTTTATAGAAAAGGGTGAAATTTCTTTTTTGCCAGTCTCTGTACGTATATAATATAGGATTTATCATTACTCCTATTTTCCATCCTAGTTCGACTAGCGGATAGGCTACATCATCAAAATCCATATTATTAATTCTATCCTTATCCAAAAGAATGAGAATATCCCAGTCGGAGTCTTCTCTCGCGTCTCCACGAGCTTGTGACCCGAACAATACGACTTTTGCTCCGAAAGGAAGCACTTTGCCGGCTGTTTCCCGAATGGAATATATCACTCTTTCTTTTTGCATAGAAGTTCCTTTTATGCAAAGGAACAATATTTTTTTCTCTTATCCTACCAATTCCAGTATTTTTTCAGCCTTATTCGAAGCGCGGCATCACATACTTATCCGTATAGGAAGTGAAAGTGATACCCGGCATGGAATGAACATTCGATTTATTTTCCAATGCCTTAATCAGTGAATAATCGTCGGCATTCAATGCATAATAGTTGTCGGAAGCCGGAGTAGTCACCCGTACAGTCCAGTCGAACATATTGCCTATAATCGTCAGCGCATCCGTTTCGGGATTAAACATCGGGATGCCTGTTTTCACTATTTCATAGGTACGGTTGTTCAAGATGTAAAGGGCATTGTTGACGTCTGTCATAAAAGCAAGCGTCTTTTTACTCCTGAATTCTGTCAGGTACAGGTGGTTCAGTGCCAATCCTTCGGGCAGTGGTATGGCACGGACGTAAGGACGGCCTTTCACTTGTTTCAGATGGAACAGACGGCGGTCGGCATCCAACAGGAGATATCCTTCGTCGTACTCTTTCTTCACGGTCGGGTTTCCTGCTATCTTCGTAGCGGGGAAGCGAAAGCCTTTTTTGCTCATGGCTTCCGTGAACTGAAGGCTTTTGTCTGCCTTTACGCTGTTGGTAGACATGTCGATAAAGTCAATTCCTTGGGAAGTGATGCGGAATACATCGTCCGGCATCTTGAGGTCTACACGTCCGGACATGGATTCGAGTAAAGGATAAAGTCCGATAGAGGGAGCATTGATGTCCGAAGGGACACTGCGGAAATTGAAGTTCTCCGTCTGTACCAGTTTGGGAGTGACTGCTATTCCTTTTATCGTGTCCGGAAAACGTTCGTCGGACATCAACTGACGGAAGTAGAACATCGGAAGAATGCTGTCGAAAGCAGCTTCGGAATAGATATTTCCGGCAAGGTCACGGCGCACCGTTCCTTTTCCGTCCTCTTGTCCCATCAGGGCGAAATCACCGATAACGAAGCTATATAGCGTAAAGGGAGTCTTCTCCGGCTTTACAACAAAGAAATTGTAACACCACGGCAACTGCCATAGGAGCAGGAAAGCAATGGTGACATATAATAATAAGGTACTGAAACGTCTCATCTTTATTTGATTCTTAATGTTTAGTTCTTCATTTCTTTTAGTCTTGTTTTCCCGCCTTGAACCGTACGATGGAGAGCCATGAGAAAGAGGCTGTCAGCAATGTATAGACCAACAGGTAAGGGAGAAACTTGTTGTAGGCTTCCGGTGTGGGCGACAGAAAGAAGATTCGCAGTAAAAGCACGGCGATGACGAGGTTCAGGATACGTCGTTTCCATGCCGGTTCGAGACAAATCCATGCGACAAGCAGGTAACCGGAGATTCCGGCAAGATACCACGTCAGGGCGGTGAGCAGGATATGGTTCTTCAGTTCATGGGCAAGCACTCCGCTCAGATAAACTTCCATCAGCAGGAAGTTGGAAGCGAAGCAGACAAGGAGCAGCACCAGACCGGAGAGCAGCATATTTCCTGTCATCTTCAACTCCGGATAGGGCAGGTGAAGCGTCAGTTTCAGGCACTTGCGCTGCATCTCGGGCACAAACTGCACGATTGCCATCAGGATTCCGGCAATCAGGGGGATATATTGTAACATATCAATGAATATGACATCCCGTTGCAGCATGACTTCCCATACATGCGCGGCTCCTTTCATTTCTACCACCCGGTTGATGCGGAGCATACAGTAGCCTGTAAAACCGAGTGTGGCGAGTACGGCAAGCAGGAAATACCACCGTGTCTTTATCCATTCTTTATAAAATATAGCGTACATTGTTTTAAGATAAGTTATCTGTTCTAATCTATCAGCCGATTATCTATCAGTCAATAATCTATCGGCTCTTATTTTTCAATTCTCAATTCAGTATTTCCCTGTCAGACCGATAAAGGCGTCTTCCAAATTCACTTGTTCGCTATGCAAGTCCGTATAAGGCACTGACATTGATTTCAGCTTCTCCTCTGTTTCCGCAGGCGGCAGGAAGGAGAAAGTCTCCAACGTATTCCGCATGACGGAAGGATGATAGAAATCTCCGGATTCGGGAAACTCATAGCCTTCGGGAACTGTAAATGTATAGCGGCGTCCCTTTTCCAGTAACTCGGAAATCGGTTTCTGAATCAGTATCTTTCCGTAGTCCATGATGATGCAATCGTCCACCAGACGTTCCATATCCTGAATGATATGCGAAGTCAGGAAGACCGTTTTTCCTTCGGAGCGGGCATAGTCGCGGAGATAGTCTACGAACAGACGGCGGTAACCGGGGTCGAGTCCGAGGGAGAAGTCATCCAATACCAAAAGCTCGGGATTCTGCGCTAGAATCAGTCCGAGAGCCACTTGCGAGCGTTGTCCGCAAGACATACGTGAGATACGCTGTCCCGGAGCTACTTTCAACTTGTTCATCAGTTCATAATACGCTTCCCTTTTCCACTGTCCGGGATAGAAAGCCGCGTAGAATTTCTCTATTTCGGTGATGGTCATAAACTGATATTGTACATGACCTTCGATGAGCAGCCCGATGTTGCGGCGCAGGGCGGGTGCCATGGTTTGTATCTCCTGTCCGAAGATACGGCACTCTCCCGAACGCGGTTTGAGGTAACCGCTCAGGATATTTATAGTGGTGGTCTTACCCGTACCGTTTTTTCCCAACAGCCCCAGAATGCGTCCTTTGGGTACTGTGAAACTGAGGTTTTCGTAAATCAACCGTTTGCCGTAATAATGCGTCAGGTTGTTACATTCGATAATTTGTTCCATTCGATTTTATCTGTTATTCTATTCAAAAGAAGAAAAGGAAGAGAATAGGAATCAAGATTCCGACAATGAGCTCTATTCCCCCTCTACCGATAATACCTTTATTCCCTTTCAGCATGATGATGCCGGAGAGAGTGATGATAATAAGTCCGACGGCAAAAATATCCGCGAAGTGCGTCCACCACTGCCCCGGATTATAATGCAGGCGGGACATCGCCCCGATAAGCGGCCGGCGGGTGACAGACTCGTAGATTGCTTCCCCTGTCTTTACATTCACCAGCAGGTTGGAACCGCCTTTCAGAAAGACCTTCATCACGTCCGTTTGAGGGAAGTAATGTTTGGTGTAGTTGCCTGTCTCTCCCAGTGGTTGTAGTAAAGTAAGTACTTTCTCCTTATTCATTCCGGTTTTGTCCGGCAGGTTTTCTGTTATCTTGTATTCTTTCCGCGTGATGGAGAAGTTCGGATTAATCGTATCGCGATGATTCATTACAATGCCGGAAATGGCATATATCAAGACCATTCCGGCAAAGAAAAATGATAAATCGCGGTGTATAATCCGGCTCCATTTACGGATGCTGCTACTCCACTTCATACGAATTGGCTTCCATAAAATAGAATGATAAATACTCTTTTCCTGTATTTGCCTTGCGGTCGGCTATCTTGGCGCGGAAGTCTGCGATACGGGCTTCGGGCGTGTTGGCTGTTTCACCGCGCGCTTTCTTCTCAGTGTCGCATCCGGCTTCGCCTGTTCCGTGTTTCTCGGCAGCTTGTGCTTTGAGTTGGGCTTCCCAGTTTTGGAGATAGGCTTCGTCGATGCGTTGCTCTTTCAGTGTACCGGTGACGCGGACGATGGAGTTCACGCATTTAGGGTCGAATGCTCCCAGTGTTCCGGCTTCCACGCGGATTACTTGCGTGTCGTCGCTGCCCATCAGGAAGATTTTCTTTGCGCCATGTTTGCAGGTATGAGTACAGACGCCTTCGATGGTTACCTCTTTTCCGGCAAGACTTTCGGCATTTGCCAGAAGGGAGTCGATTTCTAAAGCGGAAGAGGCCGTTTGTTCCGTAGTTGCTTCTGACGCGCTTTTCTGTTGTTTGTTGCCACATGAAGTTCCGATAATGGTTATTGCCATGAGGGCAATTGCGATTGTTAGCTTTCTTGTTTTCATTGTTACTGCTTTTGTTTTTATATAGTTTGTAAATAGTTTCTTGTTTTGCTTATAGCGTATAATGGTTCTCTTTACAGGGTGGCGGATTAGTCCCTTACACAACGGAGTTGCATGCCGGATTTAATGCCGACATACGATAATGATAATCTGCCTTCCGGATATTTGGCAAGGGTAAATGTGCTCATTAATGTGAAGAACTGAATATTGGTAAGTTCTTCGCTGGCGTTATATGCAGCCTTGTAAGCTGTCGAAGTCATATAATAATTCACACTTGGCTTCCCGAACCATTCGCTTTTTGTACTGGTGGTGCTGCTGATTACTGTTTTCTGATAGGAGGGAGTAGCTGCGAAATTTGATGCCATACGAACTCCGGAGAACTGATAATTGAATCCTGCTTCATTGAGTGATGCAATTTTGCCACCATCATAGGCTGCATCATAGAAAAGTGCTTTATCACCATCAGCCGGTACTTTTCCGTCGGCATCATTCGTTGATTTCCCTACGAGGTTAAAGTATTCCAGACGTGTCGGTATATGCCATCCTTTCGGGCAGATGCCTTGTGCTCCTTCAAAACTATTCAGGTTGCTTTCCGTGATTTCCTTACCACCCAGTGCAGCTTGCAGGTCATATAGATAACCCAATTCTTTTATAGCACTTTCTTCTGTTGTAGCTACGGTTGCACCGTCTACTATTTCATAAGGATACCAAATATGAGAATCTGCCGTCGGGTCAGTGGACGGAGTATATCCTTTCGGTAAGTAAGCAAGCGGTTCTGCCATCCATGTTGTGCCGTTCGCAAGAGTTACAATGTTGTATTTCACTCCATCATACAAGAAATAATTCTCATCAAGATGCTCTTCAAAAGGTACTTCATTGTCTGTTCCGATTTCCCCCTCATCTGTCCAACTTTCGATTTTTCCGCTAAGCGTAACAATTATATCATCGGGCAGCACACGGGCATTCACACTATATTGTCCGCCTTGCGCCAATGTAGTAGAAGTAAGTCTCTGTGATAAAGTCTTGCCGTCGGCAGTTGCCACTTCAAGGGTGAAAGCTACTGTCTGCGGGATGACGATGGCACGGTAAGTCTCATTTGCCTTAACAACTTGTGCGGTAATGTTTGTTGCCGTAGCGCTTTCGTCTGCTGTGACCGAAAGGGCGGGCAGGTCGAGAGTAGCGGTCGGGACAGAACCTTTCAGTACGACCGATGAAATATCCGATTGTGTATCGTTCTCTACGTTAATAACGAGTTTGGTAAGTATATGCTTAAAGTTCATGACGACAGCATTGGTAGAAGGAAGTACGTCGGACTTGCTTGCGGCGATAAGGTCGGACGCGCCGTAGCCTGTAGCCTGGTCGGTCTGGTCGGCCTTTACTGTAAATGAAGTCGGAGCACCGGCTGCGTCATAAGGATAATAAGCTACTATCTGCGATTTGTCGTTTCCTTCGGGATACCAAAGCAAGTCACCGGTAAATACTCCGTTATTGTATGTCATCAGCTTGTTTGATGCGTACACAAAGTCATTGCTTTGGGTGATTGTTACGCCGATTTGGTCTGTATCTTCGAAGTCAACTTCCGTAGCACGTGTGATAATAGGTGCGATAGTAATGCGGCCATTGGTGTCAATAGTCGTAGTTTCATTCTCTTCCTGCTGGCAGGATGCCAATAGTGCGGCTGCGAACATAAATGTCAAAATCTTCTTCATTGCTTGATAATTTAGTATGTATAAATATGGATTGTTTCTAATTTAAAAGGTATATCCCAACTTTACCGTTTCGTTCCAACGGCTTGAACCTTCTATATAGTTAAGGTTGAAACCGTGCGTATAACTTCCCTGCACTTCAGCGTAAATTCCTTTGTTGAAATGATAGCGTAATCCGAGCCGGAAGGTGGCGTGCGTGGCGGTTGCGTACTCATTCCGCAGATTATACTCATCCGTCAGGCGGTAGGGCGGGTCGCCCGGCTCTGTCGTTGTTCCGGCAGTCCTGCTTTTTTCGGTGAAGTTTCCCGTAGAAAAGGAAACGGCGGCTTTCAGGTCGAATTTTCCGGTATGAAGTACGCCGGAGATATACGTCCGGCTGCATAGCATCTTTTCCGAAGCAATATAAGGGTACATTTGGGTGGCGAGAGACTTGAATACCGACAACTCGCTTCCCGCACGAAACTCTCCGCGGGGGCTTAAAAGTTCATATTCGGGATTGGCGAAGAAAGCGTCTTTCTCGAAGATGCGGTTGGAACCGTGTACATGAGTGGTCGTTATTCCGTTGACTGTCTCCTTGCTTATTACGTTTTCATTATTTGCCAGATGCGACCATTGCAGGTTCAGCCGTAGGAAATGCTCTTTGTTCCCTTGTTTGAAGCGGTAACTTAAACGGGAAGCAATCCGATGTGTCGGGAATTTGAACCAGATGGCTTCCCGTTCGCCGACAGAACCGGAAGAATGCGTATATCCGAACTCTCCGTAGAAACCTTTCCATTGCAGTTGCAAGGCTGCTCCGTGAGAGAGCTCCTTGATAGGGAAACCGTTGATTCCCGATTCGCTCAGGTGGATTCCGCTACCGTTCCATGCTTCGTAGGCCCCGTACATAAGTCCTTTATCCAGAAAGGCATTGTAAGATGTTTCCGCCGTGCCGATAACTTCCGCTTTGACAGACTCGCTGTTCTTGTTGAAGATATAAGAGAAACCGATTGCCAGTTCACCGGAATGATACATGACACTGGGGGCTACCGTCAGGTCGAGCCTGTAGTTGGTATGCCGCAAGTCTTTCCGCTTGGAGTAGTTGGATGCGGCAAAATCCACCTTTCCACCCAGCCGCCAGTTGGGGGCGATGTCGGTTGCTATGCCGCCCATGAACGCGTAGGTTTGCAGGTTTTTGCGTCCGGGGGTGAACTCGAGAAGGTCTACCGGATAAAATCCCGGATGGATAAACATCGAGCCACTCATATTCTTGCCAGAAGTGTGGTCGAAGGAGAACGAGCCGGTCAGGGAATAACTTTTCAGGTGTGTGATGGACTTTGCTACCGCCCCGGCGCTCCAAGACTTTTCCGCTTCGTATGAGTTGCGGAAGTCGCCGTGGCGGTTGTTCCCGTACAATTCGGCGTAAGAAGTGGTGACGCTGTCCATCATGATACCGGTGACATTAGCTCCGGCGTTCCATGAGTTACGCCGTTCTATAATATCATAGGTCTGTGCCGAAGCGGCGGTCGCCATGCATGACAGCAAAAGACAGGCTATATATATTTTTCTCATATCACTCATGCAAAGATGGTTTTTCCCGTTCGTAAAAATCGGTAGAGGAGTTGTTGGTATCTACCAGTATCTCATAACCGGCTTCCTGCGTGGCTTCTTCGTCTATATGGCGGTACAGGCTGCGTCCGTTGTAAGTGGCGCTTTGTGTGACGTATCCGGCGTCAATGGAAGGAGAGATGCGTTTTTTGTTGTTCGAGGAACCGCCGTAATAAATTTCCGTGCCGTCGATAACCCACTCTAACGGGACGGCTATCACACGGTCGGTTGTGCTTCCGGGCTTTTGCATGATGCTGCCTTCCCTGGAAACGAAGTCCTGTATTGTAGTTCCCTCAGCCTTGAAGATGACAGTGGCGGGAGAGGATAACGAGTATGTATAGGCATTTGCCTGCCCGGTCTTCACGACTACGTTCAAGTAATGTTCCAGTGTGATTTGGTCGCCCGGAGCCGGATGGTATTGGGTATTCGGGAAATAGACGTTATTGTAACAGACAAAATATCCGGCTTTGTTCAGGTTGACGGATTGCGGGTATTGTGCCGCATGGTCGATAGCTCCGTTGAGGGCAATCACCGCATCTTCTCCCGGTTGCAGGGGGAATGTCCTGCCTGTGCCGCCGAACTGCCAGACGCACTGGGCGATAGGGGCGAAGTCGGGGAAGATGGTTGCTCCGGTTTCCGCGTCCTGCTTCACCCATACGTTGGTCGCCTGTGCATTGTAAGGGTCGAGTGTCCCGAAACAAAGGCTGTCGAGGTATTGCACTTCCGAGTCGTTATTGTGAAGGATGAGGTATTTGTCGGACTGGTAATTTCCTTCCAACGGCAGTTTAGTACAACCGCCGCAGTAGATTTCCTTGATAATGATAGCTCCTGCCCTGGAATGGAGCAACGGAAGGTTGAAAGCCATATCCCCGTCGGTCAGTTTTACATTGTCGGCGAGTCCGTTGAAGATGTCCTGTTCGCTCTTGTCACTGATTTGCACACGGTATATTCCTTGTGCCAGTGAAAATTGTACCGTTCCGTTCCTGTCGGTTTTTGCCTTGTAAGAGTTGCCCCGGTCTACGTCTTCAATTTTCACGGTTACTCCTTCACGGAGATGCTCCGTGTAACCTTCCGGGTAGACGGCAGTGACCTGCAATGTGTGCAACCGGTCGGCGTACGGATTCTCTTTGTCTATGTCCGTGCATCCTGCTGTGATGCCGGTGACTGTCAGTAATACTATATAGATAAATTGTTTCATAAGTTTAAAGTTTGATGCGGCAAGTGAGTCCATAATAAAAATCAGGGGTGAAGAGCGCGCTTACACCGGTGGCGCGGGATTTCACATAAGGCCGGGAGTTCGTGAAGTTGATAGCATTGAGAGACAGGGATATATGGTCGCCAATCTCTTTGGTAATGTTGATGTTGGCAGAAAAATACGGGTTGTACCCGTCGGCCGCGAACGTATAGGCATTGCCCGATTTGCGTATCAGATAGGAGAACTCCGGATTTCCGGCTTCGGCGTCGGTGAAAGGATGCATCTCATTGTTCAGGTCGAGATAGGCTACCGGGCGGATGGCTGTGTAGGAGTCTCCGTCATAAATGCTTCCCCCGGTTTGGGTGTTGCTGCTTTCGCTGACGTTGAAAGCGTATTCCTTGCCTTTGTATTCGGAAATGTTCTGCGAACGTTTCACGAGTGAGGCTTCCAACCGGCATGATATAATCAGCCGCGCTTTCGGGATGCGGGTGATGGCGGTGATATTGGCATCCAGTGAGTGGGTACGCTTGCCGTTGGCGGTTATGGATGAATTGTCGCCATTGGCATAGATACCTACATATTGGTAGGAACGGTTGGGAAGACTGGTGTCGGTGTGCGACCATCCGTTCTGATAATAATAGGATAACGAATTATCTATGTATTTGGTATATGTATAGGCGGCATCCACCCGGAATTGCGTACGGATAGGAGTTATCTCCGGGAAATCGACAATCATTTCCGCTCCCCGGCGAATCACGTCCGCACCGTTGTCGGGAGAGGTTGACCTGACAAATGTCCGGTCGGTCACCTTCACATCCATCGGAGTCCAATAGCCTGATTCGTTCCCACGTATATAAACCATCCCTGTCTGGCTGTCCACATTGATTTGCGGGTTGGCGGGCATGGTGAATCCATCGGGCAATTGAAGCACGTCATATGAAAAAGGGGTATAGGTATGTGTGTATTTATACGGCAGTTTCGTACGGTTGAAATATCCGACTAATGAAATCCGGGTTCGGGCTACATCAAGGTCGATACCTATCTCCGAATTTTGGTTCTTCTGCCAACGGAGATTCTTGTTGTGCAACAAGGTGTAGGGTTGGCTGTAATATACATAAGATGATTCATTGTTATTGGATGAGAAACCGAAAGTCTGTATGTCCCGGTACTCCTGCTTGGGATATAGCATATAAAACGAGGGTAACTTCTCCGAAATTCCCCATCCGCCACGGATAGCGATATGTTCGTTCAATTGCCACCGGGCGTTGAAACGCGGTGAAAGGCTGTTCAGGCTGTTGTATTCTGTTCCTTTGATAAACAGATTTTCCCAACGTACGCCTGCCATCAGCCTGAGCATTGTATTGCCGACAGGCAGGGACAGGTTTTCTTCCGCATAAAATGACACGTTATGCATATACGGATACGAACTGTAAGGTCGCGGACGGTAGCCGGTCGGGGCTAACGCGGGGTCTTTGTAATATTCCCCTTCACCGGCATTGCCTGTTGCCTTCCATTGGACACCCGCTTTCAGGTTACTGTTGACAGTCCCGAACCGGCGGTTCCATTCATATTTCAGGGATGCGGCATAGTCCACTTCCTTGGAATCTATAATCTGGTCGGCAAAGTAGGTGTATGGCAGTTTGCTTGCGAGGAAATATCCTTCCTGCGTGGCGTGGACTGCCGGTTGTTCGGATGCGTAAGAGTAAAAGGTATGTGCGTGTGAGTTGTTGTCATTGTAATATACGGATGCATCGAGTTTCAGGTTGGTTATCCATGATTTGTTGAGCAGCCATGACAATGAAGTGTTTGCACGGAATACGTTGTCCCTCACTTTGGTATATTCTCCTGAATATGCGTCGGGGTCGTCTTTCGTGTTCATTCCGCCGATATTACCCGTGAAGCCGATATCGAACCGGAATACTTTGTTGAACGTATTGCTGTATCCGGCGGAGAAACTTCTTCTAGTATAAGAGGTATAAGGAGAAATCAGCTTTTGGGTGGCTTTTGTCCATTCTCCGTTTATGTTGATAACGCCTTTGTCGTTCCCCAAATCGAGCCCTTTGGAAAATGAAACCTGTTCCGTACGGGGATTGATGGATAGTAGTATGTTCCAGGGAGTTTTCCCTTTCCTTGTATGGATTTTAACCATACCACTGTTCAGGTCGCCATATTCTGCGGACGGTACACCCGTGATTACTTCCACCGACTCGATATCCGCCACAGGAATGCTCCGCGTATCTGTGCCGTTCATCTCACCGAACGAACCATTATTGCCGATACGTACGCCGTCCACTTCTACGGCTGTTCCGAAAGCCGCGTTGCCAATTGTCGAGCCACCGTTGCGTAATGAGAAAATATTGTTGGCGGTAAGGTCGGGCACTTTCGTCTTTCCCCCCGGCAGAAGAGCAGAAATATCACTGATATTGGATACTTGAAGATGTTCCAATGCATTGCTGCCGATAGTCAGCGTAGTATTCAATTCATTTTTCGGAGCTTGTGCGGTGACAACCACGTCTTCCAGTGCGAGGGTATTCTCTTGAAGTTGTATGGTCAGATTCTTAATGTCATTGCGTACGTTTACGGGAACACTTGCCGGTACGTATCCCAAGAAAGATACCTCCAGATTATAACGTCCGTTTTGTATTCCCGGTATCGTAAATTCTCCTTTCTGATTGGATACAGCCCATAAGTAGGTGCCTTTGATGACGATAGATGCACCAGGTAAAGGGGTATTCGTTTTTGCTTCGGTCACGCGGCCGGAGATTGTATGAATGTTTGAATCGGCAGCAGCTTCAAATAGATTACAAAATAATAGCCCCCACAATGCTATATTAAAAAGACAATACTTCATAGATAAGTTTTGCGCAAAATTCGTTAAAAAACGGGCGTGGGACAATCGCTATAAATTGTTATTTTAAGGAAATGAAATACCTATAATGAGTGAGGGATTTCGTAAATACATCCTTTCCGGTTCTATGGATGCGATATTTGGTGTGTAAAAGAAGAAACCGGCTTGCATGGCGAATTGTATCGCGTTGCAAGCCGGTTCATAGATTTGGCTTATCGTTATTGATGGCCGGACACAATCTCCGGACTCATACTTTAGACATTTTTTACTTTAATCAGATACTCGGCAATCTGAACAGCGTTCAATGCGGCGCCTTTCTTGATTTGGTCGCCTACAACCCAGAAAGTCAGTCCGTTTTCGTTGGTCAGGTCTTTGCGGATACGACCCACATATACAGGGTCTTTTCCGGCCAGGAACAACGGCATCGGATATTCTTTTTCGGCAGGATTGTCCTGAAGAACCAGTCCTTCGCCTTTGGCGAATGCTTCACGGGCTTCTTCAATAGAGATAGGACGTTCTGTTTCCAGCCAAATACTTTCAGAGTGAGCGCGCAATGCAGGAACACGTACGCAAGTAGCACTAACCTTGATGTCGGAATGCATGATTTTACGTGTTTCGTTGAACATCTTCATCTCTTCCTTCGTGTAACCGTTTTCTGTAAATACGTCCACTTGCGGAATCAGGTTGAAAGCCAACTGATATGCAAACTTCTCCACAGTCACAGGTTCGTTAGCCAATACCTGGCGATATTGTTCGTACAATTCGTCCATGGCAGCGGCACCCGCGCCACTGGCTGCCTGATAGGTAGACACGTGCACGGTTTTTATATGAGAAAGCTGTTCGATGGCTTTCAGTGCAACTACCATTTGGATAGTTGTACAGTTAGGGTTGGCGATGACGCCACGAGGACGCTCCAAAGCGTCTTCGGGATTTACTTCGGGCACTACCAAAGGTACATCGGCATCCATACGGAATGCGCTGGAGTTGTCAATCATCACAGCACCATATTTAGTGATGGTTTTCTCAAACTCCTTGGATGTGCCTGCACCGGCAGAAGTGAAAGCAATGTCTACCCCTTTAAAGTCATCGTTGTGTTGTAAGAGTTTCACCTCGATCTGTTTACCGCGGAAAGTATATGTTGTTCCGGCACTACGTTTAGAACCGAACAAAACTAACTCGTCCAACGGGAAGTTTCTTTCATCGAGCACGCGCAGGAATTCCTGTCCCACGGCTCCGCTTACGCCAACAATAGCTACTTTCATCTTTTTCTTTTGTTAAATTGTGAATATTGAATTTCTCTCCTTACACTGTCGAATAGAAGAGATTTGGCTGCAAAATTATAACAATTTAGCATATAAACATCGCTTTTGAGAGAAATATTTCAGTTTTTGGGTGGATTACTTTAACCTTGCGTATAGTCAGGCGTGGTTGCCGTATGAAATAAAAGTGCCTGACGAAATATATCCTGTCAGGTAAGCGGTGAAATAAATAATACACAGTCTGAACATTCATTGTGATTCTGCGAACTTTTTTGTTCCTTTGCATTGAATTCCTAAAGCCATAGCCTATGAACCTGTTTGATTTTAATTTTACCTTACCGATAACTGACCCTACCTGGGTATTCTTCCTGGTATTGATTATCATTCTCTTTGCTCCGATGATTCTCGGACGTCTGCATATACCTCATATTATAGGTATGATTTTGGCGGGAGTGGTGATTGGCGAACATGGCTTTCATGTGCTCGACCGCGACAGTAGCTTCGAACTTTTCGGTAAAGTAGGACTATACTACATCATGTTTCTTGCCGGGCTCGAAATGGATATGGAAGATTTCAAGAAGAACCGGACGAAAAGTTTTGTGTTCGGCTGGCTCACCTTTTTGATTCCGATGGGATTAGGTATATGGAGTAGTATGAGTATGTTGGGATATGGTTTTCTCACCGCTGTGCTATTGGCGAGTATGTACGCTTCCCATACGTTGATTGCTTATCCTATAATCAGTCGTTATGGTTTGTCGCGTCTGCGCAGTGTCAATATAACGATTGGTGGTACGGCAGTAACCGTTACCCTTGCCTTGATTATTCTTGCAGTCATAGGTGGTATGTTCAAAGGGACTGTCGATGGTTGGTTTTGGGGCTTTCTTGTAGCAAAAGTCGCTTTCCTCGGATTTCTGATTGTTTTCTTTTTCCCCCGTATCGGACGTTGGTTTTTCCGGAAGTATGACGACAGTGTGATGCAGTTCGTATTCGTACTGGCAATGGTTTTCCTTGGTGGCGGATTGATGGAGTTTGTGGGAATGGAAGGTATTCTGGGAGCTTTCCTTGCCGGACTCGTCTTGAACCGTCTGATTCCTCATGTATCTCCCTTGATGAACCGGTTGGAATTTGTAGGAAATGCGTTGTTCATACCTTATTTCCTGATTGGTGTCGGAATGATTATTGATGTAAGAAGCCTGTTCACCGGTGGGGAAGCATTGAAAGTGGCGGTTGTCATGACGGTAGTTGCTACCATTAGCAAATGGCTGGCTGCATGGATTACGCAAAAGATTTATGGGATGCAACCGAACGAACGGAACATGATTTTCGGTTTGAGTAATGCGCAGGCGGCAGCTACGTTGGCAGCGGTATTAATCGGACACGAGATTATCATGGAGAATGGCGAACGGTTATTGAACGACGATGTACTGAACGGTACGGTCGTGATGATTCTTTTTACTTGTGTCATCAGTTCTTTGGTGACGGAACGTGCTGCCCGCCGTTTTGCCTTGGATGAAACAGTGCAGTCGGAAGAAGAGGGAACGAAGAAAAACAAGGAGCATATATTGATTCCGGTTGCCAATCCGGACACGATTGAAGACCTTATCAACCTGGCACTGGTGATAAAAGATGCCAAACAGAAGAATGCATTAATCGCATTGAACGTTATCAATGATAATAATAGTTCGGAAAAGAAAGAATCACAGGGAAAGCGTAATTTGGAAAAAGCGGCGATGATTGCCGCTGCTGCAGATGTACCTGTCACGATGGTGAGCCGTTATGATTTGAATATTGCTTCGGGGATTATTCATACGATAAAAGAATATGAAGCTACGGACGTTGTCATCGGTTTGCACCGGAAAGCCAATATCGTGGATTCTTTTTTCGGGCATCTGGCCGAAAGTTTGCTGAAAGGTACGCATCGTGAAGTGATGATTGCCAAATTCCTGATGCCGGTGAATACCTTGCGGCGAATCAATATAGCCGTTCCGCCGAAAGCCGAATATGAAACCGGTTTTGCAAAATGGGTGGAACACTTCTGCCGGATGGGAAGCATCCTGGGATGTCGCGTGCATTTCTTTGCAAACGAACGGACTTTGATGCGGCTTCAGCATCTTGTAAAGAAGAAATATGCAGGAACACCGACTGAGTTTTCCACGTTGGACGAGTGGGAAGACCTTCTTCTATTGACAGGACAAGTCAATTTCGACCATCTGCTGGTTGTTATTTCCGCTCGTCGGGGGTCTATCTCTTACGATCCTTCTTTTGAACGTCTGCCTGCACAACTTGGAAAATATTTCTCTAATAATAGTTTGATTATTTTGTATCCCGACCAGTTCGGCGAGCCGCAGGAGATTGTTTCTTTCTCTGACCCTCGCGGACATAATGAGTCGCAGCATTATGAAAAGGTTGGTAAATGGTTCTATAAATGGCTAAAGAAAAATTGATGGAAGAAAATAACTGGCAGCAAAGGACAGAGCTCCTTTTGGGAGAGGAAAAGATGAATCGTATCCGTAATTCCCATGTGTTGGTCGTAGGTTTGGGGGGAGTAGGGGCTTATGCGGCCGAGATGATTTGTCGTGCGGGAGTCGGCCGGATGACGATTGTAGATGCCGACACGGTGCAACCTACCAATATAAACCGCCAGTTGCCTGCCATGCATTCCACATTGGGAAAGACAAAAGCAGAAGTGTTGGCTGCCCGGTATAAAGATATAAATCCGGATATTGAACTGAAAGTTCTTCCTGTCTATCTGAAAGATGAAAATATACCGGAACTGCTGGATGCCGGTAAGTATGATTTTATAGTGGATGCTATTGACACAATCAGCCCGAAATGCTATCTGATTAGTGAAGCGATGAAGCGTCATATCAAGATTGTTTCCAGTATGGGGGCAGGGGCGAAAAGCGATATCACACAGGTTCGCTTTGCCGACCTTTGGGATACTTACCATTGCGGACTAAGTAAAGCTGTTCGGAAACGTTTGCAGAAGATGGGAATGAAACGGAAGCTCCCGGTAGTATTCAGTACCGAACAGGCCGACCCGAAAGCTGTGTTGCTGACCGATGATGAACAGAATAAGAAATCTACTTGTGGAACAGTCAGCTATATGCCGGCTGTGTTCGGATGCTACCTCGCAGAATATGTCATTAAACGATTATAAAAGGCTATTATGATAAAACTAGAAGGAATAACGAAGAGTTTCGGTTCATTGCAGGTACTGAAAGGGATTGACCTGGAAATCAATAAGAGTGAGATTGTCAGTATCGTAGGGCCGAGCGGGGCAGGTAAAACTACCCTGTTGCAGATAATGGGGACTTTGGATGAGCCGGATGCGGGAACGGTGGAGATTGACGGGACGGTAGTCAGCAAGATGAAAGAGAAGGAACTGGCTGCTTTCCGTAATAAGAATATTGGTTTCGTATTCCAGTTTCATCAGCTTTTGCCGGAGTTTACGGCATTGGAGAATGTGATGATTCCTGCGTTTATAGCCGGCGTATCTTCAAAAGAGGCAAACGAGCGTGCGGTGAAGATACTGGAGTTTATGGGGCTTGCCGACCGTGCCTCTCATAAGCCCAATGAACTGTCGGGTGGAGAGAAGCAGCGGGTAGCAGTAGCACGTGCTTTAATCAATGACCCGGCTGTAATCTTGGCCGATGAACCGTCAGGCAGTTTGGATACTCACAATAAAGAAGATTTACATCAACTATTCTTTGACCTAAGGGACAGGCTGGGGCAGACATTTGTCATCGTCACCCATGACGAGGGACTTGCCAAAATCACCGACCGGACAGTGCATATGGTTGATGGTATGATTAAAAAAGATTAATTAAGAAACCTAATTTCTAAAAATGGATACCAAAAAGGTAGAGGCTTGCATGGTTTCTACCTTTTTGCTATATATTTGTAGTCGCTTCTCTACGGAAGTCTGTGAAGATGATAGTAGAGTGTTTGTTTTGTTTGTGTGTGATGCATTCTTGTCTGGTGTGATAGGAATGCATCTTTTTTTATAAATCACAACAAACGTATGGTTCGAGCCTTTCAAAATCCACCGGAGTAAATTCCTCATAGAGCGATAACTGTTTCAGGCTGTTTATGCTTCCCTTCTTTTTCCGGTACTCTACGATTACTTTCGCTTGATAGAAGTTAATATACGGGTGATACATCATCCGTTCCAAACTGGCTTTATTTAAGTTGATACGATGTATCCGACCGGCATCAATAGAAAACCAGGGACGGAGCTTCTCTACTTTTAGCTGAATCTCCTGTAATTGCTCTATCCGGCAAAAAGCTCCTAGCCGCTTGCGGTAATTCACAATCTTCCGGGCAATGCTGCTACCGATTCCGGGAATCTTCTTGAGTTCGGTGGTATCGGCAGAGTTGAGGCTGATAATAGTTCCGGGCTGGTACTTGAATACAGTATCTCGCTGTGCGCTTTTTGCTGTTAATAGCTGTACTGTATCTCTTGGTTCTCTAGGCTCGGCACTTTTCGCAATCTGAATATAAGGAAGCAGTGTCTGATATTGTTCTTCTGTTAGTCCGTATATTTTCCGGAAGTCTTCCGGGTGGTGGAATCGTCCCTGTTTGCTACGATAACGCAGGATGTTCTTAGCCATCCATGACGGTAGTCCAAGAGACAGAAAAGTCATGGAGTCGGCCGTATTCGGGTCAAAGACGGTAAGCCTTATTTCTCTTTTGGGAGATGACCGGAAGGAGCTGTCGGTAGGTTTTCTGTGTGGTTTTGTCTCTTCGAGGGAAGTGATAAATTCATTTAATTCTTTTTCGAACTTCTCTTGTTCAGCGGCATCCATCTCTTTGGGATGGACGAAAAGCGTGAAGAGCTTAGGAATTGCGAATGTTCCTAAAATAAGAACGACAAGGACGATAATGCCTTGTCGTTCGGTTTTAGTGAAATAAAAAAAGTCTTTCCACATTATAGTTTGATGAATCCTAATTCGTTGATAAATATCAGTGTGATGGCAACTGGGGCGATATATTTCAATATGAAAATGATTAGTTTATACACGGGAACTTTCAATGAACCGTCATTTGTAATCTCCGACCATACTACTTTCTTGTCGAGATACCATCCCGTGAAGAGGGAGATACACAATCCGCCGAGCGGTAACATGATTTTAGCTGTAACAAAGTCGAAGAGGTCGAACGTTCCCAGTCCAAAGACCGTGAATCCTTTTGTGACTCCCAGTGACAAGGAACAGAATATTCCCAGGAATATACATCCACCGGTGACCAGCCTTGCCGCTTTTCCCCGGGAGAATTTGAACTCTTCGTGCAAATAAGCCGTCACCACTTCGTGCAGTGAAATGGTGGAAGTCAAGGCAGCCATTGCCAGCAGGGTATAGAACATCACAGAGAATATGTATGCTAATACGGGTACTCCGCTAAACGCCTGTTGGAATACATTAGGCAGCGTAATGAAGATAAGACTCGGCCCAGAACCGGGTTGGATGCCTACGGAGAAAGCTGCCGGAAAGATGATAAAGCCCGCCAATATGGCTACAAGAGTGTCAATGATGCCTACGCTGAATGCGGTTTTAGTCAGATTGGTTTCTTTACTGAAATAGGAAGCATAAGTACAAAGGCAACCCATTCCCAAGCTAAGGGAGAAGAAGGCTTGTCCCATCGCGCTAAGGAATACATTCCCGTCCACTTTGCTGAAATCCGGTTTCAGCAGAAACTCGATACCTGCACCGGCTCCCGGCAGAGAGACTGAACAGACTACCAGTATGAGTATAATAATAAATAAGGTAGGCATCATAATCTTGGAAGATTTCTCGATGCCTTTTTCTACTCCTTTTACGATGATAAAATGAGTAACCAGCAAGAAAGCCACCAACCATACCACGGGGCGCCAGGGGTTACTGGAGAAATCTTGGAAAGAAGTAATGAACTCATTGGGCGTTTTACCGGCAAAGCCATTCGTGACGGCTTCAAAAACATATTCAAGCGTCCATCCTGCCACTACTGAATAATAACTGAGTATCAGGAAGCCTGCTAATACGCCCATGCGCCCTACCCAACGCCAATGTGTGCCGGGAGCGAGTTTTTGATAGGCGCCTGCGGTGTTTGCTCTCGAACGGCGTCCTATAAGAAACTCGGCAATCAAAATGGGAAGTCCGAGAAGAAGCACACAGCCTAAATAAATCAAAATAAAAGCCGCACCCCCATGATTTCCTGTCTCATAAGGGAATCTCCATATATTGCCCAATCCTACTGCCGAGCCGGCGGAAGCAAGTATTACGCCTAATTTACTGCCGAAGTTCGCTCTATCATTTTTCGTCATAAATCTTGTTTTATCTTACAAATCGTTATAAATGTACGTATGAAAGTGCAAATATAGAAAATGATACTTATATTTGCATCGAATCTGTAATTTTATTTAGTTATGCTATCTTATATTAAGAAATATCCCGTTTCACTTTTTATCATATTGACTGTGATTTACCTGTCGTTCTTCAAGCCGCCCAAGACGGATTTGAATGAGATTCCCAACTTGGACAAGTTAGTTCATATTTGTATGTATTTCGGTATGTCGGGAATGTTATGGTTAGAATTTTTGCGGGCGCACCGTAGGGATAATGCTCCTATGTGGCATGCTTGGGTAGGTGCCTTCGTTTGCCCTGTGCTTTTCAGTGGTTGTGTGGAGTTGTTGCAGGAATACTGTACCAGTTATCGTGGTGGGGATTGGATGGACTTTGCAGCCAATTCTACGGGAGCGATTTTGGCGAGTTTACTTGCCTATTATGTGGTACGACCGAGAATGAATAAAAAAGAGAATGCGCCAAAAAGATAGTATTTACTTCTTTTTGACGCATTCTCTTTTCATTTTATAGTATTTTGCTTCTAATTATTCCACTGTTTATAAGTGTTCTACTGTCGAACTGAGTTTGATGCCGTTGGAACCTTTGATGAGAATGGTGTATCCTTTCGGTTTATTAGTTTCCAGTTCTTTGATGACTTCCTGCACATTGGCATAAGTCTTGAAGGAATGTTGTGCGGCTGCGAACTGTTCGCCTACAAGCCAGACTTTCTCAAAACTGCTCTCCTTGATGTAATCTACAATCTTCTGGTGTTCGGCTGCACTTTCGGCACCGAGTTCTCTCATATCTCCCAATAGGATCATCTTATGGGGAACAGTCATGTTGCGGAAGTTTTGCAGGGCAGCCATCATGCTGGTCGGATTTGCATTGTATGCGTCAATAATCAACGTGTTGTCTTCTGTCTTTTTGAGTTGGGAGCGGTTGTTTTGTGGTGTATATTCTGCCAGGGCTTCGTCAATCTTTTGTGCTTCCACTCCGAAGAAACGTCCGATAGTAATGGCAGCCAGGGCATTCGGGAAATTATATTCTCCGATAAGCTGTGTGCGGACTTGGTGAATCTCTCCGTCTTTGCCCGCTTTCCATTCGAAAGTAAGATAAGGGGAATTATCCGTGATGTGTCCGTTGACATACAAATCATCCTGCGTACCGTAAGAAATGAGGTTCAATCCATCGGCTATATTCATTAAATACGAATTGTCGTGATGGATGAAAACGGTGGAATCACTTTTGGGACGAAGGAAGTCATAGAGTTCTCCTTTCGTCTTGATAACTCCCTCGAAAGAGCCGAATCCTTCCAAGTGAGCTTTACCCACATTGGTGATAATACCATAATCCGGTTCGGCTATTTCACTAAGAAACTTGATTTCTCCCTGATGATTGGCTCCCATTTCAATAACGGCGAGGTCATGTTCCGGTTTCAACCGGAGCAAAGTCGTGGGCACGCCGATGTGATTGTTGAGGTTACCTGATGTATAAAGAACATTGTGTGCTTTGCAAAGAACCGAAGAAATTAATTCCTTGGTAGTCGTTTTCCCGTTTGTTCCGGTGATACCAATCACACGTGTACCGAGTTGGCGGCGATGGTAGTTGGCAAGTTGTTGCATGGTTTGCAGGCAGTCGTCTACAAGTATATATCGCCGGTCGCCTTCTACGGCATATTCAGCTTCATCGACAATGGCGTATGCACACCCTGAATCCAACGCTAACTTGGCAAATGCATTACCGTTGAATGACTCGCCTTTCAAGGCGATAAACAAAGAACCGTCCGGGCAGTTCCGGCTATCAGTAGTGACTGATTGGCACTCCTGGAAAATTTGGTAAAGAGCAGTAAGTTTCATAACCTGAACTTTAATTTAAAACGCTGCAAAGATAGGCTATTCTTTCGGATTTGGCAGGAGTTCGGACTGTTTTTTACTTAGACATAAACCAGAGGTAAAGTCAGTACTATTCGGCATCCACCAGTGTACGAAGAGTCTATCCGCAGACTGCCGCCCAATTTCTCAACAATCCCCCGGCTGATGGGAAGTCCTAGTCCGGTTCCCTGTGTGAAAGAGTCCGCTTTGTAAAAACGGGAGAATACCACATTCTGCTGTTCTTCCGGGATACCGATTCCGGTATCGGTTACAGTGATTTCCAACTTCTTTTCTGCTTCCAATACAGAATAAGCAATGCGGATACTGCCGTTAGTCGTGAATTTGGCAGCATTATGCGCCAGATTATTCAGCGCTTGCGAGACACGTTCGGGATTACTGAGAATAAACAGATACTCCCTTTCCAATTCAAGAAAGACTTCCACCCCTTGCTGCCTGTTATCTTTGGCTACTTCATATGCAAGTTGACAGATCGTATTTATATCCGTTTCAGTGTTTGCGGGAAGCTCGTCATATTGATCCAATTCTGATAGGGTAAGTACGTCAGTGACCAGGCGAAGCAAGTCATTACTGTTACTCTTGATGATATTGACAAACTCCTGGGTTTCCGGACTGTTGCTGTAATGGTCATTCAACACTTGTGAGAAGCCTATGATAGAATTGAGCGGCGTGCGGATTTCGTGTGACATACTTTGGATGAATGTCGTTTTCATCCGGCTGTTCGCTTCAGCTATATCCCGGGCTTTGCGTAATTCTTCCCGTGACACCGTTAGTTCTTCGTTACTGGTCTTCAGTTCCGCTTCCGAAACTTTCAGTTTGCGGTTCAGGAAGTTCTCCCTGTACAGGAACATGAATACAATACCCAGTACGATAACCAATGAAATAATCAGCGTTGTTTTATTATGTATCTCTTTTTCCTGTGCCTGGAGCATAAGCTCCTTCTTTTCGGAATTGAGCTTCTCCACATTGAGCAAAGTGGCGAACTCGCTGCTGGCCATTTGCTCATTGGTTATTTTTAATGAGTCTTCGGCCTTGATATACATTTGCAGGTATTTGACAGCCTGGTTCATGTTGCCCATGTCACTGTATATTTCTCCTTTCGTGCGGTAGTGGCTGCTGTTAAGCGCGCTTTCGCTAAGGCGTTGTTCTTCCATTTCCTGCCTGTCGGCGGCTTCCAGGGCTTTCTGATACTGTTTGGTCTGCTTGTAGTAAAGGCATTCCATGTTGTAGAGCCTTTTCTTGATAGATTCCAGTCTCTTGTCCTGCTCAAACTCCTGTTTACATTCCTGTAATATATTCCCGGCAGCCGGGAAATTCTCGAATTTGCTATAATAGTTGATAAACTCCAGTTTCGCGGTAGTCTTTTGAATAGGAGAGTTGGCGGTTTCGATGGATTTTTCCAGCGCTTCCAATGCCTCTTCGGGCTTATCCTGATTGATATAGTAATTGGCTATTTGAGTATAAGTCTGAGAAATATTATAGTTCTCGAGCTTATATTTCCCGGTCAGTTCGATTTCTTTCAGACGCCATTCGCAGGCCATGCCATCCAGCCTTTTGACGGTGTAGATTTGCGACATGATGTTATAGCAACGGGACAACCCTGTCTTGTCGTCCTCGTCCTGCGCTTCTTTCAGCATTTTTTGTGCTTCGTAAAGTGCCAGGTTGGGTCTGCCTGTTTTCAGATAATAGGTGATGAGCCTGTTGGCCCACGCGAAATAATAATATTTGGGTTGGCGGGTAGCCCGGGCGAACTCCTTCACCTTGTCGGTGTAGAAGATAACACTGTCTTCCTGCGTTCCCTGAAAATAATAATAGTCTAATCGGGTAGCAATGGCTACTGCCTGCATGCGTATGTCATGCTGTTCGGCAGCCATATTGAACAAGGTGTCAGACATGCCGAGCACAACAGGTTCCAACAAGTATTCCTGGCAACGCTGATAATATTCATACAGAGTAGAATCAACGTTAAATGTTTCGGCCTCTTTTTGAGCTTTGGCGGAAGCTGTCAAGAACAAAAGGGAAAAAATAAATCCTACGCGAATGAGGGGTGATCGGCACATGGTATGAATTTTTCGGTTTCTTCTATTGATTGCAAATATACGTTTATTTATTATTTTTAGTGCAATACTTGCTTTTTTTATCTACATTTGTAGGCAATCTAAAAGGAATAGTATCAATGATGAAACCTGTATCTCCTATTTATATAAATGTAAAAGGGCGGTTGCTCGACCTCGCTACTCCGCAGGTGATGGGTATTTTGAATGTAACTCCCGATTCTTTTTATTCCGGCAGCCGGATGCAGACCGAAGAGGACATTGCAGCCCGTGCCCGGCAAATCATTGACGAAGGTGCTTCCATTATTGATATAGGGGCTTATTCTTCCCGTCCCAACGCCGAACATATCTCTGCCGAAGAAGAAATGCGCAGGCTTCGCACCGGACTGGAAATCCTGAACCGTAACCACCCGGACGCTATCGTTTCCGTAGACACTTTCCGCGCCGATGTGGCGGAACAATGTGTGAAGGAATACGGAGTAGCCATCATCAATGACATAGCTGCCGGTGAGATGGACGACCGGATGTTCCATACAGTAGCCGGACTGGGCGTGCCCTATATCATGATGCATATGCAGGGAACACCGCAAAGTATGCAGAAAGAACCTCATTACGACAATCTGATAAAAGAAGTCTTTCTGTATTTCGCCCGCAAAGTGCAGCAACTCCGTGACTTAGGAGCAAAAGACATTATCCTTGACCCTGGCTTTGGTTTCGGCAAGACATTGGAGCATAATTATGAACTGATGGCACACCTCGAAGAATTCAGTGTTTTCGAGCTCCCGCTCCTCGTCGGAGTATCCCGGAAATCCATGATTTATAAATTATTGGGCGGCACTCCGCAAGATTCGTTGAATGGGACAACTATCCTGGATACTGTTGCGTTAATGAAAGGAGCGCATATTCTCCGGGTGCATGATGTACGCGAAGCAGTAGAAGCCGTCCGAATCACGGAAAAGATAAAAAAAGAAAGTTCATATAGCAAATAAAAGAAGATAGCATGTTTTTTGAATTTGGCATAAAAGATTTTATTGATATTCTGCTGGTAGCTTTGCTGTTGTACTATACCTACAAACTGATGAAAGCGTCCGGTTCCATCAAGGTTTTCACCGGCATCCTTGTCTTTATCCTGATTTGGCTCGTCGTGACTCAGGTACTGGAAATGAAACTGCTCGGCTCCATCTTCGACACATTGATGAATGTGGGTGTGATAGCCTTGATTGTCCTTTTCCAGGATGAGATACGCCGTTTCTTACTGACCTTGGGCTCTCATCGCCATGTCAGCGCATTAGCCCGTCTTTTCAACGGCTCGAAGAAAGAAGCTCTGAAGCACGACGACATCATGCCGGTAGTGATGGCATGTCTGAGCATGGGAAAGCAAAAGGTCGGTGCATTGATTGTCATTGAACATAATGTCCCCTTGGACGAAATCATCCGTACAGGTGAAGTAATCGACGCGGCAATCAACCAACGCCTGATTGAAAACATATTCTTCAAGAACAGTCCTCTGCATGACGGCGCGATGGTTATCAGTAAGAAACGTATCAAAGCGGCAGGATGTATCCTTCCTGTATCCCATGACTTGAATATCCCCAAAGAATTAGGATTGCGTCACCGTGCAGCTATGGGAATCTCGCAGCAGTCGGATGCCCATGCCATCATTGTTTCTGAAGAAACGGGCGGAATCTCCGTGGCTTATCGCGGACAATTCTATCTCCGCTTGAATGCGGAAGAACTGGAAAGCCTGCTGACAAAGGAAAACTGATTTTAGCTACGAAAACAACGCAATGGTCAAAAGATGATGGTCATAAAATGACCATCATCTTTTGACCATTGCCGTTTTCTGTCTATAAAAAGCTATTTTGCTTTATTTCCAACCCTTTTTGAACGATAATTATGCCCTCTCATTTAGGTGAATCGCCTACCTTTGCCGTATACTATTAAAATTCTATTTTGAATAAACCATGAAAAACAGATTGATTGCTTTACTGGTACTTTTTACAGTCATTATCTTTAGTGGTGCACAGGCACAGACTACTGCCCGCAAGTTCGAGGCCGGTAAGAACACATTCTTGCTGGACGGCAAGCCATTTGTGGTGAAAGCGGCCGAGCTGCATTACACCCGTATCCCGCAAGCATATTGGGATCATCGTATCGAAATGTGCAAGGCGTTGGGGATGAATACGATTTGTATCTATATCTTTTGGAATATCCACGAACAGGAAGAAGGCAAATTCGACTTCTCCGGTCAGAATGATATTGCCGCTTTCTGTCGTACCGCACAGAAACATGGCATGTATGTCATTGTCCGTCCCGGCCCGTATGTATGTGCGGAGTGGGAGATGGGCGGACTTCCCTGGTGGCTGCTGAAGAAAAAAGACGTGGCATTGCGCACGCTCGACCCTTATTATATGGAACGTGTAGGCATCTTTATGAAAGAAGTCGGCAAGCAACTGGCTCCGCTGCAAGTAAATAAAGGCGGTAATATCATCATGGTACAGGTGGAAAATGAATATGGTTCTTATGGGACAGACAAGCCCTACGTATCTGCCGTGCGTGATTTAGTCCGCGAATCGGGTTTCACCGATGTGCCCTTGTTCCAATGCGACTGGAGCAGTAACTTTACCAACAATGCGCTTGACGACCTGATTTGGACAGTGAACTTCGGGACAGGAGCCAATATCGACCAGCAATTCAAGAAACTCAAGGAGCTTCGCCCCGAAACTCCCCTGATGTGCAGTGAATTTTGGAGCGGCTGGTTCGACCACTGGGGACGCAAACATGAAACGCGTCCTGCCAAGGATATGGTACAAGGTATCAAGGATATGCTCGACCGCAATATCTCTTTCAGTCTCTATATGACTCACGGTGGAACAACCTTCGGTCATTGGGGCGGTGCCAACAATCCGGCTTATTCTGCCATGTGCAGTTCTTATGATTATGATGCGCCAATCAGCGAACCCGGTTGGACGACAGAGAAATACTTCCTATTGCGTGACTTGCTGAAAAACTATCTCCCGGCTGGTGAAACATTGCCGGAAGCTCCCGCTGCATTGCCTGTAATAGAGATTCCCGAATTTCACTTTACGAAAGTGGCTCCACTTTTCTCTAACCTGCCGGAAGCGAAACACTCGGTGGATATTCAACCGATGGAGCAGTTCGACCAAGGCTGGGGAACAATCTTGTATCGCACAACTCTGCCTGAAACTACTGCCGCAGGCACAACCTTGAAGATTACAGAAGTGCACGACTGGGCACAGATATATGCCGACGGCAAGCTCCTGGCTCGTTTAGACCGTCGCAAAGGAGAGTTTACAACCCCGCTTCCCGTACTGAAGAAAGGTACGCAACTGGATATTCTTGTTGAAGCGATGGGACGTGTCAACTTTGACAAATCCATCCATGACCGTAAAGGCATTACAGAAAAGGTGGAACTGATTTCGGGCGGCCGGACTAAAGAACTGAAAAACTGGACAGTATATAACTTCCCGGTAGATTACTCTTTTATTAAAGACAAGAACTATCAGGATACTAAGGCACTGCCTACTATGCCTGCTTATTATAAGGCTACCTTTAAACTGGATAAAGTCGGAGATACCTTCCTCGATATGAGCACATGGGGCAAAGGCATGGTTTGGGTGAACGGTCATGCAATGGGGCGCTTTTGGGAAATCGGTCCACAGCAAACACTCTTCATGCCGGGCTGTTGGCTGAAAGAAGGGGAAAACGAGATATTGGTCTTAGACCTGAAAGGTCCTGCAAAAGCCTCTATCAAAGGCTTGAAGAAGCCTATCCTCGACGTACTTCGCGAAAAAGCACCGGAAACACACCGCAAAGAGGGTGAGAAACTGAACTTGTCTGGCGAGAAAGTTGCGCACGAAGGAGTATTTACTCCGGGCAACGGATGGCAGGAAGTACGCTTCACCGCTCCGGTGAAAGGACGTTTCTTCTGTCTCGAAGCATTGTCTCCACAAGCGAATGATAACATTGCCGCCATTGCTGAACTGGATGTTCTGGGCGCGGACGGCAAGCCTGTATCCCGTGAACATTGGAAGATTCGTTACGCTGACAGCGAAGAGACACGTAGCGGCAACCGTACAGCCGATAAGGTATTCGACTTGCAGGAGTCTACTTTCTGGATGACGGTGGATAATGTGGCTTATCCCCACCAACTGGTGATTGACTTGAGCAAAGTGGAAACGGTGACAGGCTTCCGTTATCTCCCCCGTGCCGAAAAGAATTATCCGGGCATGATTAAGGAATATCGTGTGTATGTGAAACCTGCGGACTTCAAATACTAATCATCATAGACTAAGCATTGAATATTACATGAGTATGAAGAAATATACCACCCTTTTGGCACTCCTTCTTATAGGAGTGCTGACTGGCTATTGCCAGCAATCCGCCTACCTGTTTGTTTACTTCACCGGAAATAAGATGAGTGAAGAAGCCATTCGGATGGGCGTCAGCCTTGACGGATATAATTATAAAGCGCTGAATGGCAACCGGCCGATACTCGATTCCCGTGTGATAAGCTCTACGGGCGGAGTACGCGACCCCCATATCCTGCGTTGTGAGGATGGCAAGACATTCTATATGGTCGTTACCGACATGGTATCCGGGAACGGATGGGATTCCAATCGTGCCATGGTGCTGTTGAAATCGAAAGACTTGGTGCACTGGACTTCCAATATTATAAATATTCAAAAGAAATATCCTGCTCAGGAAAACTTGAAGCGTGTTTGGGCTCCACAAACCGTCTATGATAAGGAAGCCGGAAAATATATGGTATATTGGTCAATGAAACATGGCAACGGCGCAGATATTATTTATTATGCATACGCCAATAAGGACTTTACCGACCTCGAAGGCGAACCGAAACCCTTGTTTCTGCCGAAGAACGGAAAATCATGTATCGACGGCGACATTATCTACAAAGACCGGCTTTATCATCTGTTTTATAAGACGGAAGGGGATGGCAATGGAATCAAAAAAGCGACTACCGCCTCTCTGACTTCCGGACAATGGACGGAATCGGATGATTATAAACAGCAGACGAAAGAAGCTGTGGAAGGTGCAGGCATCTTCCCGCTGATAGGTTCGGACAAATATATTCTGATGTACGATGTATATATGAAAGGCAAATACCAGTTTACGGAAAGTACCGACCTCGAAAACTTCAAAGTGATAGACCATGCCGTCAGCATGGATTTCCATCCCCGTCACGGCACCGTGATACCTATCACCGGAAAAGAACTGAAACGCCTGTACAAAGCCTACGGCACACCGCAGTTCTGATACTGGAAAATCATACATAATACTGTAAAGGTGTACAAATTAATATTGTTCGCTTGTTTCTCATACGCTTTTGAATAATAATTGGTAATTTTACACTTAAAAATGGTTTGTTAGAATGATGAAAATCTTATCTTTGCGATTGATAATCTTAATGACGCGTATACCATGAGAAAATTATTCCTACTGTCAGTTGTCTTGTTTTTGTCGTTTCCACAGGTCACTTTAGCTGCCATCAGAGAAACGACGAGTATCCCTGATTCAGTCTACCTTTTTTCGTATGCTACTTCCGGTGACGACGGACGCAGTGGACTTCGTTTTGCTTGGAGCATGGATAAGGAAAATTGGTTTGAAGTCGGTCGCAATTACGGCTATCTCCGTTGCGATTATAGCCGTTGGGGTTCACAGAAAAAGATGCTCGACCCTAATTTGAAGCAATCGCCCGACGGCGAATGGCTTTGCACCTGGAAGCTGAACAATCACGACGGATACGGACAAGCCACATCAAAAGACCTGATTTACTGGACTAGCCAACAATATCCCCGCACCACCCCCGACTTCGACGGAACGCGAGTGAAAGCGACCATTGCCGGCGAAGAACAAAAAGGAACTGTCAACCGAGTGGCATGGACACTGGTGGACGGATTGAATAAGAACTATGAATGGAATCAATACCGGAATACCCTTCATGCGGAACGTCCCGTTCAGGATGGCGAACGTTTCGCCGGATTAAAACCCGTAAAGGCCACAGTTACCGTACAGCTGGAGCGTGCAAAAGCTATTAGCGACCTGCTATTGGGGGCTTTCTTTGAAGATATTAATTATTCGGCGGATGGCGGACTCTATGCCGAACTGATTCAGAACCGTGACTTCGAATACACTCCTTCCGACCGGGAAGGAGATAAAAGCTGGAACAGTATGCACTCCTGGACATTGAAAGGGGATAAAGCAACTTTCACGATTGATACGGTCGTTCCTATACACCGGAATAACCCGCATTATGCCGTGTTGGCAATAGAACGCCCCGGTGCGGCATTGGCAAACACCGGCTTTGATGAAATCGCATTAAACAGCGGAGAGAAATATGACTTCTCTGTCTTTGCCCGTGTGCCGCAAGGTACATCCAATAAACTACAGATTCGCCTGGTAGACGATGAAGGAAACATCTGCGGAGAAACATCCCTGAATATATCTTCCCGCCAATGGAAAACCTATAAAGCTGTGATAACTGCCAAAAACACTGCCGATACCCATCTTGAAATTATCCCTCAATCGGCAGGCGAATTGCACCTGGATATGATTTCCTTATTCCCGCAAAACACGTTCAAAGGACGTAAGAACGGGCTTCGCAAAGACCTGGCGCAAGTATTGGCGGATATTCATCCCCGCTTCATCCGTTTTCCCGGTGGTTGTGTAGCTCATGGCGACGGACTTAAAAACATTTATCAATGGAAAAACACCGTCGGCCCTCTCGAAGCACGCAAGGCGCAACGTAACCTTTGGGGCTATCATCAAAGTATGGGACTGGGGTATTACGAATATTTCCAGTTCTGCGAAGATATTGGTGCTGAACCGCTTCCGGTACTTGCAGCCGGTGTACCTTGTCAGAACTCTGCCTGCCACGGTGATTTGAGAGGCGGTCAGCAAGGCGGTATCCCGATGAACGAGATGGGTGCTTATATTCAGGATATTCTTGACCTGATAGAATGGGCGAACGGTGACGCCAAAAAGACAAAATGGGGAAAAGTACGTGCCGAAGCCGGACATCCGAAACCTTTCAATCTGAAATATCTCGGAATCGGTAATGAAGACCTTATCACCGATATTTTCGAGGAACGATTTACGATGATATTCAATGCCATCAAGGAGAAACATCCCGAAATAACAGTCATAGGTACAGTAGGCCCATTCAATGAAGGCACAGATTATGTGGAAGGTTGGAAATTGGCGGATAAATTAGGTGTCCCGATGGTAGACGAACATTACTACCAGTCGCCGGGATGGTTCCTGCACAATCAGGACTTCTACGACAAGTACGACCGCAACAAAAAGACGAAAGTTTACCTGGGTGAATATGCCACTCATATCCCCGGACGAAAGGCAAACATCGAAACCGCATTGACAGAAGCACTCTATCTGACTGCTTTGGAACGTAACGGCGACGTGGTACACATGACTTCCTACGCCCCGCTATTGGCAAAAGAGAAACATACCCAATGGAGTCCCGATTTAATCTATTTCAATAACCGGGAAGTGAAACCTACCACCGGATACTACGTGCAGAAACTCTACGGGCAGAATGCTGGAAATGAATATCTGCCGTCCAGGATTGTGCTTGACAATAAAGAGGATAAAGTACAGAAACGCTTTGCTTCCTCTATCGTTCGTGACTCGGCAAGCGGAGATGTGATTGTGAAGTTAGTCAACCTGCTTCCCGTAGAGATTCATACAAGTGTAGACCTCACCGGAACAGGCATCGTACAATCTTCGGCCAAAAGAACCGTATTGACAGGCAAGCCAGCAGATACTCCGTTGCCTGTGGAAGATACAATGGAAGTAGCTGAAAAATTCGACTGCCAGTTGTCCGCTTATTCTTTTACGGTGATTCGGATAAAAAAGGCAAATGAGAAATCGTCACAACATAAAGAGAAATCGTCACAACATAAATAATCGGAAACAATGGTTCATATGAAGAAAATTATAGGCACCTTATTGGCAAGCTTTTGTCTGACTCCCCTGATGGCACAGGACGTAGTTGTGAAAGGCCCGGATGAGAAACTGCAATTAGTAGTATTTACTTCTCCCACAGAAAAGCCAACTTATTCCGTCACCTACAACGGAAAGACAATGCTGGAAAAATCTCCTTTAGGCATGAACACCACTATCGGTGACTTTTCCAAAGGAATGAAACTGACAGGACACGCCGTCAGCCCGATTGATACCATCTATCATCAGAACCGCATCAAAACCTCTCAAATCCATTATCAGGCGAACGAACTGATTTGCAATTTTGAGAACTCGAAAGGACAGAAGATGAACGTAGTCTTTCGTGTCAGCAACAACGATGTAGCTTTCCGCTATACCCTGCCCCGTCAGGATGGAAAAGGAAGCGTGACTGTCAATGCCGAAGAAACCGGATTCCGCTTCCCGCAGCAAACTACCACCTTCATGTGTCCGCAAAGCGACGCCATGATAGGATGGAAACGTACAAAACCCAGTTATGAAGAAGAATACAAAGCCGACGCATCTATGGGCGAACGTTCCCAATACGGACACGGATACACTTTCCCTTGCCTGTTTCGTGTAGGTGATGATGGTTGGGTATTAGTCAGTGAGACAGGTGTGGACAGCCGTTACTGCGGTTCGCGTTTGAGCGACGTAAGTGAAGAAAACCTGTACACCGTCGCCTTCCCGATGGAGGAAGAAAACAATGGGAACGGAACAACTTCCCCGGCATTCGCGCTTCCCGGCGCTACTCCCTGGCGTACTATTACCGTTGGCGAGAACTTGAAACCGATAGTCGAGACTACGGTTGTCTGGGATGTAGTAACTCCCCTCTACGAAACGAAGCATGATTATCGTTTCGGACGCGGCACATGGAGTTGGATTCTTTGGCAGGATGACAGTATCAATTATGAAGACCAGGTTCGCTATATAGATTTTGCCGCCTCTATGGGATATGAATATGCATTAATTGATAACTGGTGGGACACACGCATCGGGCGTGACCGGATGAAATCTTTGATAGAATATGCCCGCGGCAAAGGCGTAGAACTGTTTTTATGGTATAGTTCTTCCGGCTATTGGAATGATATAGAACAAGGGCCTGTCAACCATATGGATGACGCCATCATCCGCAAGCGTGAAATGAAATGGCTGCAAAGCCTTGGGGTGAAAGGAATCAAAGTCGATTTCTTCGGTGGCGACAAACAGGAAACGATGCGTCTGTATGAAGAGATCCTCAGTGATGCAGACGACCACGGACTGATGGTTATCTTCCACGGCTGTACCATCCCTCGCGGTTGGGAGCGTATGTATCCGAACTACGTAGGAAGCGAAGCGGTGCTGGCTTCCGAGAATATGGTTTTCAACCAGCACTTCTGTGACGAAGAGGCCTTCAATACCTGCCTGCATCCGTTTATCCGCAATGCGATAGGCAGTATGGAATTTGGCGGTTGCTTCCTGAACAAACGTCTGAACCGTAATAACGACGGCGGTACGACCCGCCGCACTACTGATATATTCCAGTTGGCTACCACCGTATTGTTCCAAAATCCTGTTCAGAACTTCGCCCTTGCTCCGAATAACCTGAATGACGTTTCTTCTGTCTGCATGGATTTTATGAAAGCAGTTCCCACCACATGGGATGAAACACGTTTCATCGACGGCTATCCCGGCAAATATGTAGTCCTGGCTCGCCGTCACGGTGACACCTGGTATCTGGCTGCCGTAAATGCAGGGAAAGAGCCTTTGAAATTGAGACTGGATTTGGACATGTTTGCCGGAAAAACGGTATCCCAGTATAAGGATGACAAAAAGGGAGAACCGCAGCTTGTTCCTTTGAAGGTGAAAGAGAACGGTAAGGTGCAGTTGGAAATTTTTCCCCAAGGTGGTGCTGTATTGATAAACAAGTAAATAATTGTTGCAATAAGAAGAAAATAAACAATACTTTTGTTTGTCTTTTGGCTTGAAATTGTTATCTTCGTTATATTGTTTAACCATAAAAAGATAATAGCCATGAACACAAAATTATTAAGTCTTCTTATTGCACTGTTTCTGTATTTACCCTTGTCAGCCCAACATCAGAAAGAATCCGCTCCCCGGGTCGATAGTAACGGCATTTTTTTAGTTCCTGATAAGATGCCGGAGTTCCCGGGCGGAATGCAGGCTATGATGAAATACTTGTCAACCAACGTCAAATATCCTGCTGATGCTCAGAAACGGAGTGTTTCAGGACGTGTAATCGTACAGTTTGTCGTAATGGAAGATGGGACACTGGGACAGGAGAAAGTTGTGCGTGGTGTGGATCCTCTGTTGGACGAAGAAGCTTTGCGCGTAGTAAAAGCAATGCCGCGATGGTCGGCAGGTATGGCAGATGGTAAAGCCGTAAAAGTACGTTTCACAATTCCTATTATGTTCAACCTGTCGAAAGGGCAAGGCAATGATGCAGCGAGGATGAATATTCCCGAACTTACCGTGCCTGTCGGACAAGAAATTACTGATAGGACATTAGAAGGGGTATGGCAAAGCTGTTTGGTGCAACCCGGAGCGAATGATTATAAAATAGCTCTGCTGCCTATATTGAAAATTATCTCAGCCGATAAGACATTTATGAACATCATGACTCGCGGTAGAGATGCCAAATCGAATGCTATTATTTTTTCGCAAGGAGAGTACCGTTTGCCTTCAGACAGCGTTTATGTTGAGATATTGGGTAAATCGTCTGATTCTGTTTTCATCGAAGGAACAGAAAATAAAATTAGTGTTGAACGTCTCCACGACAATTTGATTAAGTTATCGTTCTCAATTCCCGATAAAGAAAGACGATGGGTGGAATATTGGTTCCGTATTCCGTCGCCTGACATGAAGATGATGGCTGACTGATAATTATTTTGAATCGTTGCGGAATCTTATAGAAATGATTGTTCGGCAAAAGTTTGGTAGAATCAATATTTATAGCGTAATTTGTGTAGCATAAAAAGTGCTACACAAATTACGCTATAAATAATTGATTGAATATGAATGACGTAAATAATCCTTTTTTGATTTATGCCTATGCTGGACCTAAATATTTCTGTGATCGGATAGAAGAAACAGAACGCCTGATTTCCGCTTTACGGAATGGAAGAAATGTGACCTTAATGAGTCCTCGCCGTATGGGTAAGACCGGATTAATACAGAACGCTTTCCATCAGATTCGGCAGGATTACCCGGAAGCAGCCTGTTTTTACATGGATATTTTTTCTACAACTTGCTTGGATGATTTTATCATTCAGTTCGGGCAGACTGTGATTGGTAAATTAGATAATTTATCGCAGAAGACGTTGGCGGCAATCAGCGGCTTTTTTAAAAGTTGTCGTTTAGTGTTTTCCCCGGATGTCTTAACGGGAGTGCCACAAGCAACTCTTGATTTTCAACCTTCCCAGGCGCAAGCAACATTAAAAGAGATTTTTGATTACTTGGAACATTCGGGAAAGGAATGTTATATCGCTATTGATGAGTTTCAGCAGATCACTGAATATCCGGAAAAAGGGGTAGAAGGTCTGTTACGTTCTTACATTCAATTTTTACCTCATGTACATTTTATTTTTTCAGGAAGTAAACAACATCTTATGGCAGAAATGTTTGGTTCAGCGAAACGTCCTTTTTACCGTAGTACGGAAAAGATGAATCTGACATCCATCCCTTTAGAGCATTATTCTCTTTTTGCCATACGTTGGATGAAAGCCGGAGGAAAAGAATTGAGTGATGAACTTTTTCAGATGATTTATCAACGTTTTAATGGGCATACATGGTATGTACAGTATGTGCTGAACCGACTTTATGAACAAAGGGAGGCCGTCTTGAATGAAACTATATTTGAGAAATGTTTGACGGAAATAGTTCGTTCCGAAGTGGATGAATACCAACGTTTATATGGTATGTTGACCGAAAATCAGTCTACTTTGTTGCGCGCTATCGCCCGGGAGCAGTTCGTGACAGCTATTAATAGTTCCATATTTATTAAAAAGTATGGATTGAAAGGTTCGAGTAGTATTAATGCAGCTCTTAAATTTCTGATTAATAAAGAATATGTGTTTAAGGCGGAAGAGAGATATTGTGTATACGACCGTTTTATGGAATTGTGGTTGCAAACATTACCTTACGCCGGTATACTAAAATAATCATATTCAAGAAAAGACCCTTCACCTTTCACAATGCCCTATTCATCGGCATTAGCGGGTGAAGGACTGGCTTTCACCTCCCTTTCATCTTTCTACCCTGGCTTTCACAGATTGTCTAGTCTGCTAAATCCTCCATCTATAGTTGGCAGAAGAAGTGTTAATAGATAGCTTCCAGACTATTATAGGAAAACTTCTTTTCTATAAGGGATAAACTTCCTTTGTATAGGAACCAAACTTTCTTTGCATGGTAAGTAAACTATAAATGCAAGCTTTGATTATATAATTGCAAGTTTCATTTTTATAATTGCAAGTTCTGTTTTTATAAACGCAACTTGCAATTATAGATTGCATTTAATGAAAAGTAAGTTTACATACTGGTAATAGGAAGTTTACCTATAATCAAAAGTAAGTTTATTATTAATGAAAGAGAAGTTAGTTAGTAATGAATGGGAAGCAGGTCAGGTATGTCTTCAGAAGCATAGATAGAGAAGTGCCATGTAGGATTAGGAAACCGATGGGTGAAAGACGGGTGAAAGTACAGCCTTCACCCGCTAATGCCGATGAACAGGGTATTGTGAAAGGTGAAGGCTGTATTTATAAAATTGAAAAATAGGTGTTTGAGGAGATTTCCGGAAATAGCGAATGCCTCGGGGAGTAATGATTCAAATAACGGGGAGTAATGAATCAAAATCCCTCTGCTTCATTACTCCCTGTTTATTGGAACATATCTATGAACGCATTAATTTAGAATTTACTTTTCTTTGTGGCAAAGAGATGAGCGGCCGTCATCCTTTTCAGAAGTAAAGAAATTGTTGATTTTAAACTTGATTTCATGAAAAACTATCATTTAAAGAACTTGTCTAAGAAAAGAATCTTTTCTATGATGATGATTTCAGCTCTTTGTACAGCTTATCCGTCATCATCTTTTGCAGATGTAAGTGAGGTACAGATAACTATGCAGACTGTTGCGCTGAAAGGGCAGGTCGTAACAGAAAGCGGACAGCCGGTGATTGGGGCCAGTGTCATGCTGAAAGGTACATCCAACGGCACTATAACGGATCTGGACGGTAACTTTATCCTTAACGGAACGTCGAAAGGTACACTTGTTATCTCTTTCATCGGTTATATCACGCAAGAAATCCCGATGAACGGAAAAACATCATTGAAAGTCGTACTTAAAGAAGATACGAAAACGTTGGATGAAGTCGTGGTTATCGGCTATGGCACTCAACGTAAAGAAGAATTGACCAGCTCGGTTATGAGTGTGAAAGCGGAAAACTTCGTTCAGGTAACCACTCCCGATGCTGCCGGACTGATAAAAGGTAAAGTAGCCGGTTTATCCGTTATTAATCCCGATGCGAATCCTCTTTCCACTTCCGAAATCGTTCTGCGCGGTTCTACTACCCTGAAGTCGGGAACGAGCCCGTTGATATTGATTGACGGAGTTCCGGGAGAATTGAATTCAGTATCTCCTAATGACATTGAGCAGATAGACGTCTTGAAAGACGGGTCGGCAGCGGCTATTTACGGTACACGGGGTACGAACGGTGTTATTCTGATTACCACTAAAACCAGTAAGGGAGAGATGAAGCCCACGATAGAAGTGAATTCTTATGTCTCCTTTCAGAAGATTGCAAAGAAACTTCCGATGATGTCGGCAGACCAGTACTTGGAGAAGGTGAAGGAAGGATATACCGGAGCCGCTGATTATGGCAGTAAGACGGACTGGCTGGACGAAATAATGCAGACTCCTTTTAATCAGACTTATAGTATCAATTTGCGTGGTGGCTCGAAGAACACCAATTACATAGCCAGTTTTGACTATACCTCTAACGAAGGACTTGTCAAACGCTCTAAAGTGGAGACTATATTTCCGCGTCTGAACGTAACGCACCGGATGTTTGATAACAGGTTGAAGATAGACGCGGGGTTGAGCGGGTACCAGCAAAGTTACGGTATTCCTTATAATACCAATGTATATCAGAGTGCCTTGATTTACAATCCGACAGAACCGATAAAAGATGAAAACGGTAAATGGACGGAAGTTGCACGTGATTTATACTATAATCCGCTTGCGTTGCTGAATGAGACACAAGGGAAAAACGATGCGACCAATCTACGGATGCACGCCACTGTTACGGTTACTCCGATTGAGGGGCTGGATATCAAATGGTTGCTTTCCAGAGAAGTCTATAACAAATTCTCCGGCTATTATGAAACAAAGAATCACCGCTCTACCACTATTCAGAATAAAAATGGTTACGCGTCCCGTGAAACACATAAGAATCAGGCGGATATGACAGAATTCACGATCCAATATAACAAAGCTTTCAAGGGGGGACACAGCCTGAACGCATTAGCCGGTTATAGCTGGAACAAGAATAACAACCAGGAAGCTTTCATGGATAATTATAATTTCCCGACAGATGACTACTCCTATAATAATATGGCAGCCGGTACAGCTTTGAAAGATGGAAAGGCTACAGAGAAGACTTATCAGGAAGAATACAAACTCGTAGGATACTTCGGAAGAATCAATTATAATTATCAGGGTAAATATTATTTGTCAGCAAGCATCCGTCATGAAGGTTCTTCCAAGTTTGGGGCAGATCACAAATGGGGAACATTCCCTGCCGTATCTATTGGTTGGAATTTGAAAGAAGAATCATTCTTGAAGAATGTAAACTTCTTGAGTTTTTTAAAGTTAAGAGCCGGTTACGGAATAACCGGAACGATCCCCGGGAATCCTTATCTGTCTTTAAATACGCTTGACTTGGGCGGATATGGTTATTATGGAGGACAGTGGACTACTTTGCTCCGTGCATCCTCCAATCCGAATCCCGACCTGCGCTGGGAAAAGAAGAAAGAAACGAATATCGGCCTTGATTTTGCATTCTTCAATGACCGGATTTCAGGAAGTATCGACTGGTATAACCGGGATACGGACGATTTGATTTGGGATTATACAGTATCGGTTCCTCCTTATGTGAAAAATACGATAACTGCCAATGCCGGTTCTATCCGGAACAGAGGATTGGAAGTATCCTTGAATTTCATTCCCGTAAAAACGAAATCTTTCACTTGGGATACGGGAATCAACTTCTCTACAAACACCAATGAACTGGTGTCTTTGTCCAACGGCAAGTACTCTTCCAACGGTTATACTGACTTGGGAGATACATACGCCCCCATTCAGCAGAAGACTCATCGTGTGCAGGAAGGTATGGCTATCGGTAATTTCTGGGGCTATAAGAGCATAGACATTGACGAAAACGGTCACTGGATTATCGAAGGGGCCGACGGAAAACCGAAACCGATTGCGGAGCAACAGGCGGATGATAAGAAAGTGCTTGGCAACGGACTTCCTGACTGGTATTTAAACTGGAATAATACTTTTAGATATAAACAGTTTGATTTGTCAATCACTATGCGTGGAGCTTTTGGTTTCCAGATACTGAATATGCCTGAAATGAATTATGCGGCTCCCGTGTCATTAGGGTTGGGAAATGTGATGGAAAAAGCATTTGACAATGTTTATGGCAAACGTCCGTTGGCTGCCGATCAGGAATTACAGTATGTAAGTTATTATGTGCAGGATGGCGATTACTGGAAAATAGACAATCTGACTATCGGGTACACCCCGGTTATCAAAGAAAACAAATGGATTAAAGGGGTGCGTGTTTACGGGAGTATATCCAATCTGGCTACCATTACCAAATATTCCGGCATCGACCCGGAGGTGAACGTGACCGGACTGACTCCCGGTGTGGACAATATGTACCGATATCCTTCTGCCCGTACGTTTTCAATCGGCGTTAACCTGAATTTCTAACTCTAATAAAAAATGACTTATATGAAAAAGAAAAATATACATATCTTATGGATGGCACTGACCGTATGTGTTTCCGGTTGCAATGACTTGGACGAAGTGGTATATTCAGGTGTGACTGAACAGACTTATAGTTACTCGGTCAATGACTTTATTCCTAATATAGCAGGTGCATACGAACCGTTGCACGGCGATTTTGTAGGTGGCTATTGGCAAACCCAAGAGCTGACGGGTTGTTGTGTGGTGACTCCGCCGAATTCTACCGGTTGGGATGACGGTGGTATTTATAAACGCCTGCATTTTCATAACTGGAATTCCGAACTGGGACAGATTTCCAGTCTTTGGAACAACTACTTTAAAGGAGTGATTTTATGTAATGGGGCTATTGAACGTTTGGAAAAAGATATTATTTCCTCGCCTTCGCCCGAAAAGAAGCAGCAGGGAATATCAGAATTAAGAACTCTTCGCGCTTATTATTACTGGATTCTGATGGATAATTTCGGTGATATTCCTTTGGTTACTACCATGTCGCAGGACTTGCCGGGAAAGACTGCGCGTGCGCAAGTTTATGACTTTATTGTGAAAGAACTGGGCGAAGCTATTCCCGATTTGGCGGAGGAACAGGATGCAAGTACTTACGGAAAACTCAATAAGTGGGCGGGAAAAGCGATATTGGCAAATGTATATTTGAATGCGGAGGTATATACAGGCACTCCCCGTTGGGAGGAATGTATTACACAATGCAATGACATAATCACGGAGAATAAGTGTGACTTGTCTCCTGACTACAAAGATTCGTTCCGTGCAAGCGGAGTAGAAGGTTCGAAAGAAGTCATGTTTACTATTGTTTACGATTATAGCCGTGGGATAACCGGGAATTACCTGTTTATGAATTCCTGGCATAGTGAATTACAGAAGAAATATCTGCTCAATGCCGCCCCCAATATGGCTGGTGGTCCGAAGGGGATTACACAGTTTATCAATACCTATCAGGCAGGTGATACACGTTTGGAAGATTCGTGGCTGATGGGACAGCAGTTTGACGCGGAAGGGAATCCTTTGTATGGCGTTTACGATATGGCGGGCGAGCCTCTTGTTTTTACCAAAGAGCTTCCTGACGGAAACTTTACGAGTGAAATGGCTGGTTACCGCATGAATAAGTATGAAGTAGCTGCCGGGTCGGAGTGGAGTTGCGATACGGATATTCCTCTCATCCGTTATTCCGAAGTGCTGTTGATGAAAGCAGAGTGCCTGCTGCGTACCGGTAAGCCGGGAGCCGGAGCTCTCGTGACGCAGGTTCGTCAGAGAAACTTTAAGAGTGACCCCGACAAAGCTACGGTGACGGACGAACAACTGGAAGAAAACTCTGCCTACCAATGGGGGTATGTCGAAGATTATAATGTTGCGGAACCGGGAGACCAGACTCCGGTACAATTCGGACGTATGTTTGATGAACTTTGTTGGGAATTTGCTTGGGAAGGGCATACGCGCAGGGATATGATACGGTTCGGACTTTTCACAAAGAAAAGCTGGCTGTCACATAAGCCTATGGGAGACTACAGGAAGGTATTCCCGATACCGGAATCTACCTTGATTGCTAATCCGGAACTGACACAGAATCCGGACTATGTGAAATGATCATTTATTTTTAGACATAAGAACAAAAGAACATAAAGGCTGCGCTTTGAAACTTATTTCTGTTGCTTATTGAACTGCTATTTTATTTTTTGTTCTTATGTTCTTTTGTCTGAATTATATAACTATTTTAGAATATCACTTATGAAATTAAAAAGCTTTCTAACAATCTTATTAGCTGTTTCGACGGCTGCTCACTCTCTTGCTGCCCGCAACCATGATAAAGTAGCGGCACTGGAAAACCCGGTTCCTGTTTCTTTGGTTAAAAATGTAACCGGCTTCTATGGAGAACGTATGAAACTGAATCGTGACGTTTACCTGAAGAATTTCCCTATAGACAAATATGTTGATTTTATCGTGGAACGCCAACATACAACATGGGACTGGACGAAAGCCGAGCAACATGGGAAATGGCTCGAATCCGCTTATTTGTCTGCCATTCAGAGCGGTGACAGCGAATTGATGTCGAAAGCCCGTGCCGTACTCAAACGCATTGTTGAATCACAGGAAGAGAATGGTTATCTGGGTGCTACTGCCAGAAGTTATCGTTCGGACAAGAGACCAGTCAGGGGTATGGACGCTTATGAACTCTACTTTGTTTTCCATGCTTTTATTACGGTGTATGAGCAAACTGGAGATAAGGATGCTTTAGCAGCTGTTGAAAAACTGGCGGATTATTATCTGAAATACTTCGGACCCGGCAAATTGGAATTCTGGCCGTCTGACTTGAGAGATCCGGAGAACAAACATAAACAAGTGGATGCCTTGTCGGATTTTGCAGGACACGGAGTACACTATTCATGGGAAGGGACATTGCTCTGCGACCCTGTCGCACGGCTGTATGAACTTACAGGAAAGAAAAAATACCTGGAGTGGAGTGAATGGGTAGTCAGCAACATTGATAAATGGAGCGGTTGGGATGCTTTCTCACGGTTGGATTCTGTGGCCGATGGTACATTGGGGGTAGACAAACTCCAACCATACGTACATTCGCATACCTTCCAGATGAATTTTATGGGTTTTCTTCGTCTATATCGTATCACAGGAGACAAGTCGCTGTTCCGCAAAGTTGCCGGAGCATGGGATGACATTCACAAGCGTCAGATGTATATCACCGGTGGTGTCAGTGTAGCCGAGCATTATGAACACGATTATGTGAAACCAATTTCGGGTCATGTGGTTGAAACGTGTGCTACTATGTCATGGATGCAACTGACACAAATGCTGCTGGAACTGACCGGAGAGTCCAAGTATGCAGACGCAATGGAACGTTTGATGATTAATCACGTTTTTGCCGCGCAAGATTGTGAAACCGGTTCATGCCGTTATCATACCGCACCGAACGGTTCAAAACCTCATGGCTATTTTCATGGTCCCGACTGTTGCACGGCAAGCGGACATCGCATCATTTCCATGTTGCCCACTTTCATGTATGCGGAAAAAGGAAAAGAATTTTATGTGAACCAGTATGTTCCTTCCCAATATGCGGGAAAGGCTTTCTCATTTGAAATCTCCGGCAACTATCCGGAAGTGGAAAATATGGAATTGACCGTCACGTCGGAAAGGGTTGCAGACAGAGTGCTGAATCTGCGTATTCCCAGTTGGTGCGAGAAACCGCAAGTTTCTGTGAATGGAGAGAAAATGGCAGGCGTACAGCCCGGTACTTATCTGAAAATATCCCGGAAATGGGTGAAGGGAGACAAAGTCAGCATCGTTTTTCCTATGGTGGAAAAGTGGGTGATGCGCGAACATCATAGTAAATATACCACTTACACGTTGCCCAGAGGAGAGATTATGTATAGAGAAGAACCGACCGATAAAATACCATACGCTTTCTTACGTGGTCCTGTGGTTTATTGCCTGGATATGGTGTGGAATAAACAGCTTTGTAATGATGATGTAAATATGGAAAGAGATATTCAGGTGGATGTAGATGCAAAGCCTACGATTATGGACAAACCTTACCCCAAGATACTGGGACCTGCCTATCGGACAAAAGCCCTCTATAAGGGGAGTGATGTGGAAGTGGTTCTCACCCCGTTTGTAAATATTGGACAGTGGTTCCGTCCGGACGAACAGAAACCACAGAGAAATGCGGATATGTTTACTTATGGTATTTGGCAGTATAAGAAATAGGTAACTTTCAATAGGTATTAGTCATTAATAGAGAAAAGCTTCAACCTTGCACCTAGGTTGAAGCTTTTTTGATATATTTGCCGTATCAAATATTCAAGAATCAGACTATGAGCACCAGACATATCTATTATTTCCCACGGCTGAACCATATATTTCTTTTCTTATTACTTCGGACTTGGTTCATGAGCACCACTTGCGCGCAGGAAATCGTGGTGAAGGATATCCCCTCATTGGAGAAATTGCCGGTCAAGGCTATTCACCGCATATTTCAGGATAGCGATGGTTATATATGGTATGGCACTTTTAATGGGCTATGTCGGGATGATGGATATGATGTCCGTGTGTTTCGCTCCGACCTGTTTCATTACGGACTGCTGAAGGATAATTACATCACTTACATTAATGAAGACCATGAAAAACATATCTGGTTCGGAACATTCAAAGGGGCTTACATGCTGGATAAGGCAACATACCGGATTACTCCTGTCAATATGGAAGAACTGTCAGACAAAAATGTGTTCTCTATTAATGTAACCAAGGATGGCACGATTTGGGTAAGCGTGGCTGGGGCTTTATTCAGATATAAGGCTAATGGGGAAATGGTCAAACGGTATCCGATGACGTACAACCGTTCTCCACAGTTTGTTTATACCGTTTATGAAGATAAAAAGGATAATCTGCTGATATCCATTACACAGGGCGGAATGTATAAACTGAATAAGGCGACAGATAGTTTCGAACCTTATTTCCATAATGAAGAATATCGGGATATTGAGAAAATCATCTGGGACGAAACACATCAATGTTATTGGCTGGGGACTTGGGGAAAGGGTATTGTCCGTTTTAATCCGGAGGCACCATCTCCGGAACGCGCATATACTCCGCAACCGCTTCCTGTGGACGTGACAGGCGAAACCACGGGAGACACCTATCACATGGTACAGGACGACATCTACCATTATTTATGGGTTACTACCAAAAAAGACCTTTTCGCATTTTGCATCACAGAAGATAAGATGCTCGAACAGGTGGATACCTCTTCATTCCTTATTCCTGGCAATAAGATGCTTTATGAAATCTATAAAGACAGGGACGGAAAATTGTGGGTGTCGGCTTTTGATATGGAGAGTTTCATTATTGATATTCGTAAGCATTTTATAAAGAAATATACTTTACCGGCTTTAAGAGAACAGATAAAGGCAAATCCGGCTATCATCTCATTGTGTATGGATAGTAAAGGAGTGTTCTGGTTTTCGCAAGAACGTTATGGCTTGTATGTCTATGATGCGGAAACTGACCGGATGGGGTATTATTTAAGAAACGGGGGAACTAAGAATCTTCCTTTGTGGGAAGTGCGCAACCTGATTCCTTCTCATGTTCCGGGTATGGTATGGGCTATGCCTTATGGCTCTGTCATTTACGGACTAAGTCAGGAAAATATGAAAATGAAGGAGGAACTCTGCATACAAATCGGTGAGGTAACCGGAAATCCGGGAGAGACATCTTCTTTCTTCGAGGATTCGGCAAAGAATTTGTGGGTGGGTACCACGACCGGTCTATATGTATATCATATACCGACCGGAACGCTTGAAGTCATATCCGATGAACTTGGAAATGTGTCGGGGATTACGCAGACGAGTGACGGACGGATATGGGCGGCAGTCAGGGGAAAAGGAATATATAGAGTAGGACAGGATAAATATACGGAATTGTTTCCTTTGGAAAAGGACTTCACTTGTATGGATGCAACGACCGACGGCAAACTATGGTTGGGGACAAGCGAAGGAGAAATATTGATGTATGATGCCGGGCGCAAAGAAACTGCGGAGCATAGCATTGCTTGCGGCATGAAGGGGAATATCATTAATAATGTGATTGTGGACAACTATAATCATGTATGGATTGTAACGAATCAGGCTGTGAGAGAATATAATCCAAAGAATGGCGCTTATAGAAGTTATCGTACCGGTACTTCTGATTTTTTATTGAATCGTTTATTATCACATGCCTCTTATTATGACAGGAAAGGGGAACTCTATTTCGGAGGGATCTCCGGTATTATTTCTATTCCTTCCTCTCAACAACTCGAAAGTATTCCGGAACAAGTGACTACTTATATTACAGATATTAAGATAAAGGGAAAGAGCATTTGGGATAACGACAGGAAGGAAAATCCATTGAGGCAGTCCGTTCGTATGAATCCCGATGACCAAAGCCTGGAGATTAATTTTTCTTCTCTTGATTACCATCATTTGCAGCAGGTGCGTTATGCTTATCGATTGGGAAGCGTCGATAATGACTGGGTATATTTGGAGGAAGGTAGAAACTCGGCCTTCTACACCAATTTGAGTAAGGGAGAGTATGTGTTTCAAGTAAAAGCTACTGATAAGAATGGATTATGGAGCGATAAAGTGACGGAATTTACCATTCATCGTTTACCTGCTTTTTATGAGACATGGTGGGCATATACATTATATGTCCTCATTGCTATTGGTATTTTATGGACCATGCTGCATCTCTATCTTCAGCGGATCAAACAGGAAAATAACCGGATGCTGGTAGAAAGGGAACGTATGCAGATACGACCGGAAATCAGTAAAGTTCAAGCGAAGGCCGGTTCGATATCGGATATTGGTTTTGTTTCGTCGGATGAACAGCTTATAGAGAAAGCTTTAAGAATCGTAGAGGAACACATGTCCGACCCTAAACTCGATGTCGTGATGTTGGCGGATAAACTGAATGTGTCACGTTCTACTTTGTCGAGAAAGATAAAAGCGATGACCGGACAGACACCGTTGGATTTTATCAAAGATATCAAGATGAGACATGCCTGCCGGATGTTGGAGAATAAAACGGTTACTATCGCCGAAGTGGTCATGGCGCTGGGATATAGTGATCACAAGCATTTTACGACTTCATTTAAAGAAGTGTTTGGCATTACGCCTAGTGAGTATCAAAAGAAAATGAAAACGCAATAACAAAGTACATTTACCGATAAAGCATCTTATTGGGGAAAGGGTATAAGGTTATGGATTGAGTACTATCCTGTAGATACATTTGTTATTTCCCCGCTGGATAGAAGAAATGACAGTTGCATTTACAGGATGGTTGCATACGATAGTGAACATTCTTTCAGCAAATCCTTCCGAACAATAACATAAGGCCGGGAACTTCTTTTCCTTCTCTTTTTGTAATAATGGACATACACAAAATGGCTTGTCCTCGTCAACAATAAACACTTGCTTGTTACTGTCTTCATAACTGACTTTCCACTCCCATTTTTCTTCTATAAATTCAATAAAGTTATCCAGATGACCTTTGAATGGAGTTATATTCATGTCTGGTTTGTAGTCTTTAGTTCTTGAAGAATCCGTTATCTTCCCATTTCTGAACTTCCTGCGGGAGTGCGGAAGCGGCACTTACGTCAATCGGTAGCCATACTTTCATATCGCCTTCGCCACGGTGAGCCCAGGCATAATAAGGAATAAGTGTAAGTTCTGTATCTTTGGTGATTAATTTACCGTTCTTGTCGTAACTTAAAGCCTGCGCGTCAGTTTTTAGTTGGCTGATACCATAGAGAAGTTCCGGTTTCTCAACGACCTTAAATTGGGGATGCTGATTTAAAAGTACGGTATGTACATTGCATTTGTTGTCCGGCCATTCTGCACAATATACAATCGGTCCACGTTCGACGGAGACTCTCCCTTTGTCATCAACTACCTTCTCATTTGCCTTTACGATACGGGGAAGCATATCAAAATGAATTTTCACCACATCTCCCTTTTTCCATTTGCGTTCAATACTTAAATAACCGTTATTTAGCGTGTTTGCTGTCTCTTGTCCGTTCACGATTATCCGATAAGTCGGCTTCTGATTGTCTGCATAGCTATACAAGTCGCTTGGAAGAACTTCGTTGCGTACCCATCCCGGGATACGGAGCTTCAGGGCAAACTCTTGATTGCCTTGTGCCACTTTTACACGGATGTCGCCATTCCAGGGATATCCCGTTTCCTGCTCCAACACGACTTTCTTCTTATTGACTATCAATTCGGCTTTGTTGGAAAGATATAGATTGACATATACCTGATTGTCTTTGACTGCATACACATAGCCGGGAAGTGACGGAATGAAACGACTGACATTGGAAGGGCAACAGGCGCAACCGAACCACGGCTTGCGACTATATTTACCATTGGAAGCCAGCGGATTAGGATAGAAGAAGGAGCCACCGTCCAATGATACTCCGGAAATTAAGCCATTATATAATGTACGTTCCAATACATCGAAATACTTCGCATCGCCGTGCAGCAGGAAAAGGCGATAGTTCATATATACGTTACCGATGGCTGCGCAGGTTTCACAATAGGCAGAAGAATTAGGGAGTTCGTAATTGTTGCCAAAAGCTTCTCCGGCGTGTCGTGCGCCGATGCCGCCTGTGACGTAGATCTTCTTGGAGACGATGTTAGCCCAAATCTTGTCAATGGCTTTGATATAGCTACTATCACCTGTAATGGCCGCCACATCTGCCATGCCGGAATACATATAGGCGGCGCGGACTGCGTGCCCGACAGCTTCATCTTGTTCTACAACCGGTTTGTGCGCTTGGCTATAGGCATCTTTCCGACTGGTATATCCGCGCGCATCCAAAAAGAACTTGGCTTGGTCGAGATATTTCTTGTCACCTGTCACGAGATACAGTTTAACCAGTGCCATTTCTGCTATTTGATGTCCAGGAACCAGCTTTTTCTGTTGTGCTTCGTCTCCGATTTCCCGGCAGACGCAGTCAGCATATTTGATAGCAATATCAAGAAAATTACGTTTTCCCGTAGCTTGATAATGTGCAACCGCACCTTCTATCATGTGTCCTAAGTTGTAAAATTCGTGACTAAGGTTTTCCACGGCTACCCAACGTTCTTTTCCCGCCCAATTATGCGGGTGTTTGGGATTCATCGTACGGGCAGTATATAGATATCCGTCCGGTTCTTGTGCAGCAGCAACGATCACAAGTACGCTGTCAATGTACTTTTGCAATTTCTTGTCCGGGTAAGTCTGCAACGAGTAACTGGCTCCCTCGATGGTTTTGTAGACATCCGTGTCATCAAAGGAGAGTCCTTCCACTTTGTATGTATCGCTTGGATGGGCTGCTTTCACGAAATTTTCATATCTTCCGGTTTCTTCACATTTGCTGAATGCCAGAGGTATGGTCACTTCACGGCTTGCTTTGAGGCGTTGTCCCCAAAAACTGTCTGTCACTGTCACGGAAGTGAAGGATACCGGGTCTATCGGATAACCATGATTAAGTTGCGCATTCCCTACCATATTGGTAGAAATAAGTAATGCGATAGTCAGAACATTTTTCATCTGATATTATTTTAGGATTAATATAGTATGATGATTTTAACTTTGCAAATAAAAGGAATATCTATGGAAACGCCGTCTTGTGCTTTTGTCAGATACGGGAGAAGATTTATTCATTTAAAATTTGACTGAATCTTCTCCGCGTTTTGGGCCAAATCCCCCTATTCCTTTTACCATAAAGCTAAATAACGGGATTAGGGTGTAGGAACTACCTGCCTGATTGTTCCGTCTTCATTAAATTCCATCCAATCCATGCACACTTCTCGGTGCCATCCCGGTCCATGTTTCAGATACTCCTTATTAATACGGTGATAGACGATAATCCACCTGTCTTTCTTGTTAGGAATTTGAAGAACCGAGCAATGTGCCGGACCATAAACTTCTTCTTTAGGAGATTGGATCAGGATAATCGGTTCTTTGGCAACTTGGATAGGTCCTAATGGAGAGTCGCTTGTACCGTAAGCTACATGATAATTGGGGGAACCTGTATCATCCACAGACCATAAGAAATAATAAACTCCTTTTCTGAAGAATACATAAGGAGCTTCCCGGAATGCATACGTTTCTAAAGTCCCGCCTTTGGGAGTCATCACCGTGATGGTTTCTTCTTTGACAGACATCATGTCGTCATTGAGTTCGGCTCCTGCCATATAGCCGTTCCCCCAATAGAGATAACTTTTACCTGATATAGGGTCGGTATATACGTCCACATCAATTTGCTGTCCCCGCCCTACGGGAGAAGAAGTGATAATTGGTTTCCCCGAATCGGTGAATGGACCTAAAGGGAAATTTGCCGTGGCTACTCCTATTTGCTTGCCTTTGTTGGTGACAGGATTTGCGCTATAATAAAAGAAGTATTTATATTTTCCGTTTATTTTCTTTTCTTCGATGCAAGGTGCCCATGCATTGCCATTCGCCCATGATACATCTTTGTTCATGTCTAAAATGACTTTCTCCTCTTTCCATGATTTCAGATTCTTCGATGAAAAGACTTTGAAATAACTCCCGCCCCAACCGGGAAATCCATCGCTTGTGGGATAAATATAGTAATGCTTCGTCTGCTGTGAATATAGTATTTCAGGATCAGCATGGAAACTGGGTAATATCGGATTATGCGATTTTCTGTTTTGCGCTGTCATTTGTATTGTCCCGATGAGGCATAAGCAGAATAGGAAGAGTTTGAAATGCAAATGTTTCATGTTTGATGTATTGGTTTAATTGTTGTATTGCAAAGATAAATGGTCTTTTTTGGAAAAAAGGATGTATATCCGTCAAAGGGGGCTGATTATCGTTCAATTGTTGTGAATGACAGCTATCTGGAGTCGAATCTGGAGAAACTTCTGGCTCGATATCGGGGTGAAGGTTGGTACAATGATACTTCCGCATACGATTATTATAGCGCATGGGCTTGACCTACGACCCTATCTGGACGGAAATGTTCGGAAAGAAACAATATCCTCAATACGTAGCGCAGTTCTAATTTGACGAACAGAGATCAGAAAAACATCTCATTCGAATATTTGATATTAAAAACGTACTATTACCATGAAAAGAAAGATTATTCTGATTTTATTATTTTTCAGTATATCCATTATTCAAATACAAGGAATTACTTTACCTGTCTTTTGTAATTGAAGTTTCTTCCCAATCTTCTACTGTCCGTGTGACGGATGAAAAATTTACTCCTATGCAAATCACTTTTCGCTTGTCTGCCAGATAAGGCTTTGCGTAACTGTTTTTTTCTATTTGTTCCAGGGCTTCCCGTGCTGTACCATCCATCTTAAATTCGAAGATATAGACATATTCTTCCATCTCCAGTGTACAGTCCACTCGTCCGTAACTTTGACGATCTTCGCAATGGATAGCAATGCAATATACACCTATAAGTCGAAGCAATAGATAAAATGTATATTGAAAATGTTTTTCCGTTATGTCTATGTCTTTTAGCGAGCCGTGGGAGTCGTAAGGAATACTTGCCAGGAAAGAAGTGAGTGAACGACGGAACGCCTCTGTATCTCCCTGTTCAAGAGTCATTACGGCATCTGTTATCCAACTTGTCACCTCTTTGCTCTTAGGCTTCATATAGCTGGCTGCCAACATGGAAAGAAATCCTTTTCGTACCTCGTTGTTCGGGAAGTCGAGCAGATAGGTTCCCATTCTTTTATTATATTCTTTGATTGTGAGGTATCCGCTTTGGTAAATCATAGGTAGGGGTTGTTCTACGTTCGCCTTGTAGTCTACAAACATAGCTGGATCGTAGTATTTTCCCGTAAGTTCGTTCATCTGTTCGCGGCTGTGTTGCAGCAGGCGTATCAGATAGGTGGGAGTTCCGGTAGCGAACCAGTAATCACGGATTTCATTCATCCGAAAAGCATTAAGAATGCTGAACGGATTATAGATATTCGTCATGTTCGTGCTGAAATGATAGCCGTCGTACTGTCGTTTCAACCAATCTTTCATTTCTTCTGCTGTATATTCGTATTTAGTTGCCAATTGGAGCATTGGTTCTTCGAAATATTTCTCTAATTCTTCTTGGGTGATTCCACAAAGTGACTCGTATTGTTCACTCATACTGATATCTGTAGGTTGGTTGAATCCGCTGAACACACTTACTTGCGAGAACTTCGTAACTCCTGTCAGCAGGACGAACTTCAGGTATTCGTCGGCACCTTTGAATGTGGAATAGAATGATTTCAGAATCTCCCTGTGATGATCTTCGAGCAGTTGTCTTTCTCCTTCTTGATTGCAGGTAGAGGCTCCGGTATCCAGTACATCCAGGATGGGCTTGTCATATTCATCAATCAACACTACAGCGCGCTTTCCGGTCTTTTGGTAGGCACGTTGTAGAACTCCCTTGAAGCGATCGCCTGTGGTGGTTTCAAGAGTATCTTTGCCATATTCTATTTCCCATTTGGCTATATAGGTTTCAATCGTTTTTTCCAGTTCTCCTTCACGGGTGTAGTTCCCACCGTTAAAATCGACACGGAAGATGGGGTATTCCAACCAGTCTTTTTCAAGCTCGGCTATTGCAAGTCCGTCAAAAAGTTCTTTCCGTCCTTGAAAGTAACAGGCGAGCGTACTAATCAACAGACTTTTTCCGAATCGGCGGGGACGGCTCAAGAAATAGACTGAACCTTCTTGCACAAGACTGTAAACCAAAGCAGTCTTGTCTACATAGACAAATCCGTCTTCGCGAAGGCGGTCGAAACTCTGTATTCCAATAGGATATTTCATCTTTTCGTCAGCTTTTTATAAATTAATAGACGAAGATACGTGAAAACAAACATAAATGCAAAAGAATCATCAGATATGTTTGAATGGGGGAATTTGCCCGTTTTCTAGGGGGACAAAATAAAGGTCGATGTACCGATGAATTAATTCAAATCCGTGAAAAACAAATAAGTAATAATGGCGTAGTGCGGTTTTCTTGATAGGCAATAATCTAAAAACAGACAAAAAAGAATGATAATTCTCTCATTAAATAAATAAAAGTGTTTATTTTTGTTGCAATAAAACTACAAACGTACTTTATGAAAAACAAACGATGCGTAAATATTGTTAATAAAAAGATTATACTTCTTTTATTTTTACTCTGCATGCAACCTTCTGCTGCATTGCGTGCATCAGGAGACGACCTTGCCGCTAATCTGAAATTCAAGCGGTTTCCTGCCTTAAATAATCTGCCGTCGGACGAAATACAAAAAATATATCAGGATAAAGATGGATTTGTCTGGCTGGCAAGTCGTTATGGCTTCTATCAATATGACGGTTATGAAACGACTTTGTATAAATCAAACCTGTATACTCCAGGATTGCTGACTAATAATAATATCCTCTGTTTGGTGGACGACTATGACCATAACTTGTGGGTAGGTACGCAGGAAGGTTTGAATATATTGAATAAGAAAACCGGAGAAATAAAGAAAATACTATCCCCCGTCATTCCGAACAATGTAATATCTTGTCTGTTGGTGATGCGTGACCATTCCGTCTGGCTGGGTACGGATTCCGGATTGTGTAAGTATGATGCTGAAAATGGCACGTTTGTGGTTTATAACCGGGAATTGACCGGAGGAGTGCTGGATTATACCGCTATTAAATCATTGCTGGAAGATTCGGAGGGGGATTTGTGGATAGGTACTTGGTCATCGGGGTTATATAGATATGTCCCTTCCACCGGAAAGTTTTATGCTTATCCTACCATGAATGAACGTAATTCTGCACATGTCATTTATGAAGATACAAATAAGAATATTTGGGTAGGCAGTTGGAACTGCGGGCTTTTTAAACTTGATAATCCGAAAAACCTCAGTACGGTGTCCTACGTGAATTATCGGCATAAGGCAGGCGATGGTACAAGTTTGTCTGATGATATAGTATATGATATAAGTGAAGACCTGAATACCGGAACATTGTGGGTGGGTACACGTAGCGGATTGAGTATCATGGGAAAAGACGCTCCCGGTCGCTTTGTCAATTATAAGTCCCGCGGCTCCTCACACTATATCTTCTGTGATGAAATCAATACTATTTTACGCGATAAGGCGGGGATAATGTGGCTTGGTTCCATCGGCGGAGGGGTATTGGCGGCCGATACCAGTCAACCCATGTTTGCTTCCCACAGCCTGGATTTTGCAGATAATGATATCCCCATTACTTCCATACGTGCATTGTTTACGGATTCCGAACGTAATATTTGGATGGGGATTGGTACGTATGGGTTGGCTTGTATTGAATATACTACCGGCAAGTTGAAGTCTCATTCACAAATACCGGAGTTTGCAGGAATGACCGTTCCTACCGTATTCTCCGTAGTGCAACGACAGAATAGTGGGGATATTTGGTTTGGTACATACGATGGGGGGATTTTCATCTACCGGAAGGGACGTAAAGTAGAGAATCTGACGGCTGAAAACTGCGAATTCGTGGGGAATTCTTGTGTTTCCGCACTTTATGAAGACGGACATGGCAACTGCTGGGTAGGAACCCGCGGTAGTTTAGGGGTATTGTTGGCTAATGGAAAGAGTTTCTTGTTTGGTCCCATGACATTCGCGGAAAAAACACGACTGGACTGGTTTTATGTGCGCGACATCATCACCGATAGTGAGAATAGTGTGTGGATAGCTACTTCAAACTACGGGCTGATTCATATTCAGGGAGATATTCATCATCCTTCCACTTTGAAGTATGATAATTACAGCTTTTATAACGGAAAATTGACTACAAACAATGTGTTGTGCCTTTATAAAGACAAGACAGGACGTTTGTGGGTGGGGACAGAGGGAGGAGGTCTTTATCTCTATGACCGTCAGAATAACTGTTTTGAGGCGAAAAATCAGGAATATAATATCCCTGGTGATATGGTAGGTAGTATCGAAGAAGATAAGAATGGAAACTTATGGTTAGGAACCAATGCAGGATTGGTAAAGTTGGGCGCACAATCGCCAGGACGGGATGCGGTAGTTCGCGTATATACTGAAGTTGATGGGCTGCAAGGAAATTTTTTCATTTCCCGGTCTGCTTGCAGTCGCGATGGCGAATTGTTTTTTGGAGGCTACAGGGGATATAACAGTTTTATTCCTGAAAATATGGAAGAAAAACAGAGAGATGTCTCGCTTGCAATCACCGATATTAAGATATTCAACCGTTCCATAACTTTGTTGCCACTGGATATGCAGCGGAAAATATCCCGGTTCACTCCGACTTTCACTCAGAGAATAGAGCTACCTTACCAATACAATAATTTCAGTATCGAGTTTGCCACACTTACGTATAAGAATCCGGAACTGAACCGGTATGCCTATCAATTGGAAGGATTTGATAAGAATTGGGTGTATACAAATTCGAACCGGCGTTTCGCTTACTATAATAACTTGAAGAGCGGAACTTATACGTTCCGTTTGAAGGCAACCGATGAGAATGGAATTTGGAGCGGTTATATCCGCGAATTGACAGTTGTGATACTTCCCCCGTTCTGGGCAACCTGGTGGGCGTATATCTTGTACGTACTGTTTGCTGCCGGAACGGTTTTCTGGCTCTTTCGAATCACTCGTAACCGTATTCTGTTGCAAAATGAGCTCCGGTTGCGCGAAATAGAAAAGATGAAATCGGAGGAATTGAATCATGCTAAATTGCAATTCTTTACCAATATAACCCATGAATTACTGACACCGCTCACTATCGTTTCTGCTACGGTGGACGAGCTTAAAGCACAAGCTCCCCAGCATACTGACCTGTTTGCGGTGATGTATAACAATATTCATCGGTTAATACGCTTGTTACAACAAATTTTGGAGTTTCGAAAAGCGGAAACAGGGAATTTAAAACTTCGGGTTTCTTCTGGAGACATAGCAGCTTTTGTGAGGAAGGAAACGGAAGGTTTTCAACCTTTGATAAAGAAATCGAAAATACACTTTTCTGTATTGTGCAATCCGGATTCAATCATAGGATACTTTGATACGGATAAGTTGGATAAAATTTTATATAACCTGCTGTCTAATGCGGCTAAATATACAGTAGAGGGTGGCTTCATACAGGTGACGCTGTCATATGCGGAAGATAGAGACCATATATTCCTGAAAGTCAAAGATAACGGTGAGGGCATTTCGCAGGAGAAGCAGAAAACTCTTTTTCAACGTTTTTATGAAGGCGACTATCGTAAGTTCAATACAATTGGGACAGGAATCGGTCTGTCGCTCACCAAAGATCTGGTAGAGCTGCATAAAGGTACTATTTCTGTAGAGAGCGAAAGCGGACAAGGCGCGGAGTTTATAGTGTGTATTCCTATTGACCGCTCTTATTTCAGCGAAGACCAGATTGATGACGAGACTATTGTGCCGATACAGAAAACCGGGACTTATGCCGATGAGGAAGATGTGCAGACAAACGATGAGGCGGAAGTGGTGAAAAAGAAACATTCGGTGCTGGTGATAGAGGATAATGAAGAGTTGCTGCAACTCATGACAAGACTGTTGAAACGTGAATATAATGTATTTACGGCGGAAAACGGTAAGGAAGGGATTATTGTATTGGAAAATGAGGATATAGATTTGATCGTGTCTGATGTGATGATGCCCGAAATGGATGGGATCGAATTTTGTAAATACGTGAAAGGTAATCTGGAAATCAGTCATATTCCTGTGATACTGTTGACTGCCAAAAATAAGGAAGAAGATCGGGCGGAAGCTTATGAAGTGGGTGCGGATGCTTTTATCAGCAAACCCTTTAATCTGCCTGTGCTTTATGCGCGTATTCGTAATTTGTTGAAACATAAGGAAGGGCTGGTGCATGACTTCAAACATCAGTTGGTATTTGAATTGAAGGACCTGAATTATACAAGTCTGGATGAAGATTTCCTGCAACGGGCTATTGATTGTGTGAATGGTCATCTGGAAGATGCTGAATTTGATCAGCCGCAGTTTGCCGATGAAATGAAAACCAGTAAATCTACTTTGTATAAGAAACTTAAATCTTTGACAGGACTCAATACTTCAGCTTTTATTCGTAATGTTCGCTTGAAATCCGCCTGTCGGATTATGGAGGAGAAAGGTAGTAATATCCGTATTTCTGAATTGGCTTATGCGGTGGGATTCAACGATCCCAAATATTTCAGTTCTTGCTTTAAGAAAGAGTTCGGAATGTTGCCTTCCGAGTATATTGAACGATTTCTGACTGTTCCTGCCAGATAGGAGGCGAATCATTCATATTCTCAGGTCGAATTATCATTCGATTTGGTGGAGTAACTAAAATTCACCCTAAGATAAGTATTATTGGAGCCTTGCAGACAAGAGGGTTCTTACATTTGCATTGGTTTTTCTATACAGGCTATAGAATAATCTGTAGTTCATTTTATGTTTAATCTTAATATTTATACTAAATGGAAAAACAAAAGCAATTCCATGAAAGACAAGCGGGAAAGAAATGTCGGCTACTTCCGGTAGCGCTCTCCTTGTTTTTGTTTCTTTTGATTCCTCTGAAAGGATATGGAGACGAGAATCCCATAGCAGAGGTGGTACAGCAAAACTCCAAACTGACAGGCACGGTGGTGGATGCCAATGGTGAGCCTGTGATTGGTGCTAATGTTACGGTAGTGGGAACTACATTGGGAACCATTACCGATATAGACGGGCGTTTTTCTCTCAATGCGAATTCCGGTGCAAAAATTAAAATTAGTTTTATCGGTTACAAAGAAAAAGTGGTAACCATTAAGAAAGGTATTAGTTTCAATATAGTTTTGGAAGAAGATGCACAGTCATTGGGGGAAGTTCAGGTGGTAGCTTATGGTGTTCAGAAAAAAGTGTCCATCACGGGGGCTATTTCTTCTATGAAGGGAGATGACTTGTTGAAGACTCCGGCGGGATCTTTATCTAATGTATTGTCTGGGCAAATCACAGGTATTTCTTCCGTACAGTATTCCGGTGAGCCGGGAGCGGATGCGGCGGATATTTATGTGCGTGGTGTCGCTACATGGAACAATGCGAAACCGTTGATTCAGGTAGATGGTGTAGAACGGGATTTCTCGCAGATTGACCCGAATGAAATCGAGAGTGTGACTGTGCTCAAAGATGCTTCAGCTACGGCTGTATTCGGTGTGCGGGGTGCCAATGGTGTTATCTTGATTACGACCAAACGTGGGGCTGAAGGAAAGGCAAAGGTTTCTTTCTCCACGTCAGCCGGTGTCAATGTGCGGACAAAGGATCTGGAGTTTGCCAATTCCTACCAGTATGCTTCCTATTATAATATGATGAAGGTCAATGATGGCGGGGTAGCTACTTTTAGCGATGAACAGCTGGAAACGTTCCGTAATCATTCTAATCCGTTGATATATCCGGATATTAATTGGATTGATTATTGTATGAATAAGGCTGCTTTTCAGTCTCAACATAATGTGAATATATCTGGTGGAACCAGCAATATGAAATATTTTGTCTCTGCCGGTTTGTTTACGCAAGGCGGTATGTTCAAGCAGTTCAATGCGACGGATGACTTTAATTTTGATTACAAGCGTTATAATTATCGTGCTAATTTGGATTTTGATGTAACGAAAACAACTTTGCTGTCTGTTAATATTGGTGGTCGTATAGAAACGAAACGTACTCCTGAATCAGGTGAAGACCAGAATCAATTGTTCCGTAAGCTCTATTGGGCGGTTCCTTTTGCGGGTGCAGGTATTGTAAACGGTGAACGTGTCGTATCTAATTCCGAAATTCTCCCTTTTACGGGAATGGACGGATTGAGCTCTTATTATGGAAAGGGCTTTCAGACAAAGACGACAAATGTTCTGAATGTAGACCTTGCATTGAACCAGAAACTGGATTTCATCACAAAAGGATTGTCCGTGAAACTGAAAGGTGCTTATAACTCAGAATATGCTAATACAAAAAAGGCAAGTTCGTCCAAGGCTTATTATACACCTGTTGCAAATGCTGATGGTTCTATTTCTCTTCGTAAATATGGGACTGATTCTCAATTAAGTTACGATGAACCTGACAATGGCTTTTCTAAAGCGCGTAACTGGTATATGGAACTGGCTTTGAATTATGCCCGTAAGTTTGGGGAGCATAATGTGACAGCATTGTTACTCTATAATCAGTCAAAAAAATATTATCCGTCAGAGTACTCTGACATTCCTACCGGATATGTAGGTTTGGTGGGGCGTGTGACTTATGATTGGAAAACCCGTTATATGGCAGAATTTAATGCGGGTTATAACGGTTCGGAAAACTTTCGTCCGGGAAATCGGTATGGTTTCTTCCCGGCAGGTTCATTGGGCTGGGTTGTAAGTGAGGAATCTTTCTTCCAGCAGATTAAAGGTGTGGTGAATTATTTGAAACTACGTGCTTCTGTAGGGATGGTAGGTAATGATGTATCACAACGATTCTTATATTTGCCTGATTCTTACCAATATGGTGATGGAGGATATTATTTCGGACAGAATGTTGGAAATAAAATGCCCGGTGCCAGTGAAGTCAGCCGTTCTAATCCGGACGCCAAGTGGGAAACTGCTATAAAGCAGAATTATGGAGTGGATGCCACTTTTTTGGCGGAGCGTTTGACGGTTTCTTTAGATTACTTTAGAGAAGACCGCAGTGATATTTTATCTAAACCCGATTATTTGCCGGCAATTCTAGGCATGTCACTTCCTTCTGTTAACGTTGGGGAGACATTGAATAGAGGATTTGAAGTACAGTTGAAATGGAACGAAACTCTGAAAAATGATTTCAGATATTGGGCAAACTTTAATATTTCTTTCTCAAGGAATAAAATTGTCTACAAGAATGAGGTAGATCAAAATGAGCCTTGGATGTATGAGACAGGACGTAGAATAGGTTCCCGGTCGATGTATAAGTTTTGGGGCTTCTATGATGAAACGGCAGATATACGTTATCAGGAAGAGTTTGGACGTCCGATAGCTGATCATGGTATTACGTTGGTGCCGGGTGATTGCGTTTATGTAGACTTGAATGCCGATGGTGAAATAAACTCTAATGATGCTACGCGGGATATAGGATATACGGATATGCCGGAATACACGGCCGGATTGAATACCGGATTCAGTTGGAAGAATTTTGATTTCTCTATGCAATGGACAGGAGCTTGGAATGCGGACCGTATGTTGGACGAATTCAGACGTCCGTTGGGTGATACGAATGAAAAGGGATTGTTGCTTTATCAGTATGATACAACGTGGCGTTCATCGGCTGATACATTCACAGCTAAGTTTCCGCGTACTTCCAGTCTGCATGCTTCCAATAATTATGCAGGGTCTGACTTGTATTTGGTTAATGCCAGCTATTTACGTCTGAAGAGTATTGAGATAGGTTATAATTTCAATTTCCCTTTCATGAAGAAATTGAAGATGGATAATTGCCGGTTATACGTCAATGGATATAATTTGGTTACTATTACCGGATTCAAATGGGGAGACCCCGAATCTCGTCAGAGTTCCCGCCCTAATTATCCTTTGACACGTGTGTTTAATATTGGATTGAAACTTGGATTCTAATGCTTTATGAATAATATGATGAAACATTTAAGTAAATGGTTTATTGCGGCATTTGCAGGAGTGGCTTTGTTCGCCTCTTCTTGTGTCGATCAGGTGAAATTTGGAGATAGCTTTTTAGAAAAAGCTCCGGGGGTAGCGGTAACGCAAGATACAATCTTCGGAAAAGCGACTTATGCTCGTGCTTTCTTGTGGGATACTTATAGCAAACTTTATTATGGACTCCCTGTATATTGGAATACTGTGGAGGGAAAAATGAATACCGGAATCTTTGAAATGATGTCCGATTGTTGGCATAGCCATACAGACTGGAACGGAATTAACCGGAAATACTATTCGGGTTCTTATAAGGCTGGTGATGAGGATAGCAGCGATGATACACGTTTCGGGTATACTAAAGAGAACTGTTGGGAGGCGATTCGTGCCGCATTGCTTTTTGTGGAGAATGTAGAACGGGTTCCGGATATGGATGATGCGGAGAAAAAACGTTTGGCGGCAGAAGCTAAAGTGATTGTTGCATCTCGTTATTTTGATTTGTTCCGCCATTTTGGAGGGCTTCCGTTAATTAAGGAAACCTATGATGTGCAGCCATCTTACGAACTGCCTCGTGCTACGGTGGAAGAAACGGTGAAGTATATGGTTGATCTTTTGGACGAGGCTGCTGCCACTCCTCAACTTCCGTGGGATTTGGGAACGGATGACACGAACTGGCAGGGACGCTTTACCAAGGCATCCGCTATGGGGCTGAAGTGCAAGATTCTTTTATTTGCGGCCAGTCCGTTGTTTAATGATAATGTTCCTTATTGTACGGAGCCGCCGCAAGATGCTGTGATTAATCATCAGGTGTGGTATGGTGCCTACAAACCGGAATTGTGGGATCAGTGCTGGCAGGCTTGTGTTGATTTCTTTACGGAACTTCAGTCAAAAGGATATTATGAACTGACGCAAGCAACAGAAGCTACGGCACAGGGTTATAGAAATGCGTACAATAAGGCTTATTTTACCCGTGAGAATAATAAGGAGCTATTGATCTCTACACATATTTCCCGTTTTGGAAAATTTAATTCGTGGGATGAATGGCAGTATATTTTTGTCAAAGGAGACAATGGTACGGTTTATACAGGTGGACTGACTCCTACATTGGAATTTATGGAGATGTTCCCGATAAGTAATGGTGAACCTTTCCGGTTGAATGCTGCTACAAACCCGTTTTATACGGATAATGACTATAACCGGCCGACTCGTGACCCGCGTCTGTATGAAACGATGCTGGTGAATGGAACACAGTTTGGTGATCATGCTGCCGAATTATGGATTGGAGGACGTGACAATATCAATGATACGGAGAAGGAGACAGGCAAGTATGCTACCGGATTCGGGTGTTACAAGTTCTATAAGGAAGGGGTCAATTCTCTGAAAGATAAATATCTGCAATGGCCATATCTGCGTCTGGCAGAAATGTATCTGATTTATGCGGAAGCATTGCTAAAGTCTAAGAATGATTTAACGGGGGCTATCGAGCAAGTAAATAAGGTACGTGCCCGTGTTGGGTTAGGTGACTTGGCGGCTTGCAATCCGGATAAGAATCTGACGAACGACGCTAACGCCTTATTGGAAGAGATTCTTAGAGAGCGTGCTTGCGAACTGGGATTGGAAGATGTACGCTTGTTTGATATGACACGATATAAAAGAGATGATCTTTTCAGAAAACAACTTCACGGATTAAAGATTTATAGAAATGATGGGGGAGGAAACACTCCTTGGTCTGGAACTACAGGAAACAGCAGTGCTTATCCTAAACCGACGCAATTCACTTATGAGGCGTTTCCGCTGGTAAATCCTTCCCGTGCATGGTGGAGTAATTTCAGTCCGAAGTGGTATTTGTCGGCATTTCCACCATCAGAGGTGAACAAGAAATACGGGTTGACTCAAAATCCCGGATGGAATTAATGTGGAATAACTACGATTAATCATAGAATAAAATGAAAAAATATAAGATATTAGCTTTAGCGATATTCGCTAGTGTCACCTTGAACGGATGGGCGCAAAGTGAAGATAATGTGACCGGAAGGGTTCTCGATAAAAAAGGGAAACCGGTAGCGGGAGCTTTAGTTTCGGTTGAAGAGAATCCGCTGGTACGGGTGGCTACAGATAGAAACGGACGTTTTGAAATCATTGCGGTGAAAGGAAGCCGGTTGAAAGTACAGACTGGCGATGATGCAACGAAGGTGGTGAAAGTAGACAACGGAAAGGAATTGACCGTTGTCATGGATTATTCCTCAGAGAAAGTAAACTACGGATTTGGCTTGCAGCAGACGAATGCAGAGTCTACCGGTGCCGTATCTACCGTATATGCAGAGAATATAGATAAAAGTTCAGCTTTTTCAATTGGAAATTCATTATATGGCAATGTGTTGGGACTGACTACCATGCAAAGTACTGGTGTAGTATGGGAACAGATGCCGTCAATATATATCCGTGGATTGAAAACACTGAATGATAATAATGGAATCTTGTTGGTAGTGGACGGACTTGAGCGGGATAATAACTGGCAGGCTTTGAAATATATCACTCCGGAAGAAGTGGAATCTGTTAGTGTGCTCCGTGATGCGGCTGCGTTGGCTCTTTATGGCTATAGGGGAGTGAATGGCGTAGTCAATATTGTGACAAAACGTGGTAGATACAATAGTCGTGAGATTAATTTCTCTTATGATCATGCTTTCAATTATATGACGCGCAAGCCGGAAATGGCAGATGCTTATACGTATGCTTCCGCTCTGAATGAGGCATTGGCAAATGATGGCAAGCAGATGCGCTATTCGCAGAATGAACTGAATGCGTTTAAGAATGGTACCTCGCCTTATCTTTATCCGAATGTAAACTGGTGGGAAGAGGTCTTTCGTGATCGTGGAGCGTCAGATATCGCGACATTGAGTTTCCGCGGCGGATCTACCAAGATGCGTTATTATACAATGATGAATTTACAGAATAATCGTGGGTTTATCAAAAACTTCGATACGAATGCCGATTATTCCACTCAGGAAAAGTATTCAAAAGCTAACTTCCGTACCAATCTGGATATTGATTTGTCACCGAAAACAAAGATGCAGGCCAATATCATGGGAATTTTGAATGAATTCAGTCGTCCGGGCATGGGCAGCGATAATTTGATAAGCAAGTTGTACCAATTGCCTTCAGCAGCTTTCCCTATCCGTACGGAAAGCGGTTTGTGGGGAGGAAGCACCACTTGGGGGGAGAACTGGAATCCGGTAGCGTTGACCGAAGGGCGTGCATATTCAAAAGGACATACCCGTGGATTATATGCTGATATGTCTTTGCGGCAGGATTTGTCTTCTTTAACTAAGGGTTTGGGAGCCTCTGTCCGTATAGGATATGATAATCTCGCTTCTTATTGGGAGAATCATACGAAAGGATATAAGTATGGCATGGCATCTGTGGCGTCCTGGGAAAATGGGCTGCCGGTAGCAGGTGAGGAAGTGACGGGAGGAAAAGACACGGAAATGTCAGGCGACAGTAAACTTGACTGGCAATACCGCGCCTTTAATTTTCAGATGAATGTTGACTGGCAACGTCAGTTTGGTGCGCACAGTCTGTATTCCATGCTGCTTTATACCTATAAATATGATAATGCTAAAGGCATTAATAATACGTTCTATCGTCAGAATGCGGGCTGGTATACTCATTATGGCTTTAAGAACCGTTACTTTGCGGATTTTACATTGATGGCTTCTGCTTCCAACTTATTGGCGCCCGATCATCGTTGGAATGTGTCTCCTACAGTTGGGCTGGCATGGCTCATTTCTAATGAGAAGTTTATGCAACGTCAGAATGTGGTGGATTTCCTGAAGCTACGGGCTTCGTTCGGTATTTTGAATACGGATAATATTCCCGGTAACGGCTATTGGAATGAGACGGTAGGTGGCGGTAATGGCTATCCGATAAATAACAATTTCGGTGGCGATGGTGGTTGGCATGAAGGCCGTTTGGCTTCTGTTAACGGAACCACAGAAAAAGCTTATAAATATAATGCGGGTGTGGACGCTACCTTGTTCAAGGGATTGACTTTGACAGTGGACGGTTTTTATGAAAGACGTTCCGATATTTGGGTCAGTTCAGACGGACAAAACTCGGCAGTGCTGGGTGCATCCGGCTCTTATGTCAATGCGGGTATCGTAGATAGTTGGGGTACGGAAATCGGTGCCAATTATTATAAGAAGATTGGTAACGTGGAATTAAATCTGGGCGGAACGTTCACTTACAACCGGAGTAAAATTGTAGAGATGCTGGAAGAACCTGCTGCCTATGACTATACGCGTTCTACGGGAAATCCGGTAGGGCAGATCTTTGGATTACAGGCTATCGGATATTTTGTGGATCAGGCAGATATAGATAATAGTTTGCCACAACAGTTTGGACCGGTAAAGGCCGGAGATATCAAATATAAAGATATGAACGGTGATAAAGTGATTAATTCGGATGACAGAGTAGCTATGGGATACAATAGTACGTGTCCTGAAACTTATTATTCGTTCAGTCTTGGTTTGGAATGGAAGGGACTGGGTTTTAGTGCACAATTCCAGGGAGTGGGAAATTATACGGCAATCTTGTCAGGAACTTACTACCATCCTTTGGTAGATAATACGACGATTTCCAATTATGCTTATCAGAACCGCTGGACACCGGAAACTCCGAATGCCCGTTTCCCGAGGTTGACGACGGAAACTGTTGACAACAATCTGCAGACAAGTTCTTTATGGTTGGCAGATCGTTCTTTCTTGAAGTTGCGCAATTGTGAGGTGTATTACAAACTTCCTTCATCCTGGTTGAACAGGTTCTGGATGAAAAATGCGAAAGTATATGTACGAGGGGTTGATTTACTTTGTTTTGATAGTATTGACCAACTGGATCCGGAAGCGATGAATAACTCTTATCCTGCTACCCGTTCTGTTCATGTTGGTTTGTCAGTAGGATTTTAACGTTTAACGCTATAAATAAGAAAGAAACTATGAAATTGAAAAATATATGCTTGGGAATAGCTTGTATAGCGGTGGTGTCTGCTTGCAGCGACAAGATGGATTATCATGAATACACATCGTATGACAAGGATTATGTCTTTTCGGACTTTTCCCGTACGGCAGGATTTGTGAATAATATCTATAGTTATCTGGACTCTGATTTGCCAAGTTATCAGTCAATGGCTTCCGCTTGTGATGAAGCGGAAATGGCTGTTACTTATTCGTCTGTTCTCGACTATACAAATGGTGCCTGGAGTGCATTGAACCCTAAATCCCTATGGGGGTATTATTCGGGTATCCGTGCAGCCAATTACTATCTGGAAGAGAGTAAGGAACTTGATTTTTATGACTTGCGCTATGCGCAGGATTATGAAGCTCAAATGAACCGGTTCAACCGTTACCAGTATGAGGTTCGTCTGCTACGTGCGTATTATTATTTCTTGTTGGTGCGTGCGTATGGGGATGTGCCCTTCACCGAGGATGTATTGACAGAGAAAGAAGCCAATTCCCTTTCACGTACTCCAGCATCAGAGGTCTTTGATTTTATTATTAGTGAATGTGAGGAAGTGGCACCGGAATTGCCTGTCTCTTATTCCGCTTTGGATAATGATGCCGCAGGTGGTTCCAACCCAGAGGCCGGTCGTGTCACGCAGGGAACGGCTTTGGCTTTAAAGGCCCGCGCTGCATTGTATAAAGCAAGCAAGTTGTTCAGTGGTGGTGAAGATCGGAAGTTATGGCGTGAAGCTGCTGTAGCCAATAAGGCTGTTATTGATTATTGTATGGCTAACGGTATCCGGCTTGGAAAATACACGGATATCTGGGGTACTGATAATTATCAAGCTTCTGAAATGATTTTCGTCCGTCGTATTGGAGATACAAGTAGTCCGGAATATACTAATTTCCCGGTTGGTATGGAGAATGCCAATTCCGGTAATTGTCCGACACAAACATTGGTGGATGCTTATGAATCGAAGGATAATGGAGATAAAGATCCGCGTTTCGGTATGACTATCGCTTGTAATGGTGATAAATGGCCGAATACGAATCCGACCCCGTTAGAAACATTTGTCGGCGGTAAGAACGGATTGCCGCTGCCTTATGCTACACCTACCGGTTATTACTTGAAGAAGTATCTGGACGCATCTACTGATATCAGTGCGGAGAGTGGCAGTGGTGGCAAACGGCATAACTGGGTTGTGTTTCGTCTGGGAGAATTTTATCTGAACTATGCAGAGGCAGTCTTCCGCTATTTGGGAACAGCCGGTACTACGGACGATGAATTTGGAATGTCGGCTTGTGCCGCAATCAATAAGGTGCGTCAGCGTTCGGATGTACGAATGCCGGATTTTCCGGATGATATTTCTAATACGGACTTTTGGGAACGGTATAAAAAAGAAAGAATGGTTGAACTGGCTTTTGAACAGCATCGTTTCTGGGATGTCCGCCGTTGGAAAGAAGGTGGATTCACTAATATCGGGCGTATGGAGATAACTAGAAATACAGATGGAAGTTTCCGGTATAATCGGGTAAATAAGTCATTGGTTTGGGATGATAAAATGTATTTCTTTCCGATTCCGGCTTCGGAAATGCGCAAGAATCCGAATCTGAGCCAGAATCCGGGATGGTAAATTTTATTAATGATAAAAGATAAAAGCTATGAAGTTGAATATAAAATATATGATTGCAGCCTTTACTTTTCTGGGAATGATTGGTTGTGATAAGAATTTTGAAGAATTTGAGACGTCAGGGGGAGGCTCTCCTGCAACAATTGAACTTTCGACTGTCACTCCGGAGGCTTTGCCGGGGCAGATAAAACTGACATGGAAAGCGCCGGAAGGTGATTATGCTTATATGCAGATCCGCTATTATGATCCTTTGCTAAAGAAGAATGTTTGTAAGATTGCTTCTAAAGGAACAACCGAAATGCTGATTGAGAATACTCGTGCTCGTTTCGGAGACTATACTTTCTATTTGCAGACTTTTAGTGCGGCTCATGAAGCAGGAGCGGTTCAGGAATTGAAAGCGCGATCAGGAGCAATGCCTGCATCGTATACGGAAAAATCCCGTACGCAGGTTACTCTGACAGTAGACCAGTTGTCTTGTAATTATCCGGATGCGTCCGAAGGGTATTTTGACCGTCTGATAGATGGCAAAACGGCGGATCCCTCTTTCTTTCACACCAACTGGCATTCCCCGCAAGTGGCTCTGCCACACTATATACAGATTGATTTGAAGGAAGAGCATGAAAATTTCGCATTTGAGTACTATACACGAGATACGGGCAATTCGGATGGATTTCCAACTTCTGCAGAATTGCAGATTAGTACGGACGGTGTACAGTGGGAAACAGTCTCTTTTTTGAGTGGACTACCAACGACACGTCAGACAAAGTATGCTTCAGATTTTGTAATGCCGGGAAAGAAGTTTAAATTTTTCCGTTTCAATGTACTGACAAGTTCGCAGGATAAAAAATATTTCCATGTTGGAGAGATTGCCTTCTTTGATACGGATATTGAAACGTATGACCCGGAAACAGTTCCCTTGGATTAATTTAAAATGAGATGTATAATGAAAATGAATAAAATATGGATGGTCGCCTGCATGGCGGCCACCTTCATCGGTGGAGTGTATGGCTGTGACGATGATAAAGATTTTAGTTATGAAGGTCAGTTGGACCTGAATTTGTTGAATCTGACGCAGGCCCGTGATGTGTGGGATGGTGCGGAGTGTAATGTAATTACGGCTTTACAGCAAAGTGAGGATGAAACACCTGTCAAGAACTTTACTTATAAATTGAGTTTGTCTCTTTATCAAGAACGTACAGCCGGACAAGAAGCTAAGGTTAGCTTGGTTGTGAATAAGGATACATTGAATAAAGTACTGGCTAAGGTATCTGAAGGAGGTATTTACGCAAAATATGATGGTGCGGAACTACTTCCGGAGTCCTTTTATCATTTATCTTCCCCGACACTAACGCTACAAGCAGGTGAAACAAAATCGGATGCCGTATCAGTGACTGTCTATTCTAGCGAACTGATTGCTGCTTGTCAGGAGGCGGAGCGAAATCTGCTGTATCTGCTTCCATTAACGATTGAGTCCTCATCTTCTTATGGAATAAATCCTAAAACAAATACATTGATGCTACTATTCAATGTGAGCTATGTAAAACCGGTGGAACCGGAAGATCAGGAAGCATATGTGGCCGACAAGGTGGGGGTAGCTGATGACCATACATTGGAAAATGGAATGCAACTGTTGTGGCACGATGAGTTCAACGGTACAGGAGAACCGGATGGTAATATTTGGCGCTTCGAAACCGGATTCCAGCGGAATGAAGAAGACCAATGGTATCAGAAAGACAACGCACAGATGAAGGAAGGTGCTTTGTGTATAGAAGGACGGCAGGAAGCTGTGAAAAATCCGAATTATCAGGCAGGCAGCAGTGATTGGAAGAAGAATCGCGAATATTCGGAATATACTTCGTCTTGTATTGTTGTAAAGGATGCGTATGTATTTAAGTATGGTCGTATGGAGGTACGTGCAAAGATACCCGTGGCTCAAGGTGCATGGCCGGCTATCTGGTCAACCGGCAACTGGTGGGAATGGCCGTTGGGTGGAGAAATTGATATGTTGGAATTCTATAAGGAAAAAATACATGCTAATGTATGTTGGGGCGGAGACTCCCGTTGGTCGGGTACTTGGAATTCAAAAAACTACCCTATCACGAACTTCACTTCCAAAGATAAACAATGGGCTGACAAGTATCACTTGTGGGTGATGGATTGGGATAAGGATTTCATTCGTATTTATTTGGATGGCGAGTTGCTGAATGAAACGAATTTGGCTATGACTGTGAACAAAGGTGACAATGGGGCCGGAGAAGGCGGGCATCAAAATCCTTATTCAAACAATTACGAGGGGTTTGGACAGCGTATGATGCTGAATCTTGCTATCGGTGGTATTAATGGAAGACCTGTGGATAACTCTGCGTTCCCTTTGAAATATCATATAGATTATATACGTATCTACCAGTCTAAAAAATAAATATATTGATATCCTGAGACATCTATTGATGATGAAAAAGAATAATACATGTATATTATTGTTATTACTGTCAACCTTATCTCTGCTTGTTACTGCGCAGAGCAATGATTGGCGGTTGGTCTGGAGTGATGAGTTTAATACGGAAGGGAGATTATCCCCTTCCGTATGGAATTATGAACAAGGGTATGCCCGTAATGAGGAGGCTCAATGGTATCAACCGGACAATGCAGTCTGTAAAGGGGGCTTGCTTGTCATCGAAGCCCGGAAGGAACAAGGTCGCCGGAATCCTCTTTATGTGTGTGGTAGTAACGATTGGCGCAAAAAACGGGAGTTTGTAGAATATACTTCTTCATCGGTGACGACTGCCGGAAAGAAGGAGTTTCTCTACGGACGCTTTGAAGTGCGTGCACGCATACCGGTGGCGAAAGGTGCATGGCCGGCTATCTGGATGTTAGGTAGTAATATGGAGTGGCCTTCCTGTGGAGAGATAGATCTTATGGAATATTATCATATCAGGGGGATTCCTCATATTTTGGCAAATGCTGCGTGGGGAACAGATAAGAAATGGACTGCAAAATGGGATAGTCGGGCTATTCCATATTCTCATTTTATAAAAAAGGATTCTGATTGGGCTTCCAAATTCCATATTTGGAGAATGGACTGGGACGAAGAAGCGATTAAGATTTATTTGGATGATGAGCTTTTAAATGAGATTCCTTTGAATAATACGGTAAACGGAAGTATCGGCAAAGGGACGAATCCTTTTACGAAACCACAATATCTTTTGTTGAATCTTGCTATTGGCGGTATTAATGGTGGTCCGGTTGATGAAACTGTTTTTCCGATGAAGTATGAGATAGATTATGTGAGAGTTTATCAGAAGGAGAAAAAGATTGTTTCCGGTAAAGTGTGGAGGGATATAGAAGGGAATGTGATTAATGCGCATGGGGGAGGCATACTTTTTCATCAAGGTATATATTATTGGTTTGGCGAACATCGTCCCGAATCCGGTTTTGTGACAGAAAAAGGAGTAAACTGTTATTCATCCGTTGATTTATGCAAATGGAAGCCAGAAGGTATTGTCTTGGCTGTTTCCGGTGAGGAAGGGGCTGATATTGAACAAGGATGTATCATGGAACGTCCGAAAGTGATATATAATGAGAAAACCGGAAAGTTTGTGATGTGGTTTCATTTGGAAAAGAAAGGGAAAGGATACAGTTCTGCGTGTGCAGCCGTTGCTGTCAGTGACTCACCAACCGGACCATATCGGTTTATCCGTTCCGGTCGTGTCAATCCGGGCATTTATCCATTAAATATGTCGGAAAAGGAAAAAAGGATCAAATGGGACTTTTCAGAATATAAAGAATGGTGGACTCCGGGATGGTATAATGCGATTGAAAAGGGATTGTTTGTAAGAAGGGATTTGGAAGGAGGACAAATGTCCCGCGATATGACTCTGTTTGTGGATGATGACGGGAAGGCTTATCATATTTATTCTTCGGAAGATAACCTGACATTGCAGATTGCCGAATTGTCTGATGATTATCTCGGCCATACAGGCAGGTATATACGCATTTTTCCCGGCGGACATAATGAAGCCCCCGCTATTTTCAAGAAAGACGGGACGTACTGGATGATAACTTCCGGTTGTACGGGATGGGAGTCTAATAAAGCCCGGTTATTAACTGCTACTTCGATTCTAGGAGAATGGAAACAACTTCCGAATCCATGTGTCGGAGAGAAAGCGGATAAGACGTTCGGGGGACAAGGCACATATATCCTTCCTTTGCAAGGGAAGGAAGACCGGTTTGTTTTTATGGCAGATAGCTGGCGTCCGGAGAGTTTGTCGGATTCACGTTATATCTGGCTGCCTATTCAATTTAATGAAAAAGGAATACCTTTTATTGAATGGATTGATAGGTGGAAACCTTATTAATTTCGTATATATAACTGTCCCTGTATGAAATTTGGTCTTTTTGTATCCCTTTTTTGACATAAAATTGGACGTTATTCTTGTGAGTATAAAGTATCTTTGTAAACGAAAAACCTATAATAATATCATGAACTTGAATAGACATTACGTACTACTATTGCTTATGGCAATCTTGATGATACCGTCACAAGACCTGTCGGCAAAAAAGAAAAAACAAGTGAAAGAACCGACCGACCGTGAGTTATGGGCGGAAGTGTTGTATCGTATGGCTGAACCGGTGCTTAGTAATATGAGTGAAGGTAAGCTGCAACAGAATATGTTGGTAGAGTTAAGTCCGACATGGGACGGAAGAAATAAAAAGGTTACTTATATGGAATGTTTCGGACGTTTGCTGGCAGGACTGGCTCCCTGGATTTCATTGCCGGATGATGATACGACCGAAGGTATCCAGCGGAAACAACTGCGTGAATGGGCGCTCAAGAGTTATGCACAGGCTGTCGACCCGGAAAGTCCCGATTATTTGTTGTGGAGAAAGGAAGGGCAAACCTTGGTGGATGCCGCTTATATCGCGGAAAGTTTCATAAGAGGATATGATGCTTTATGGGTTCCGTTGGACAGCGTGACGAAACAACGTTATATTACCGAGTTTACACAGCTTCGCCGGGTAGACCCGCCTTATACGAATTGGTTATTGTTCTCTGCTACCGTAGAAGCCTTTCTACGGAAAGCGGGTGCGCCAAGTGATACTTACCGCATAGCTTCGGCGCTGCGCAAAGTGGAAGAATGGTACGTCGGTGATGGCTGGTATTCGGATGGAAAGGACTTTGCTTTCGACTATTACAATAGCTTTGTATTGCATCCCATGTATATAGAACCGCTGGAAATAATGACCAACGGCGGAAAGAGTAAAGTTTGGAATATGCCGGAATGTGACTACAACCGTGCAGTAAAACGGATGCAGCGCTTCGGAATGATTTTGGAACGGTTCATCTCTCCCGAAGGGACGCTCCCTGTTTTCGGTCGTTCTATTACCTATCGTACAGGAACTTTGCAGCCTTTAGCATTGCTGGCATGGAGAGAATGGTTACCCAAGGAATTGCCAAATGGACAAGTACGTGCAGCCATGACAGCAGTTATTAAGCGGATGTTTGGCGATGACCGTAATTTCAATGAGAAAGGATTCCTCACTTTAGGTTTCAATGGCAAGCAACCGAAGATATCCGACTGGTATACAAATAATGGTAGCTTATATATGGCATCACTTGCTTTCCTGCCACTCGGACTTCCGGCTGACCATCCCTTCTGGACATCTTCTGCCGAAGACTGGACAAGTAAAAAAGCCTGGGAAGGGAATGACTTCCCGAAAGACCATGCTTTTCATTAATAATGAATTAACCAACAAATATTGATATATGACTAAACTATTATTATTGTTTGTAGCTTGCATAGGCTTGCTTCCAATATCCGTACAGGCTCAGAAGAACACGGAATTTATTCCCGGAGAAGTGTGGAAAGATACCGATGGAAATCCGATTAACGCTCATGGTGGCGGACTTCTTTATCATGATGGCACCTACTATTGGTATGGTGAATACAAAAAAGGAAAGACCATCTTGCCCGAATGGGCTACCTGGGAATGTTACCGTACGGATGTGATCGGAGTAGGTTGCTACTCTTCCAAAGACTTGCTAAACTGGAAATTTGAAGGCATTGTACTTCCGGCAGTAAAAGATGACCCGAATCACGACTTGCATCCGTCCAAAGTATTGGAACGTCCGAAAGTGGTTTATAATAAGAAAACGGGCAAGTTCGTAATGTGGGCGCATGTGGAAAGTGCCGATTACAGTAAGGCTTGTGCCGGAGTTGCCGTTGCCGATTCTCCCGTCGGGCCGTTCATTTATCAGGGAAGTTTCCGTCCGAACAATGCGATGAGCCGTGACCAGACTGTTTTTGTGGACGATGACGGTCGTGCCTATCAATTCTATTCTTCCGAGAATAATGAAACCATGTATATCAGCCTGCTGACTGACGACTATCTAAAGCCGAGCGGACGCTTTACACGTAATTTCGTGAAAGAATCCCGTGAAGCTCCGGCAGTGTTTAAATATAATGGTAAATATTATATGTTAAGTTCCGGTTGTACAGGTTGGGATCCGAATGTGGCTGAGATGGCAGTGGCTGATTCTATTATGGGGACGTGGAAAACTATCGGAGACCCATGTACCGGCCCGGATGCGGATAAGACATTTTATGCACAGAGTACGTATGTGCAACCGGTTGTCGGAAAGAAGGACGCATATATTGCCTTGTTCGACCGTTGGAAAAAGAAAGATTTGGAAGACTCCCGCTATGTATGGTTGCCTATATTGATAAAAGACGGAAAAATTACTATCCCCTGGCAGGAGAAATGGAATCTTTCCTTTTTCGATAAATAATAAAGAATACAAGCATGAAACGGATATTGCTACTACTTTGCGGGATTATGCTGGTTCCTGTGTTATGCTACTCCCAACATTTGGTTGAAGTGGGGAAGGGGTATAGCTGTACTTCGGTCAACACTGCGGTATTCCGTAATAATTCCCTGGTTACCCATGGAGATGAGCAGTACATCAGCTATTATGATGCTGACGGTTATCTGACACTGGGAAAACGTAAACTGGACTCCGGACAATGGACGCTGCATCGTACCCAATACCAGGGAAATGTGAAAGACGCCCATAATATCATCAGCATGATGGTGGACGGAGAAGGGTATGTGCACGTTTCTTTTGACCATCACGGTCACAAACTGAATTATTGTCGGGGCATTGCTCCCGGTTCTTTGGAGTTAGGAGATAAAATGCCGATGACCGGAGTGGATGAAGGAAATGTTACTTATCCCGAATTTTATCCTCTGGCGGGCGGAGATTTATTGTTTGCCTACCGTTCCGGTTCTTCCGGTCGTGGTAACCTGGTAATGAACCGTTACTCATTGAAAGAACAGAAGTGGACTCGTGTGCAGGATGTACTGATTGACGGAGAAAACAAACGAAACGCCTATTGGCAGTTATACGTTGATGAACAAGGGACTATCCATCTTTCATGGGTATGGCGTGAAACCTGGCATGTAGAGACGAATCACGATATTTGTTATGCCCGTTCGTTTGATAATGGAGTGACCTGGTACAAATCCAGTGGAGAGCAATATGAACTTCCGATTAAACTTTCGAATGCGGAATACGCTTGCCGTCTGCCGCAGAACTGTGAATTGATAAATCAAACGAGTATGAGTACCGATGCGGGCGGGAATCCTTATATAGCTACGTATTGGAGAGATCCCGACAGTGACGTACCGCAATATCGCATCGTATGGCATGATGGAAAAGTATGGCATCACCGTCAGGTAACCGACCGTAAAACACCTTTTAGCTTGAAAGGCGGCGGCACGAAGATGATTCCTATTGCCCGTCCGCGTATTGTCGTAGAGGGTGGAGAAGTTTTCTATATCTTCCGTGATGAAGAACGGGGAAGCCGTGTCTCAATGGCTCACGCCGCCGATGTCGGTATCGGCAAGTGGACGATAACGGATTTAACAGACTTTTCAGTAGATGCCTGGGAACCGTCACACGACACGGAACTTTGGAAGAAACAACGAAAACTGCATCTCTTTGTGCAGCATACCCGCCAAGGGGACGGCGAACGTACGGCAGAGATTGAACCTCAAATGGTGTATGTGTTGGAAATGGATATGAATACAAATAAATAAAGATATGAAGAATTTATACGTAACTCTTTTTTCGGCTTTTCTTCTGGGCGGTATGGTCTGCGCAAGTTGTGTGGACAAGAAAGCCGATTCTTCGGAAGAAGTGATAGAGATAATTCATAAGGTGAATGGGTATTGGCAGACGAATCATCCGGAACACGGTCGTTCTTTTTGGGACAACGCCGCCTATCATACCGGAAATATGGAAGCCTATTTCCTGACAAAGAAGCCGGAATATTTAGAGTATTCGAAAGGTTGGGCTGAACATAACGAATGGAAAGGTGCTAAATCGGATGATAAAACTTGTTGGAAGTATAGTTATGGCGAAAGTGACGACTATGTACTTTTCGGGGATTATCAGATTTGTTTCCAGACCTATGCTGATTTATACAATCTGGAACCGGATACACAGAAGATAGCCCGTGCCCGTGAAGTGATGGAATATCAGATGAGTACTCCTAACCATGATTATTGGTGGTGGGCGGATGGTTTGTATATGGTAATGCCTGTAATGACAAAGATGTATAATATCACGAAGAATCCGCTTTACCTGGAGAAACTGCACGAATATCTTGCTTATGCCGACAGTATCATGTATGATGAAGAAGCCGGACTTTACTATCGGGACGGTAAGTACGTATACCCCAAGCACAAAAGTGTGAACGGTAAAAAAGATTTCTGGGCGCGTGGAGACGGCTGGGTATTGGCAGGATTGGCAAAAGTGCTGAAGGAGCTTCCAGAAACAGATAAGTATCGTCAGGAATATATAGACCGTTTCCGTACTCTGGCTAAGTCTGTTGCTGCCTGTCAGCAACCGGAAGGTTACTGGACACGCAGTATGCTTGACCCGGAACATGCGCCGGGGCCGGAAACCAGTGGAACGGCTTTCTTTACGTATGGCCTGCAATGGGGCATAAATAACGGTTTCCTTGATTCAGATGAATATCAGCCGATAGTTGAAAAAGCATGGAAATATCTCTCAACGGTTGCTTTACAACCCGATGGAAAGATTGGCTATGTGCAGCCGATTGGTGAGAAAGCGATACCGGGGCAGGTAGTAGACGCAAATTCTACGTCAAACTTTGGACTCGGGGCCTTCTTGTTGGCAGCTTGCGAACGGGTACGTTATCTGGATAAATAATCCGTGCCTTAATTCAGCATCAAACTCATATAAGGATTTAGCTTCTTGAGTATTTTCTCTGTTAATTCACTTATGTTCGTTTGGATATGTGCACCGGGTAGCCGCTCGGCGCTATATCTGCATTTCCCGTCAGACAGATAGTAATAACCATTATTCACTGATAACTGCTTGTCTGATACTTCCAGTTGCATGTCATCTTCAGGAAAGGCGGACGCATAAATCTGCAATACTTCTTTAGCATTGATAATACGTGCCATCCCTAGTGAATGTTGAGGCAATTCTTTATCCGGTGGCAGTAATTGGATTATATGGTTACATCCGGTATATTGTTTAATGGCAAATAATAAACTGTACTCCGTATCCTTATCTTCTGCCAGAAGTTCATTAATAATGATACAGTTTTCTCTTTTATATATAATGGCTATTCCCCATATTTCATTAGCTTGTTTTGCAACGAATAAATTTCCCCCACTTATAGGTAAGTCTGCCATAATAACCTGGAAATCCTCTGCGGAATGTTGAATGCAACAAGGACGTTCGGACAACTTTTTATTCAAATATGAATAGACTTCATCTTGAGGTTTGGAAACGACATTGACAGCAATCTCTTTAGAAGGGATAAACTCTGGTAAAGTCATCTCCTTGACCGAATATTGAAAGACAGTGGCATATCCCATACGTTTGTAATAATCGAATAGCCAAGGCTCTGCCGGTATCAGTGTACTGAACTGTATCCCATTCCGTAGCATCCGGGCAAAAGACTGGGATAAGAGTTCGCGCATCACTCCCTTACTTCGAAAATCAGGATGTGTGCAGGCTCCTGAAATATACGAAGTCTGTACCATTTCCCCACAGAAAGTCATCGGATAAGGAAGCATCTGAAGCGCAGAGATTACCTCGTCACCACTTTGGATGGCAACGTTCACTTCGTTCTTATAGCGTAGCTTGAAGTACATTTCAACAAACTCTTCGCTATCTTCGAAGCACAATTTCCATAAGGCTTTTACTTGTTCCTTTATTATCATATTCGCTCGTCGGGAATTTACCATTTAACCATATCTAACGGATGAATTTTGAGACAAGCCATATATTTTTCAAGAATAGTCACCGGTTGATAGGACAGTTTGGCTTTTCGTAACCCCTCGATTCCTAAATCCTCTTCCCGATTGATATAAATATACTGTTCGGGAATCCGGTTTGCAAACTCATAGTTAATCATGGCATAAGCACCCTCGATGGAAGTGTCTGCCTTTTCTACATGTACGCCGAATGTCTCGTGATTGATAGGCATGCCAAAAGTGAATGCGACGATTTTTCCGTTCACATGGAGAATGCCACCAGTTAATCCGAGGGCTTCAAAGTTATGAAGGGCATAAATCAAGGCACGGCGTTCATTACCCGTTCCTTCTTGTTGGTCACAATTATTCACTTTGCACCATTCCGCTTCCAAATCCATACATTCCCGGATACGGTCGGGAGTAATCGGGGTATATTCATAATTCGGATATGTATTGCGGAATCGGTTGATATGATTTCTTTTTGCCTGGAATTTCTTTCCTTTTAAAGTTGAAAGGTCACTTCTTAGATAAATGTAATCTGCATAATCACGGTCTTCCGTGAAAGTAAATTGTTCGGGAAGGATAGCTTCGAGTTCGGCACGCATACAGCTGCATACTCCCAGCATGCAAAAGGGCTGGTTTTCTTGTCCGGCATCCTCTATCAACTCTTTCAATACGGCTTTTAAGTCACCGGTACCTACAGGCATCATATATGCCAGTTGTTCTCCTGCCCAGAATTTAAATACTAAAAAGTTGTCGATAACAGCGAACTTGGTATCATACAGGAATCTCCAGCTACAAAGATTGGAGAATGACAGGTCACAGTTACGTCGCTCACTTTTCATTGTAAATGAGGTAATCGTGTCTTTATCTGCTAATGTGATATCTTTAAATGGAATCATAAAATTGCGTTTTGCGTTTAACTCTTATATAACGGAAAATCATGGGATTTTGTTTTATAAAACACCCAATAAACGAAGAATGGTAGGCGTCAATAATGCAGTGAATATTCCGTTCAGCGTTAATCCCAGGCTGGCATATGCTCCATATTTGCTGCTGACATCCATTGCCGTCGAGGTTCCGACAGCATGGGCGGCAGTTCCCATAGAAAGCCCTTGGGCGATAGGACTGCCTACGCGCATAATCTGCATCGTCTTAAAACCGCAGATAGCTCCCAATAATCCGACTGCCACTACAACCGCCGCAGTCAGTGACGGAATACCGCCGATGGCTTTCGTCACTTCCATCGCAATCGGGGTAGTCACCGATTTCGGGGCGAGAGACAGGATAACTTCTTGGGAAGCCCCCATAAATTTCGCAATCAGCACCACCGAAATGACTCCGACGATGCATCCTGCCAGTTGCGACAAGAGAATCGGTAATAACTGTTTCTTAATCATTTCCAACTGAAGATATAAAGGTACGCCTAAGGCAACCACAGCCGGACGTAGCCAGAATTCGATAAGATGTCCTCCTTTATTATAAGTCTCATAAGAGATACCGGTCATTTTAAGGAAGATAATAAGAACGGCGATAGTCAGTAATATCGGATTTAGCAACACTAACCCTATTTTCTTCTGAAGCAACTTGGCAAAGAAGAAAACCCCGAAGGTGACGGCCAGCAGGAAGAAGTTATTTTCTAGGAAACTCATTTGTCTTTATCAGTTAAGTTGTTTTTTTCTTTACGGTGAAGTCTTTCCGGCAGATGGAAATCTGTCAGGTGCAGTTTGCGTGCCAGCTTGATTTGACGCGCCAGTCTGAACTTGCGGACAATTTGGTGAACCCATCCCGTGACAACCAGCACAAGGGCAGTACTAACAATCGTCGCTATTACTATCGGCCAGAATTCTGCTGCAATAACATCGAAGTATAGCATAAGTGCCACTCCGGGCGGAACGAAAAAGAAACCTAAGTTAGCTACCAGAAAGTCGGATAGTCCCTGCACCCAATGCAGTTTAATCCAACCTAATTTCAGAAAGAGGGTGAGCAGCAGCATACCGATGATGCTGGAGGGGAGCTTGATGCCTGTAAGATAAACTATCAATTCACCCAAAGCCAAACAGCCAAATAAAATGGCGCACTGACGTATCATATACTAATTACCTATTGATTTTGTTTGAAAACGCTGCAAAGGTATGAAAAATAGGAGTACAGTGTTAAATATTATAATATTTTAGACTTGGAACTAAAATATGGACGAAATTGTAATGTGGATATTGCAAAATTGAGTACTTTTGCACCGCAAATTACAAATCGTAAGTAGGTTTTATAATATTATTCAATATATCTTATGCTCAATTTAATCAACCAAATCGTTGAACGCGCGAAAGCAAACCGCCAACGTATTGTTCTTCCCGAAGGTACTGAAGAACGCACATTAAAAGCTGCCAATCAGATTTTGACAGATGAAGTTGCCGACCTTATTTTGTTAGGAAATCCGGCCGAAATTAATGAACTTGCTACAAAATGGGGATTGGGAAACATCGGTAAAGCTACTATCATTGACCCTGAAACTTCTCCGAAGCACGAAGAGTATGCACAGTTGCTATGTGAACTTCGCAAGAAGAAAGGGATGACTATCGAAGAAGCCCGCAAACTTACTAATGATCCTTTATTCTTTGGTTGTTTAATGATGAAGAGTGGTGACGCAGACGGTCAGTTGGCGGGTGCCCGTAACACTACCGGCAATGTATTGCGTCCTGCCTTGCAGATTATCAAGACAGCTCCGGGTATCACTTGTGTTTCGGGTGCTATGTTGCTGTTGACTCATGCCCCCGAATACGGAAAGAATGGAATTCTGGTAATGGGTGACGTAGCCGTAACTCCGGTTCCTGACGCTAACCAGTTGGCGCAGATTGCTGTTTGTACAGCTCAGACTGCCAAGGCTGTTGCCGGTATCGAAAATCCGAAAGTAGCTATGTTGAGCTTCTCTACCAAAGGTTCTGCCAAACACGAAGTGGTAGACAAAGTGGTAGAAGCCACTAAAATAGCCAAGGAAATGGCTCCGACTCTTGATTTGGATGGTGAACTGCAGGCGGATGCCGCTCTTGTTCCTGAAGTGGGTGCAAGCAAAGCTCCGGGCTCAGATGTAGCTGGACAGGCAAACGTACTGATTGTTCCGAGTCTGGAAGTAGGTAACATCTCTTATAAATTGGTTCAACGCTTGGGACATGCCGATGCAATCGGCCCGATTCTTCAAGGTATCGCCTGCCCGGTAAACGACCTGTCTCGCGGTTGTTCTATCGAAGATGTATATCGCATGATTGCCATCACAGCCAATCAGTCTATTGCTGCAAAAGCAAACAAATAAATACAAGTATTAGATATAAAGTATTAAGTATTAAATCGACAACAACATGAAAATTTTAGTTTTGAACTGCGGAAGTTCATCTATCAAATATAAATTGTTCGATATGACCACTAAAGAGGTGATTGCTCAAGGTGGTATCGAAAAAATCGGCCTGAAAGGTTCATTCCTGAAACTGACTTTGCCGAACGGCGAAAAGAAAATCCTGGAAAAAGATATTCCAGAACATACAGTAGGTGTGGAATTTATCCTGAATACATTGATTAGCCCTGAATATGGCGCTATCAAGTCTTTGGATGAAATCAATGCGGTAGGTCACCGTATGGTACATGGCGGTGAACGTTTCAGCGAATCCGTATTGCTGAACAAGGAAGTATTGGAAGCTTTTGCAGCTTGCAATGACTTGGCTCCGCTTCACAATCCTGCCAACCTGAAAGGTGTGAATGCTGTTTCTGCTATTCTTCCTAATATTCCGCAGGTGGGCGTATTTGATACGGCTTTCCACCAGACAATGCCGGATTATGCATATATGTATGCTATTCCTTACGAATTGTATGAGAAATATGGTGTACGTCGTTACGGCTTCCACGGAACTTCTCATCGTTATGTTTCGAAGCGTGTATGTGAATTCTTGGGCGTAAATCCTGAAGGAAAGAAAATCATCACTTGCCACATCGGTAATGGTGGTTCTATCGCTGCTATCAAAGACGGCAAGTGCATGGACACTACTATGGGATTGACTCCGCTGGAAGGTTTGATGATGGGTACTCGTAGTGGTGACATCGATGCCGGTGCAGTAACATTTATCATGGAAAAAGAAGGTTTGAACACAACCGGCGTTTCCAACCTGTTGAACAAGAAGAGTGGTGTACTCGGTATCTCCGGTGTATCAAGCGATATGCGTGAACTGTTGGCTGCTTGTGCTGCCGGCAATGAAAAAGCTATCCTGGCTGAGAAGATGTACTACTACCGTATCAAGAAATACATCGGTGCTTATGCTGCTGCATTAGGTGGTGTGGATATCATCCTGTTTACAGGTGGTGTGGGTGAAAACCAAATGGAATGTCGTCGTGAAGTTTGTAAGGATATGGAATACATGGGCATCGAACTTGATAACGACATAAATGCGAAAGTTCGCGGTGAAGAAGCTATCATTTCCACTCCTGCTTCTAAAGTGAAAGTAGTAGTGATTCCGACAGACGAAGAACTGTTGATTGCTTCGGATACGATGGATATTTTGAACAAGTAATAAATAGGATTTTATATATGAAAAGGCGACTCTTTAACGGTGTCGCCTTTTTTGATGTATAGAAATTCATCATTCTTTTATAAGTATCATTTTTTTTCCCTTACTTTGCATATCTAACAGTTACATTCCATTTTGATATGCGTTACTCTGTCATAATCCCCGTTTACAATCGTCCTGATGAAGTGGACGAGTTATTGCAAAGTCTCACTGTGCAGCACTTTAAAGATTTTGAGGTCGTTGTAGTGGAAGATGGTTCTTCCATTCCCTGTAAAGAAGTAACAGACCGATATACAGGCCGGCTGGACATCAAATACTTTGCTAAACCCAATTCGGGACCGGGACAGACCCGTAATTATGGAGCCGAACGCAGTGAAGGGGAATATCTTATTATACTCGATTCTGATGTGATTCTGCCCGAAGGATATTTCGATGCCGTAGAGACAGAACTTCTCGTTTCTTCTGCCGATGCTTTTGGCGGTCCTGATCGTGCGCACGATTCTTTTACGGATATTCAGAAAGCGATTAACTATTCCATGACCTCTTTCTTCACAACGGGCGGTATCCGTGGCGGGAAAAAGAAGATGGATAAATTCTATCCCCGTAGCTTTAATATGGGAGTGCGACGCAAAGTGTACGAAGCTTTGGGAGGATTTTCCAAGATGCGTTTCGGAGAGGATATTGATTTTAGTATCCGTATCTTTAAAAATGGCTATACCTGCCGTCTTTTTCCGGATACCTGGGTGTATCATAAGCGTCGGACAGATTTGAAGAAGTTCTTCAAGCAGGTGCACAACTCCGGCATTGCCCGTATCAATCTTTATAAGAAATACCCGGATTCTCTTAAGCTGGTTCATTTGCTGCCTGCCGTATTTACGTTAGGAGTAGCGCTTCTACTGCTAGGAACTCCGTTCTGCCTTTTCAGTTTTACACCGATAATTCTCTATGCACTATTGGTATGCATTGATTCTACTATTCAGAATAAGAGCTTACCTATTGGCATTTACTCCATTGCAGCCGCATTTATCCAGCTTATCGGCTATGGAACAGGCTTTTGGCGTGCATGGTGGCAGCGTTGTGTAAGAGGGAAGGATGAGTTCGAGGCTTTCCGAAAGAATTTTTATAAATAGTCAAACTCTTATTTGTCTACTGGCATTCCTTTTTTTGCTTAAAAGAAAAGTTGTCTGACACCCGGGTCTCGGCACGTCTGACACCCGGGTCTTGGATATGCTGACACCCGGGTCTCAGTATCATTGACACCCGGGTGTCAGACAAGAAGCGTTAGCATGGAAAAATTATTCCGGTTGCATACAAATAATGTTTTTGATTAATCCTTTAAATCCCATCTGTTTATCGCCAATCTGTTGTAAAGGGAAAATCAGGGTTTCCTGATACCATATACTATCTTTTTTCTGCGCTTTTAAATTGTAAGATACGCCGATGCGTCCTTCCAGACGTTCCTGCAATTTTCCGTTTATATAAAGCGAGGTTCCTTTCTTGTCCCCTTCTATGCGAACTTTAGTCCATGTTTCCACTGGCAAACGGTAGGCGTGGAATACAAATTCGTAGCCGTCGCGGCGAAAAGCGAATTTGCCTGTATTTTGCCAGTTCGTGATAAAGACAGAATGTGGGCCTTTGAATACGACTGCATCAATATTGGATTTTGTATCCGGACGGATTTCGAATTCCACTGCATACGGATAACCGATTTCGGAAATGGAAGTGAGAAGGGAGTCGTTGCCTTGCAAGATGATTTCTTGTTCGTGCGGAGTCAGTTCTTTTCTACCGTCTACCCGCGCTTGTAAATTAACTCCCGGTGCTTCCGGTGTTCGTTTGCACAGGTTTTCGAATGTATTAAAGGATATGTTGGCTGTATTTTCTCCTTTCCAGAGCTTTTCGGCTATCATCTGCATGGCAGGAAAGGTACGTATGTGTACATCCTGCTGGCTGATACCATTTCCGACGCGGTCGTTCCACACGGCAAACATGGCTCCTGACAGGTTAGGGGAGTACTCTGTCATTTCCCCTTTTTTCATCATACGTGGCGACCAGTTTTCATAGAGCCATTTATATTCGAGAAAGTCATGGTAGTAGTTTACGGATGGTACGATGTACAGAAATTCATCGCAGGTATTGACAACCTTAGCTCCTTCTTTCAGTGCGGTTTCCATGTCCATCCAGTTGTAGTTCCATGCGTTGACGGTTTTTCCTTTCAAATTGACTGGAGTATCTCCTTTCATATGTTTCAGGCTTCCCCATAACCGGGGATTCTTTCCGTACCCGGAAATATATTTCAAATAGTAATCAGTGAAGTAGCGGAATTGTTCCGCCTCTTTGAGGTTATATTCGTCCGTACCTATATGCACGTCCGGTCCGAGAAACACCGGTTCGTCCCCCGCAAGATATTCATTGAATAAAGTATCAAGGAAATTGTACACTTCTTTCTTGTAGAGGTCAAGATGATCCATACCATATTCTTTCTTGTCGGCTGCCAGGTTAGGGTTGTAATGGGTAAAGGCAAGTGAATGGGCGGGGACATCTATTTCGGGAATGATATTGATGCCATAACGCGCTGCCATTTTCTGCAAATCACGAAATTCTTCTTTAGTGTAAGAACCATCTTTTGCCGTCAATCCCGGAAAACAGTCGCTTTCAAGCCGGAAAGCAGCGTATGTCTTCTTCCAGTCATTATCGAAAAACTCGACGAAGCCGTTATCATTCAGATGTATTTGCAACTCGTTCATTTTGTAGAAGGAGAGGATTTTTATATAATCCCTCAAATAGTCTATCGTAAAGAACTTTCTCGCTACATCAATCATCATTCCCCGGTGCGAATACTGTGGATAGTCTGAGGTTTTCCCCTGCAAGATTCCTGAAGGCTGGTTATGAAGCATTTGCAGTAGTGTGCGCGTTCCCCAAAATACGCCTTTTACGGTGGAGGCTTCAATCGTTACACGGTTGTTTATATTCATTTCATAACCTTCTTCTTTTGAGGAGGTGGGGGAGTTTTTCAGAGACAGGTAGATGGAGCTTTTTTCCGGTTTGCCGGAAATTACCTGATAATTCCATCCGAACATAGCTTTCAGGTCCTTTGTTACTATCTCCGCAGTTTCTTTCAGCAGGCTTTCCGCTTCGGGCGCAACGATTATTTTTCCAGTTGCCGGCAGTGCCAGCTTTCCTTTTCCTGCTTTCCAGTTCTGTAAGGAGGGAATCACTTGGGGAATATTGACTTGTGCATTTGCTACCATACCCAGCAGCAATAGGATACATAAAATACTTATCTGCTTTTTCATGCTTATTAGATTTAGTTTATACTTATCTTACTGATGCAAAATTAGGATGTTTGGAAAGAAACATGTTCCAAAAATAGACTTATGGATTCCAAAAATCATTTATTAAATGAAATAAGACTACCTTTGTGCTCTCAATTATATAAATAATGGAAAGTAAACACAAACTATCCATCACCCAGTGGGCACCGGAAGACCGCCCGCGGGAGAAAATGATGGAGAAGGGAGCAGCCGCATTAAGTGATGCCGAACTACTCGCTATATTAATCGGCTCCGGAAATACGGAAGAAAGTGCTGTCGAACTGATGAGACGCCTGCTCCTGTCTTGTGATAACAACCTGAACTCACTGGCTAAGTGGGAGGTGTGCGACTATTCCCGTTTTAAAGGAATGGGACCTGCAAAGAGTATTACTGTCATGGCAGCCCTTGAACTCGGCAAGCGACGGAAGCTGCAAAGCACAAAAGAAAGGCTCCGGATAACTTGCTCAAAAGACATCTATGAGATTTTTCAACCGATTATGTGCGACCTTGAACAGGAAGAATTCTGGGTCTTACTCTTGAATCAGGCGACTAAACTGATTGACAAGGTACGTATCAGTACCGGCGGCATAGACGGGACTTATACTGATGTGCGTACCATTCTCCGGGAAGCGTTGCTGCAAAGGGCTACGCAAATAGCCGTGGTACATAATCACCCTTCCGGGAATCTTCATCCCAGCCAGCCGGACAGGACGTTGACGGAACATATCCGCAAAGCGGCGGATACAATGAATATACATCTGATAGACCACGTTATAGTCTGCGAAGACGGGTTCTACAGCTTTGCGGATGAAGGATTGCTCTGATTTCAGGGCAACCCTTATTGCTGCCCGTTCTTACATTCATTCTTATACTGCGTCGGCGTCTTGCCGGTGTATTGCTTGAATGCGGTACTGAAATAACGCAAAGTAGTGAAACCTACCTGGTCGGATATTTCTGTAAACGTAAGGTCGGTCGTTTTCACCAGAACGATGGCTTGTTCCAACCTGAACTTGTTGATGTAGTCGTTTGCGCCCATATCGGTAATGGCTTTGAGCTTGTTGTAGAGTGAAGTCTTGCTCATGCCGATTTCCTTGCAGATAAAGGGGATATCCAACGCGGGGTTGCTGATATTCTCCCGGATAAGCTTGTTGAATCTGAGCAGGAATGTTTCGTCAGCCTGACTGAAAGTACTTTCCAACGGTTGGGGGAAGATACCTACGTGCTGATAATGCTCTTTAGTCTGTTCCCGGTTGTACAAACGATTTTGTATGATTTTGATAAGCGTGTCTATCTCAAAAGGTTTTCCTAGATAGGCGTCGGCGCCAATCTTGTATCCGTATTGACGGCTTTGTTCGTCGGTACGTGCCGTAAGCAGTATGACGGGGATATGGCTGATGCTGATATCTTCTTTCACTGCTTTGCATAAGTCGTAACCGTTCATTCGCGGCATCATTACGTCGCTTACGATAATGTCCGGCACTCGCTCCCTGGCAATCTGCAAAGCCTCTTCTCCGTCATAAGCTATATAGATAGCCTTGAACAAATCTTTCAGTTCCTTGGAAAAGAAGTCAGTCAGGTTCCGGTTGTCGTCTACCAATAATAAGGTATGGTTTCGTGTAGAGAAATCACGGACTTCGGGAGTATTTATATCATCAGTTACGTCCGGTATAATCAATTCGTTGATATAAGGTTTCGGCTGGCAGGTCACCTCGCCGGCTGTCTGTTCCAGTGGCAGGTCGAAGAAGAAAGTCGCCCCCTTTCCCTCATTGTTCACAACTCCGATTTTACCTTTGTGCAGTTCTACCAGCATCTTGGCATATGACAGTCCGATGCCGCTTCCGCCGGTTTCCCCGTCGCCCTGATAAAAGCGGATAAACACTTTATCCATGTCTGCTTCCTTTAATCCTTCTCCCTCGTCGGTTACGGAAATGCGGACGTATTCCCCTTCCTTATGGGCCCGTATAGTGACAGTGCTATGCTCAGGACTGTGTTTCAGGGCATTAGTCAGCAGGTTGGTTGCTACAATTGTGCACATGGCTTTGTCGAATACAACTTCCCCTATGTTCTCGTCGAGTTGATAGGCTATTTGTAGTTGTTGGGCTGTTCCCTCGTCTGTAAAGTCGGCTCCCACTTCTTTTATCCACTCGTTGAGCGGGTGCGCCTGGAGTTTGAGCTTGGTTTCGCCGACTTCCATTTTACGCACGTCCAGCACCATATTAATAAGGTCTTTCATGCGCTGTGTCTGCTTGTGTATATTCTTTAGCGACGGATAGTTGCTGTCCGACGGGCTCAATGTCTTTAGGATACGACTCAACGGAGCATATATCAGTGTCAGTGGAGTTCTCAGCTCATGGCTGATATTGATTAGGAAACGTACCTTTTCTTCATAAACTTTCTGTTCGTGCTCCTTTACAATCCATTTCATCTTGTTTTCCTTGCGGCGGAGCAGGACAAAAACAATCCATGCTACTATGATGGTGCAGCAGATAATGCAAAGAGAGAGAAACCACCAAGTCCTGTACCAGGGCGGCAATACGGTCAGGGTGAAAAGATATTGAGGCTCAGTCAGGTTCCCTTCCTGGGTGTTGCAGCTTGCCAGGATAGGGTAAGTGCCCGGTGCAAGAGAAGGGATTACCAGTTCCGGATTGTAGCTTTCCGCATCGAAGCCGCCCATTTGGTAATGATAGACTTTGAGACGCAGAATATCCCCGCCGTAGGTCATTACACGAATTTTGATATTCTTGCTGTTCCAGGGAATGGATATCTTGTTCTCATGCAGTTTATGCATCTTGTTCTCGCCGTTGATAGTGAATTCGGATAGGCGGATTTCTGGAGAATCCGTGCTTTTCTCTATCTTTATGTCCGCGTTGATGCGAAGCAGCCCCTTCACACCACCCATATAAATAGTGCCTTTGGGCGATATCAGGCGAGGTTTGGCAAGATATTCGTTTTGGGTGATACCATCAGTTTCTCCGAACAGGACAAAGCGTTTGGCATCAGTGAGCCAGACAAATAACTTCCGTTCGGCTCCTATCCACACTTTGCCTTTATTATCACAAAGGACGGTGTTGACCTCGCTAAACAGAGATGTCGGAATCTTTTTAAACTCCCGGCTGTCGGGATGATATGTATAAAGTCCGCGGGTACTTGCAATCCAAAATACCCCTTCGCCGTCCTTCGATACGGCATTGAGATAAATTCCTTGGGGAGCATTAGCGAATATCTCCAGCCTGTTTTTTGCACGGTCCAGCTTATAGATATTATACGGGTCATTCAGATATGTATAGAGGGAATCATGGGCGATAGAAGCCAACATTCCTTTTATCTTGATATTCTCTGCACAGGAAACCTGTTCAAACTTCCGGGTCGGAATATCGTATCTGTATGGAGTAGAACTCAATATTAAAACGGAGTGCGGTGCGTCCTCATACAGATTGATAGGTTGCCCGCTGTACCGGATACTTTTTTCCAAAGAAGGTGCGGTGATGGGAAGAGGGCGTTTCTTTCCCGTACGTTTGTCAAATATGAAGATGCCTTTCGAGAAAGCGGAAACCAACAACTCGTTGGACGTGAAATTGCTGATAGATACCATTTTATCTCCCCACGTATCCGGATAATGCACAAATATTTCTTCGGAAGAGATGAACTTGTTGATTCCCCCGCCGTCCGTCGCTATCCAAAGGTCTTCGGAACCGGGTTCCTGATATACTTGCAATACGGTACTTTGGCTTAATCCTTTGTTGTAGCCCAATACAACATTGGTATATGTCCTCATGGAGACTTCACGGATGTTTATAACCCCTTCCCGTTTGCTTCCCGCCCATATATTATTGGCTGAATCACCATGCAGGCAGAGTATTGTGTTGGTGGGAAGTGAATGGTTGTCTCCCGAAATATGCTCCAACAGGGTGATTTCTCCATTGTCCGGATTGAGGATATTAATTCCTCCGCCGTCTGTTCCGAGCCATATTTTACCTTCCAGTTCCGTCATACATAGAACGATGTCACTGCTTAGTTTGGAATTACGGGTGGAGTAGCTGGCTATTTCCTTACCTTCTTTCGAGAAACATAAGACACCGTTGTTGTACGTCGACAGCCATATCCGTTGTTGGGAATCGACCAACATTTCCACATTACTGTCTCCGAACCGGAAAGGAAACGGAATCAGCTCCGGTGTTTTCGGATTCATCTGGAATATTCCTTTCTGCCAGTTCAGGCAAAGGACAATATCCGATTTCCATACCTGTACACCTCGTATAATGAACGGGCTGTCTGTCTTGAACTCATGTATGCGTGAGATTTCATCGCTGTCATAGGAGTACTTATATATATTATTGATGCCGCCGAATAGGAGTCCGTCGTCTGTTTTGCACACAGAATATGCCACAATCGGCCGGTTGTCCAATTTTGGAATAAAGAATTTGTCGTGGATAAGCGAGTAGCGCGCAATACCTTTCGTGGTCAGTATCCAAGTGGCTTGCTGGTTGTCTTCGATAATTTGGAGAATACTGTCGCCGGGCAGGGAATTCTCGTTGTCCGGTTGAGCGGTGTATTTTTTCAGTTCTTCGCCGTCAAACCTTATAAGTCCTTGCGGGGTGCCAATCCATATAAATCCTTTCTGTTCGGTATAAATGCAACTGATAATCGAAGGCATACCGCTTTTCGAACCGATTTGCTTGAAATCGTAATGATGTCCAATTGCAGGGAATATGCTTATTATCAGAAAGATTAGCAAACAGAAAATATGTTTTATCTGACTGGTTTTTCTCATGAATTGGGGATTTAAAGGAATAATGGTGAAGCAAAAGTATGACTATTTCCGCTAAAACAAAAGAAATGTTTCTGAAATTATCATTTGAATGATTATTTTTGAGCCTTGATAATTCCTGTTACTATTCTTATGGAGAATATCTCCGGTGGCATGCTGGTTTCTTAGAATAGCCCGAAGTATGTCTAAAAATGGAAAGCTGATGTTTTTTGGAAACATTTTGGCGATTTCGTGAACTCGTCAGTCTGATAAAAGGGCTATTTTTGAACCAGAATTTAAGGTACGGCAGTTGGCTGCCAACCCTTGAAAACCACAAAACTTTTAGTATTAACTTTAATATAATGTTATGAAGAAAATGCGGATTAGGATGCAACTCGTGTGTCTCTTTTCGATGCTTTTGCTGTTCTTCCCTGTAAGAGCTCTTGCGCAACAGGGAACTGTCACCGGTCAGGTGGTGGATGAACGTGGAGAGTCTGTTATCGGAGCAACCGTACTGGTGAAAGGTTCTACCGATGGTGCTATTACCGATTTAGATGGAAAATTTGCAATTAAAGGCAAGGTGGGCAGCACTCTCACTATTACTTATGTCGGTTATTCCCCTCTGGAAGTGAAGGTAACCAAATTATCCGGAAATCGCTATGTGATGAAAGAAGACGCCAAGGCTTTGGATGAAGTGGTGGTAGTCGGCATGGGAACGCAGAAACGTAATACGATTACGGCAGCCGTTGCCACCGTCAGTTCGGACGCTATTGCCAACCGTCCGGTGACCGACGCTACCAGTGCGCTTCAAGGTAATGTTGCCGGTCTTAACTTTGCTTCGGATGCTTCCGAGAGCGGTACAGGCGGTGAAGTCGGCGGCGAAATCAAATTTAATATCCGTGGTATCGGTTCTATCAACGGTGGTGAACCTTATGTATTGGTAGACGGTGTGGAACAGAGTCTGCAGAATGTCAATCCTGCCGATATTGAAAGTATCAGTGTATTGAAAGACGCTTCCGCGGCAGCCGTTTACGGTGCGCGTGCCGCCTATGGTGTGGTATTGGTAACAACAAAAAGTGGAAAGCAGGATAAGGCAAGAGTGACATATCGCGGTTCCGTCGGTCTGAGTTCTCCGATTAATATGCCCGAAATGATGAACTCCGTGGAGTTTGCCAATTACAAGAACTCTTATCGGGCGGCTATCGGTGAGTCTCCTTATTTCTCACAGGAAACCATCGGGCTGATGCAGCAGTTTATGCAGAACCCTTACGGCGAAGGGCTTCCCGGCATAACGGCGAACCAGGAGAATACCGGCTGGCGTGGCGGTGAATCACAATATGCCAATACCGACTGGTTCGACTATTTCTATAAAGACACTTCTCTGCGCCATTCGCATAACCTGAGCATTTCCGGCGGTTCGGAGAAAGTTACTTATTATGTTGGTTTGGGATATACCTACCAGGGTGGTTTGCTGGACCGTGTGGAAGATTCACTGGATAAATATAACGTGAACACCAAATTCCAAATCAAACCGAATGACTGGTTGAAGTTCAACTTCAATAATAATATCACGTTGAACCTGATTTCGCGTCCGCTTCCGAACATGTCTATCCTGTATCATCAGATTTCACGGTCGCAACCCAACATGGTAACAGAAGTTCCCATTTCCGGGCAATATAACCTGCCGTCATGGAACGAAGCCTTGTATCTGGATAATGTGAACTACTCCCAAAACCGTATTTCGGATGCCATGACTTTTGCGGCTACGGTTACTCCTCTGCAGGGATGGGACATTATTGGAGAAATGAAAGTCCGTTTCGATGTGCAGAACGATGAGTTCCTGCAGAAACAACCCAGGACTACACGCCCCGACGGAACTGTCGAGAATGTGACTGCGCCCCGACAGGGATATTCCTATCCGGGCATTGAATATTCAAACTCGTTGTGGGGTTCGATGACCCGCGGCAACCAGTTCAATTATTACCTGTCTCCCAGCGTATCTTCTTCTTATACAAATCAGTGGGGAGAGCATTTCTTTAAGGCTATGGCAGGTTTCCAAATGGAGGTGCAGAACAACTCGAGCATGTATGCCTACAAAGACGGCGTGATGAGCGACGGCACATTCTCTTTCGACAATGCGAACGGTAAAGCCTATAACAGCGAAGCACGCGACCATTGGGCTACAATGGGATTCTATACCCGTTTGAACTGGAACTATCAGAATGTCTATTTCCTAGAATTCAGCGGACGTTATGACGGTTCTTCCCGTTTTGCCCGCGGCAATCGTTGGGGATTCTTCCCTTCGGCTTCTGCCGGTTACGATATTGCACGCACCGACTATTTCAAGCAATTGAACTTACCTGTTTCGCAGTTGAAGGTGCGTCTTTCCTACGGACGTCTGGGCAATCAGAACGGTGCCGGACTCTATGACTACCTGAACTTCATGACTCTAAGGCCCGATTACTCAAATGCCTGGTTGCTTTCCGGGATAACTTCTGCCACACCGGTGCGCGGTACGGTAGCTTTGACTCCCTCTATGGTAAGCCCCTACATCACTTGGGAAAAGGTAGATAATGCCAACCTGGGTTTCGATTTGAGCCTGTTTAATAATCGCCTGACCGTTACTGCGGATATTTACCAGCGTACGACGAAAGATATGATTGGGCCGGCTGAGGCTATCCCCGATATTGGCGGTATTGCTGTCGATCAGCGTGCGAAAGTGAACAACGCTACTTTACGGAATCGTGGCTGGGAATTATCCATTAATTGGGCAGACCAGTTGAAGAACGGTTTCAGCTATGGAATCGGTTTCAACATCTTCGACTATAAAGCGGTGGTAACCAAATATAATAATCCCGAAGGTTTGATTTACAATAACCATACCGGTCTGGAACGTAACAGAGGTTATTATGAAGGAATGAATTTGGGAGAAATATGGGGATATGAGGCTAATGACCTTTTCCTGACTAACCAAGAAGTTGACGAATACCTGAAAGGAGTGGATATGTCCTTCTTCAAACCGAATAAGGACTGGCAACGCGGTGACTTGAAATACATTGATTCGAATGGCGACGGTAAAATAGACCCGGGGTCAGGCACACTGAAAGACCATGGTGACTTGAAAGTGATTGGTAACACCACTCCGCGTTATTCATTCGGCGTGAACCTGCATGCGGGTTATAAAGGCTTTGAAGTATCGGCTTTGTTCCAGGGCGTGATGAAACGCGACTTCCCGATGGCCGCCAGTACCTACCTCTTTAGCGGCGACTCCAACTTCTTCAAGGAACATCTGGATTATTACAACGTATATAATCCGGGCGCTTACCTGCCTCGCTTGACTAAGCCGGACAGCCCCGAATATAACGCCAACGCAGGTTACAACACAACGCGCTATTTGCTGAATGCCGCTTATATGCGTTTGAAGAACCTGATGATTTCTTATAATTTTCAACCGAAGCTTGTGAAGAAGATAGGTTTGGAGAACCTGAAAGTTTACTTCACTTGCGATAACCTGTTCACGATTGATAATCTGCCGGATGTATTCGACCCGGAAACTCTGAACCAGGTAAATACATGGGCAGGTGGTAGCAACGAGACTGCTCCGGGCTTGACTTCCCCGATGAAGCAGAATGGTAACGGAAAGGTATATCCGTTGAATAAGAACTATGTATTTGGTGTTGAGTTTACTTTTTAAACTGTAGAGAATCATGAAAAAGATATATATACTGGCTCTTGCAGCCGCTTCAATACTACCGTTTTCATCCTGTTCTGATTTTCTGGACAGGGAACCGATAACCAAGCCGGAAGCTGGCACATTCCTGTCCGGTGCGATACAGGTTGAGAATTATATAAACGGACTTTACATGACACTGCCGTCTTTCAGCAAGTTCGGCCTTGGAGTTCGTAGTGAGGAAAAGAATAGCGATAATATCATTGCCGAGAAATACGACCAGCGTCTGCATGGTCAGAACAATCAGTTCAGCGGGGCTTCCGAATGGCAGACCGGCTATCAGAACTTGCGTAAAGTGAACTACTTCTTCCACAATTACAAAGTGCCGGAAGCACAGGAAAACGAAGATGTGCTTTCATTGAAGGGAGAAGCCTATTTCTTCCGGGCTTACTGGCACTTCTACCTGTTGAAGAAATTCGGCTCTATTCCGGTGATGGATACTTTCTGGGATGAAAATGCGACAGTGGAGGGATTGCAGATTCCTGCGAAGTCGCGCAATGAAGTAGCCAGGTTTATCCTGAAAGACTTGAATGACGCCAAGCTGTTATTACATTCGCGTAGTAAATACTCCGGTATCCGTGTAAATAAGGAAGCAGCTATGACATTGGCTATGAATGTTGCCTTATACGAAGGGACATGGGAAAAGTACCACGCAAAAGACGGTTTTGCCGCACCGGTCAATGAATCGGATTATTTTCTTGGTGAGGTAATGAAATGGGGGGATGAGTTATTTGAATGTGGCATCAGCTTATATAAGGAAGGAAAGAATCCGGGAGATGCTTTTGCCGCCTTGTTCAATAGTAAGGACTTGTCGGGTATGAGCGAAGTGCTGCTGTGGAGAAAGTATTCGAGTGACGAGGGCGTTTTCCATGATGTAAACGGCAATTTGAAAGCAGGTGTGGTTGATTCGGAAGGGGCTGCGGGAATTACGCAGAGCTTGGTGGACAATTACCTGAATCAGGATGGAACGCCTATTAATCCGGCGGATGAAAAGTTTATGAGTTTCAAACAGACTTTTGAAGGACGTGACCCCAGATTACTTCAGACGGTAATGAATGAAGGTGCCAAATTTGCTTCTGCTACTACGGCGACGCCCATGCATCTGGAAGAATACAGTGATGAAAATAAAAACAGGATTAGTCCGCCCAAATTGGCGGGAGACGGCAATTCACGTTCTTTGACAGGCTATCATATCCGCCTGGGGATAGATACTACTTTCGTGAGTGGCAATGGTGAGACTGCCTTGCCGGTTATCCGTTACGCGGAAGCTCTGTTGGCTTATGCCGAAGCTGCCGCAGAATTGGGAGAATGGAGCGACATCGTAGCGACTAAAACATTGAAAGAACTGCGTGCACGTGCCGGAATACAATATGTAACGCCTGTGAAAGATAATAACTTTACAGACTTCGGCTATGAACTGACTCCGGTTTTGCAGGAAGTTCGTCGTGAACGTCGTTCCGAACTTGCCTTGCAAGGCTTCCGTTTGGATGATTTGATGCGTTGGAAAGGCGATAAGCTGATTGTTGGCAAGCGTGGCAAAGGTGCTTATGTAGGTAAACCCGGCGATGTGGAGTCGCTCTTGTTCAAGTCGTTCAGCCCGGACAATCAGATGAGAATCAGGGAAAGACTGACACTTGACGATAATGGCTGGGCAGACCCGCTGGCAGGAACATTGCCGAGCGGCTATCAGTTTCATGCCGATAGGGATTATCTGTTGCCTATCCCGCCATCCGAACTGGAACTGAATAAGACTTTGAATCAAAATCCGAAGTGGTAATATAATAATGATATAATAGAATACACTATGAAGAAGTTTTTCTATGGGTTATTGCCCGTTTGCCTGTTGGCTTTGCTGATGACAGGCTGTGATGACACGGAGACGGTAATCTCTATTGGGGAGAGTCGCAATCTGGTGGCCGAGATTAGTACCCAGAGTGCTGCCATCGGTGATGAAGTGACATTTTCCGTGAAGATAGACCAGCAGGATAACAGCCTGGCTTTGGAAGAAGATATAGATGTTGTCCTGACTTTTACCGGCAAGAATGTGGAAGGAAAAGAGGTTGCCGCATCTGATGTCTTTGATAATTTTAGCGGTCATATATATATGAAGAAGGGGGAAAAACAGGGATTCACTGAGTTCAAGGTGAAGAATAACCTGGCTAAGTATCCAGTTTCCGGTGCAATAACCGCTTATGTAAGAGGATACAAGATGAATGCCGCCGAACGTCCGATTGTGCTTTCGGATAAACATTATACGATTATGTCTTTGAAGAACAATTCGGATAATACGGTCAAGGAATATGGCTATTTTGTTCTTTTGGCTACGGTGGGGGCACCGGCCAAGGAAGATGTGACGATTACTATAAATGCAGGTGACGATGCGGATAAGTATGAGAACCTGCCGGATAAACTGATTGTGAAAGCCGGTTATAAAACGGCGGAATCCGGCTTTATACGGATAAAGGGTGAGCAGGGGCCGAACTCCTTTACGTCTGTCTCCATGTCTTTCTCATCCGACTCGGAAAATCATCCGGTATATGGAAATGAAATGGAGATTAAGGTGACGGATACAGATGCCGGTCTGGTGGCAGGAACAGAGCTTACCAATGAGCAATGGGTTTACACAGACCCCGACCAGATATTCATATCCCCCGATAATAAGAAATCTGTTGAAAAATGGGACGAAATTAGAGCGGCATCCGCATTGGAAATAAAAGAAGGCGATCCACATCCTAATGAGGCTTTGGCTGCCGAAGGCTGGTCGTTCCTGAATTCCTATGAGTTCCATCCGATTGATGCGTTGACACAGGGTGGCAAGGGTGTGAATGAATATGGTAACCGCCCGCCGCGTTTTATGGCGGCGCAGAATGTAGCCAATACGCAGAAAGTACAGGCTGTTGTCAATGACAAGTATGCGACAATGACCCAAGAAGGCTATCTGAAGATGTGGTGTGCTTACGATCCGGGAATTAGTGTGACCGGTGAAATAACCGGAACAAGAGACTTTGGCGTTTCTGCTCTTTATGCCAGCAAGTTTGACGGTGTTCCTACCGGAGCAGACTCTTGGGAATCAAGCAATGTACGCATCTTGCCGGGCACCCGCGTGGAAGTCAGAATCCGTGTACGTGGAAAGAAACATTCTTTCAACTCGGCTGTCTGGTTCCAGGGAAATATCAGAGGCGTGCAATGGTCTACTTACGGTGAGGTCGACCTGCTGGAGAATCCGGCGACTAACAGTAACCCGAACGGTGCCTGGCAGACTTTCCACTGGAACGATGTGTCTACCTCATCGGGCGACAAGTATAAACCGTCTTCCGGACAAAAGGTAATATCTGATATGGATGAGTTTGATATCTATTGGATGGAATGGAGAGATAATAATGAAATAGCCTTAGGTATCAATGGTGTGGAGACTGTGTGCGCCAAGCGTGACGGTAATTATACGGGAGTAGCAAATGGTACGGCTGCATGGAATAGTTCTACACATTGGCCGTTCACCGATGAGTATAATCAGGAAGGCTTACATCTGTTATTCACATTTGCGGGTTGTAATGAGTGGTCATTAGGCGAGGCTGCGGCAGAACAGGCTGCGAAAGATGGTAGTTGGGCTAACGACTTCAAGCATATTTCTTATCAGGACAGTAAGACCAGCAATGATACTCCGCGTATGGAAATAGACTGGATACGTTTCTACAAGAAATCGACTTACAAGTATTATGGAAGCGGTACGCCTACCCGTAATAAACCAATGTATTAATGGTGGTTGAAACAAGGATATTTAATAGAGTAAACTTTTATATAGTTATGAAAAAGGTTTATCACTTATTGGGCATTGCACTATTGGGTGCGATAGCGCTGACCTCTTGCGAAGAGGACAAGATAGTGAATGAGAATACCGGCGGAGGAAACGAGGCCGACAAGAATCTGGCGGATTATACATTTACGGCTTCCATTAAGCAGGCCGAACCGCCGGTTCGCGCAAATATGCAGAATGGAGTGTATGCATGGAATAAAGGGGATGCGGTAACGCTATGGAACCGTAACCTCGGTGCCGGATACAATTTCACCGTCACTTCCGCACAGCCGGGCAAGGATGCGGAATTTGCGGGTAAGGCAGCCATAGAAAACGGATATAAACTGATTGCGGTATTTCCTCAAAAAGAAGCGAAGGTCTTTAATGACTTGACTACGTTCTCCATGCCGGATACTTATGTTCAGAGCGGTGAAACTGCGGAACTGGCGGCTACTACCTATATGGTAGCCACTGGTGAAGTGGTGGATAATAAAATACCTGCATTGACTTTTTCACCGTTGACGGCACTTCTTCAGTTCGGTCTGAAAAACACTTCCGACCGTGAGTTGAAGATTCTTTCTGTTACCTTGGAAAGTGATGATGAAGTATTTCCGTCTGAACTGAGAATTGATGAAAACGGAGTGGTGCAAAGCGTATCGGGAACACGCAATAAACTGACGCTTGATATGGGTGGGCAGGCACTTGCGCAGAACGCTACACTGAATGGTTACATGAACATACTTCCTACCACTTATGGCGACATCCGCTTGATGAAGGCTACTACTGGACTGAATCTTACCGTGCGTGTAGTGAATGGTGAAATGGAACAGGATATTATCTTGTTGAAAACAGTGCAGGTACAGGAACTAAAGGATAAGGTCGGGATTGATATGGATGCTTCTGCCAATCAATTTACGGCAGGCAAACTTTATAAGATGGATTTCGATGTTGATTATCGGTTCAAGATCCCGAAAGAGGGTTACATGATTGATGATGACGGGAATGTTCATATTTATAATAAGAAAGGTTTGTCGGGATGGAATGAAATAGCAAACCAATACCGGTTGGCAACAATCACTTTGGAGAAAGAATACATTGACGAACCGGACGGTGACGGAAGAAAAGTGATTGATATGGAGAATGAACTTTGGAAACCGATTGCTGCATTCGGAGGAGTATTTGAGGGTAACGGTGTTATTATCCGTAATCTCAATATTGAGAAGAAAGGCTTTATAGACGCAAATACGGGAACCATCCGTAATTTGACACTTGAAAACGTAAACTTTGCCAATGACATTACTGACGGTGCGGGCGCATTGGCTGCGACAAGTTCAACCAGTGTCATTCAGAACTGTACAGTCAAGAATCTGACGGCAAATGTGAAACAAACGGTTGTCTTTGGCGGATTGGTCGGCAGAAACTCTGAAGGTAAGATTGATGGTTGTAAGCTGTTGAGCGGGACAATCACTATCGACTTGTCCGGTAAGGCCGGTAATTCGAACTACGGTGGACTGGTAGGCGAGCATTTCAATGGAACTGCATTAATAGTCAATTCTTATGTCGGAGCAGATGTTACGATTAAACACCCGACAAATGCGGCAGGCGCGTCATGTGTCGGCGGACTTGTAGGCTGGAATAACTCAGGTAAGATTAAAGGTTGTTATTCATTGGCAACGCTTGAAATTAACTGTTCCGCTCAAACCGGCGGACTGGTCGGTGCGAATAGTAACGGTACTGTTTTAGCTTGTTATGCGGCAGGTGGGATAAGCGGAAGAGTAGTGAATAATACGGGCGGTCTGATAGCACAGAACACGATAAACAATCTCGATGCTGTAGTAACTTCCTGTTATACAACTACCCGGATAACGGCGACTAATGCTGCGGGAAATAAGTTGGGAGCTTTCATCGGATCGAATACGGTTGGTACGAACCAGTGCTATTTTGTAGACGATGTAGTGACAAATGGTGTTGGAAATGGTTCTGCAAGCGGTATTGCCAAGGTTGATACCGACCAGCTCAAAGGTAAAAAGCGTCAGATGAATCTTGCCATAGAAGCAAAAGACCCTGAATTCGGCTTTAACTTCAAAGTGAATGACGACCCTTCTACAAATCTTCTTCAACCGCTTATCTTACAGAACGCGGTAAAAGAACCCGGTTTTGGTGGTTCTGATTTTGGAGACGGCGGTGATATTTAATTAACGGATAACAGAAAAAGATTAAATCATGAATAAAATCTATTCTTTATTAGGGATTGGGCTGCTTGGCGCAGCCACCCTAAGCTCTTGTAAAGAAGATATTTTCACGGAGGAACAAGGCAGGACACAGCAGGGAAAACTGCAAACCTATACGGCTGTTGCATCCATTGATAGCTATAAGAATACGGAGAAAGCCCCTTCGTCACGTGCGAATGTGCAGGATGACGGCAGTTCTTTCATGTGGAATAAGGATGATAAAGTGACCATCTGGAATGGTACAAACGGCTATGAGTTCAGTTCTGTGAATTATGATGAGAGTGAACCGTCCGGAAATGTGGAATTTACAGGAGACGGTGCATTGGCAGACGGAGCAACAGTATGGGGAATCTATCCGAAAAAGGATTCCCCGACCACTGCGAATGTTTTCACTTTTACATTGGCGGATAATGTGACGCAGAGCGGAAGCAAACCGGAATTGCAGAACACAATGCATATGCTGGCCAAAGGTACGGTGAATGGAAATGCGGTTACTAATCTGAATTTTGAGCATTTGACTGCACTCTTTCAGTTTAAGGTTACTAACCGCAGACCGGATACTTATGCAGTAACTAAAATTGTTGTATCATGTAATGATGCAATCTTTCCTAAAACTCTGACCATTTCCGGAGATAATAAGACGTATGGAGAGAAAGTGAACAGTTTGGTTTTGACTACTACAAACTTGGAAGTAGGAAAGAACGCAACTTCATACGGTTATATGAGCTTTTTCCCGGTATCTGATATGACAGAAGATACAGAGCTGACTTTTACAGCTACAATAGAGAAAAATGGGGAACCTGGAACATCTGAAATAATAGAGAAGACTGGCAAAGTCAGCGAACTTTATAATATAGGTTCAGTGGTAGCAGAGGATGGATATAAATACATTGCTGGAAAACGTTATGGCGTTTCGTTTACTTTCGTAGCGGATTTAGGATATGAAGAGACTGAAACAAACAAGTATTTGGTCAAGAAAGCGGACGGCTTGATTAATTTGGCGGGAGAATCAGCTATTATGACTAATACCGCAACGGTGATTACACTGGATACGGATATTGATTTTCAGGGGAAAGATGCTTGGATGCCGGTTGCGGAATTCAAGGGGACACTGGAAGGTAATAATAAAAAGATTGCCAATCTGACCATTGCAACGAGCGGCACATCTGCCGGATTATTTGTAAAGAATAGCGGTGCAATTAGGAATCTGACCTTGGAGGATGTGACGCTTCATAGTACGGCTGCAACTGCTGTAGGTGGATTTGCGGCAGAGAATCTCGGAACGATTCAATCATGTACCGTTAATGGCGGAACATTTACATCCGGAGCTTTTAATGCAGCGATTGGCGCTATTGCAGGAAATAACTTACAGGCATCGGCTGCAATTACAGATTGCATGGTAGATGGAAGTACTGTATTTACAGTTACCAATAAGGCAAATATAGGCGGAATAGCCGGTGTGCTTGGTAGTTGGAACGCATCTGCCATAAAGGGATGTTCTGTAGGGAAAGATGTATTATTTATAATCAATGATGCAACGGCAACTACTGGTGTAGGCGGACTTGTCGGCTGGAGTAGGGGAAATATATATGGTAGTTATTCTTTAGCTACGATACAACTGGATAAGGCTGCCAATTCCGGAGGTTTGACCGGTGGAAATGCAGGTAGTGTTATCGCTTCATACTCGGCAGGTAAAATTGTGGCAAATTGTACAGGCTTCTCAGCGGGTGGTATCGTTAACGCAGGCGGAAAAGTGTCCGGTTGTTATTCGATGACTATTCTTCCTACATCCGGCAGTAATAATATTGGTGGTATTGGTGGAAAGGCTGATAATATTAATGGAATCGAATGTTATTTTATAATGGATGGAATAACGAATCCGGGTGGCGGTTTGTCTAGTGCGGTCAAGTTGACAAGTGCGGATGAACTTCGGGAAAAAGCGGTTGGCATGAATAATGCTGTATCTGATTCAGGATTCGAATTTTTCGTAAATACGGCTGATGATGCTCCTCTAAGTATCCGAAGAATTATGCAGTGATTTGTTCCTGAAGCTTGACTATTCTGTAGGATTCCCTTTATTCGTCCTGATTTATGCGTCATAGAAGGACGAATAGGGGGGATTTCTGAAAAATAAGAATATCTTTGTTGCGTTTGATAGAATTAAAAGAAAAGTATAGTAGGTATTAATTTATATATGTATGAAACGAATCCTTGTTAACCTGATGTGTTTGTGTTTGGTTTTTATGGCTTATGCCTACGAACCGGAATTCTCGACTGCCGGCTTTTTCCGATTGCCGGATACGGGACGTGATGTATATTCGATGAATCCCGCTTGGCGTTTTCATAAAGGAAGTGCCGTCGGTGCCGAAGCGAAAGAGTTTAATGACAAAGCCTGGCAGGTAGTCTCCTTACCGAATGGAATCGAGTATCTTCCGACTGAAGCCAGCGGTTGCATCAACTACCAGGGGGAAGTTTGGTATCGGAAGCATTTTACTCCGGCAGACGCCTTGAAAGGAAAGAAGTTGTTTTTGCATTTCGAAGCCATCATGGGCAAAAGCAGAATTTACGTGAATGGCAAATTGCTGGCAGAGCATTTTGGCGGCTACCTTCCTGTATCGGTTGATGTGACAAATGCACTAAATTGGGGGGAAGACAATGTAATAGCTGTATGGGCTGACAATAGCGATGACCCTACTTATGCTCCGGGAAAGCCGCAAGACGTATTGGATTATACATACTTTGGAGGTATTTATCGTGACTGTTGGCTGATTGCGCACAATCCTGTGTTTATCACCGACCCGAATTATGAGAATGAAACAGCCGGCGGTGGATTATTTGTCGCTTTTGACAATGTTTCGGAACAATCGGCGGATATTCTTCTGAAAGCGCATATACGCAATGATAATGCACGGAACTTTGCCGGAAACATTGCTTATTCGTTAGTCGACCGTGACGGCAAAGAGGTGGCATCATCAGATATGAAGCTAAGTATTCGTAAAGGTACTGCGATAAGCCGTAATGGCAAGATGAAAGTGGAACAACCTCATTTGTGGACTCCTTCATCGCCCTATCTGTATAACCTGTATATCCGTATTTATGATAAGAACGGAAATATCGTAGACGGTTATCGCCGTCGTATCGGCATCCGCAGCATTGAATTCAAGGGAAAAGACGGTTTCTGGCTGAATGGAAAACCGTATGGAAAGCCATTGATAGGTGCCAACCGCCATCAGGATTTTGCGGTAGTAGGAAATGCCGTAGCTAACAGCATTCACTGGCGCGATGCGAAGAAACTGAAGGATTTAGGCTTGGAAGTGATTCGTAACGCGCATTGTCCGCAAGACCCTGCGTTTATGGATGCTTGTGATGAACTAGGCTTGTTTGTTATTGTGAATACTCCGGGATGGCAATTTTGGAATGATGAGCCGATTTTTGCCGAACGGGTTTATAATGATATTCGTAATTTGGTTCGCCGTGACCGTAACCATCCTTGTGTATGGCTGTGGGAACCTATTCTAAACGAGACATGGTATCCGGAGGATTTTGCCGGACATGTGAAAGGTCTTGTTGATGAAGAGTATCCTTATCCGTCTTGTTATTCGGGCTGTGATACGCAAGCCAAAGGGGCGCAATATTTCCCGGTTCAGTTCTGTCATCCGATGGAAGTGTCGAAGCGTGACCCTAAAATCACTTACTTCACACGTGAATGGGGCGATAATGTGGATAACTGGAGTTCCCACAACTCTCCCAGCCGTACAGCCCGCAACTGGGGAGAGCAGCCCATGTTGATACAGGCTACGCATTATGCTTCCCCTTATTACGAATATACCTGTTATGATGCCTTGTACAAGGAATCTCCGTGGCACGTAGGCGGTTGCCTGTGGCATTCGTTCGACCATCAGCGCGGTTATCATCCCGACCCTTTCTATGGGGGAGTGATGGACGTGTTCCGACAACCGAAATATTCTTATTATATGTTTAAGGCGCAACGTCCTGTTGAGGCTTCCGATGGCTTGGCGGAAAGTGGCCCGATGGTATATATTGCTCATGAGATGACACCGTTCTCTAGTAGGGACGTAACAGTCTATTCAAATTGTGACGAAGTGCGTCTGACGGTTAATAAAGGTGGAAAGGTATATACATATAAGAAAGATAAGGCACGGAAAGGAATGCCTTCACCGATTATCACTTTCCCGGGTGTATTCGATTTTATGACGGACAAGAAGTTGACCCGTGAGAAGCATGAGGAAGATGTTTATATGTTGGCGGAAGGGCTTATGGACGGTAAAGTCGTGGTTACTCACAAAGTACTGCCGGCTCGCCGTGCCGAACAAATTCGCTTGAGAGTAGATCACGAAGGTGTGAACTTACGCGCTGACGGTTCCGACTTTGTAACTGTTATAGCCGAAGTTACTGATAAGAACGGTAATGTGAAACATCTGAACAACTATTATATCAAGTTCTTTGTGGAAGGTGAAGGGCGTATTCTTGGGGATGCCGGTGTGATGGCGAATCCTGCTCCTGTGAAATGGGGGAGTGTTCCGGTACTGATTCAGTCTACCACAAAGCCGGGCAAGATTAAGGTCATGGCCAGTGTATTGTTCGAAGGTTCCCAAATGCCTGTAAGCGGAGAACTGGAATTTACCTCTTCCGCTCCGATGTATCCATTGATATTTGATGCTATGGAAGAGTGTTTAACCAAACAGATGGAGTCTTCTTCAGTAGACAAAAAGAATGACGCGGAATTGGAGTTGGAACGTTTGCGTCGTGAACAGAATGAACTGAAACTGAAAGAGGTGGAAAGACAACAGACAGACTTTGGCGAAAAGAGGAATTGATACTCCTTTTGAAACAATTTACTATTCCGGTACGTTTTTTAATTAACCGGAGATAGAGAGTAATGTAACATTCTTTAGGCAAGGGATACGCATTCCGTGCCTATTTTTTTGTCTTTCGTATTTTATCTCTATCTTTGCGATACATAACAAATAAGAACGTATGGAAAAGTTTGAAATAGAAGAGAAGATTGTAGCCATGCTAAAGACGGTGTACGACCCGGAGATTCCGGTAAACGTATATGACCTCGGACTGATTTATAAGATTGATGTCTCCGATAATGGGGAAGTGGTGCTTGACATGACTCTGACAGCACCGAATTGTCCGGCTGCTGATTTTATCATGGAAGATATTCGTCAGAAAGTGGAATCAGTGGAAGGAGTGAACTCGGCTACCATTAACCTGGTGTTTGAACCGGAATGGGATAAGGATATGATGAGTGAAGAAGCGAAACTCGAACTGGGTTTCCTTTAATTATGAGTGAACAGAATACACGCTGACAACTCATAACCCACTACTTATAACTAACAACTAGAAAACTCATGAAGAACGTTTATTTCCTTTCCGACGCGCATCTTGGCTCCCGTGCCATTGAACACGGACGTACTCAAGAAAGACGCTTGGTGAACTTCCTTGATAGTATAAAACACAAGGCTTCTGCTGTTTATCTGTTGGGAGATATGTTTGATTTCTGGTATGAATTCCGGTTGGTCGTCCCCAAAGGATATACCCGTTTCTTGGGAAAAATCTCCGAACTGACGGATATGGGAGTGGAAGTGCATTTCTTTATTGGCAACCATGATATATGGTGTGGGGATTATCTCACCAAAGAATGTGGTGTCATTATGCACCGTGAACCGCTGACTACCGAAATATACGGAAAAGAGTTCTATCTTGCTCATGGTGACGGACTGGGCGACCCGGACAAGAAGTTCAAACTGCTTCGTTCCATGTTTCACAGCAAAACATTACAAACGTTGTTCTCCGCTATTCATCCCCGTTGGAGCGTGGAACTTGGTTTGTCATGGGCGAAACGCAGCAGGCAGAAACGGGCTGACGGAAAGGAACCGGACTATATGGGAGAAAATCAGGAGCATCTGGTACTATATACAAAAGAGTATTTGAAAAGTCATCCCAATATCAACTTCTTTATTTACGGACATCGCCACATTGAACTTGATTTGATGCTAAGTGTCACTTCACGTGTGCTGATACTTGGAGACTGGATTAATTTCTTTTCTTATGCCGTATTCGACGGCGAGAATCTTTTTCTTGAAGAATATATAGAAGGAGAGACGCAGGTTTGAGGCGGATAGTTTCAAGGCATGAAACAACTAACTTGCTTAAAAGGACTGAAAAAGAACTCATGCTTGAAGATAAAAATATCTACCGATAAGAAATAATTAAAGCAATAAATCCCTGCTCCAACATTGTGGAACAGGGATTTATTACATTATTATGGGTTGTTTTCTATGATAATTCTGATTACAACCGTTCAATCAATTGTTTACCGGAAAGTTGGTGTATAACTTAAAGCTATTTGCAGGTATAGCAACAGGCTGTTCAGAACTGTTGGTTACATTCAATGTTCCGCCATTCAATTCATACCAATCTCCCGTGTTACCAAAGTACACACTTGTATTAATCTGTTCATTCTTGAAATTGCCTACTACAACCAGTTTCTTTGTAGTGGATTCCAATCTTAGATAACGACCTTTGTCCCAATCGGAAACACCGACTTTCCAGTCTTTGAATGCGTTGTCGTTGAATAAGTCAGGATTATCGTTGCGTAATTTCAGCAAAGTGCCATAAGTGTCATATAATCCTTTCCGATATTGGTCAGTAAGATAATCCCATTTCACAGGCTTGGCATCAGTATTCTTCTCAGTTCCCATTGTTCCATCGTACTTATACATTATGGAATAATCATATCCAAGTTCGCCAAACTGCCAAATCATTTTCGGCCCTGGAACAGTCAGGAAGAAGGCTGCATTTGTCTCCAGTTGTTTCATACGGGTAGTAAGAGGTGCATCTTTAAGATTACCAAAAGCTGTTTGCTTGTATGCGACTCTTTCTTCATCATGACTTTCCATGAAATTAACCCATCCCCCGGCAGGCATTCCGCTATTTCTCATGTATGAGAAATCTGATTTGCTTGATTCTCCCATTCCGGACTGGCAATAGCTTTCATTCATATTATGCCATAGTTTCATCCCCGCTTTGGCCAATTCTGACTCTTCATCTGTATTGCAGAAGTGTTCGAGTATCATTACTGCGTTAGGATTAGTCGTGTTGACTGTTTCATAATAATCCTTCAAGATAGCAATACGGGAATCATCCTTATTGCTTGCCGTTGATTCATTGCTCTTGTTTTGAGTAAATCCTTTGGTCAGGTCAAAACGGAAACCGTCAAACTTGTACTCTTCCAACAAGAACTTCAAGTTGCGTTTTACGAATTCACGTACAAGCGGTGATTCGTGATTGAAGTCATGGAATACGCTGAATGGATGCGGAGCATCGACATTGAACCAAGGATTATTCTTGGCAGTCTTGCTTTCCTTCGAATTCCAATAAAGTTTCGCAAATGGATGACTTCCTGTAGCGTGGTTGTAGACAACATCCAACAATACTGCAATGCCTTGTTTATGACATTCATCAATGAATTGCTTATATTCCTCTTTCGTTCCATATGCCTTGTCCATTGCAAAATAATAACATGGATTATAGCCCCAACTATTATTTCCATCGAACTCTTGTACCGGCATAAGTTCAATTGCATTCACTCCCAAGCTCTTGATGTAATCCAGATGCTTCGTAGCTTCTTTAATGGTACCGGTGGCAAGTTCGGAACCTGTTTGCGTGAAGTCGCGGAACAACAGTTCGTATATTACCATATTATCCGCATTCTTAATCTTGAAATCGGACACCTGCCAGTTGTAGGATGCCGGTTTTGTTTGGAATACGGAGACAATACCTGTTGTCTTTCCATTCGGATACTGTATGGCACTAGCTGGATAAACTCCCTGTTCTACAAGATATTTGTCGTTCGAGCCATCCAAAACCTTTTCACAATAGGGGTCGCCAATGCGGACGTTCCCGTCTTTTTCGCTGCCCATATAATATTGGAAGCCATACTCTTTGGTAGGATCGATGCCCGTAACGGTGTACCACCAGAAGTGTTTGTCATTATCACGCTTCATCTGATATTCCGTGCTAAGCTCCCAATCATTGAAGTCGCCAATCAGGCAAGCATAATCCTTATAATTGTTATCCGTATCCAAGTCGTATAGTGCGAAAGTCACGGATGTTCCGTCGGCGGATGGATGAATGCCGGCTTCATCTACCGGACAGGCGGCTATCTCTACCGGAGCCGGCGTGAAAGTCTTGTCTCCTGTTACTGTGATAAAGAAGTCGCTGGTTTTCTTCTCGTCAGTCAGTGCCTCGTCATTGCGGAAGAGGATGCAGACATTTTGAATGTTGGCTGCATTTTCCGCGCCAAACCATTCGCGTACTGTCGGGGCAAGCGTAAAGTACCAAATGTTCTCCGCCACTTTCTCCGCCTTGTATTTATCTTCATTTACGCCCCATTCCGTAGGAACATACATCCAGTCATTGATGCCGATGTGAACATATACATCGCCTTCATAGCCGTACAAGTCGTCGCCGGCGGCTGCTTTATACCAGATTTTGCCTTGCTTGTCACCGTTGAATTTAGTCGGGTAATTATTGATTCCTTCTACCAATTCTTCAATAGACGGTTCATGATCCAGTTCGGGAAGTTCCGGCCCGGTGATTAACATCTCGTGGTTTTCGTCGGAACATGCTGCTATCGTGAACAGACAGAGCAGTATCCAGAATATATGTCTTATATCTTTTTTCATACTTGTTCAATTTGAAGGTAGAGAGAACTATTGCTGCTTTTACGTTCAACAGTTCTCTCCATTTGTTATTTTATTATTCTTTGATGAGGACTAATCTACTGTTCAGATAGAATTTTATAGTGTAGTTACCCGATGCGTCCATCACAATATTATCGCTTGAGAAAGGAGTGGGTGCATCTAATGTTCCCCCGAAACTAATACCGGAATCCCAAGTGGAGTTGACACGAAGCTTAAATTCACCCGCTGTCATTTCCGTATTTACAGTCCAGCATTTTTCCGTTGCATCATAAGTCAGTTTTTTGCCGCTTTCCCATCCGCCTGCAGCTGTGCCTATTATGTCCATAGATGATATCTCGGTTGCAGAGACATACTTATCATCCAAATTGACTACCATGTAGTAAATGCCTTGGGGCAGTGATAAGTTTCCACCATCATTTGTCATACCCTCTTTTGTCGTGAAATAATCATAGCCATAATCAGTCCCACCATCATCTGAGCCATCCGGCCAATAGGGTTGTGCGGTAAACTTGAAGCCGCCGTTCAGTTCCGACATTCCCCAATGAGCTTTGTTTCCTTCCGGATTGAACAAAGTCGGTGCTTGTGAAGGCGCCCATCCCTGATGGTTTCCCGGTATCCATAAATAAGGTGCATCCGTTATCTTTTCAATCTTGTAGGTACCTTCCAGCATATTTATGGAGATTTTGACTGATTTATAATCCCCACCGGATATTTTTATTGGCTTCGCTGTTTCTGATAAGACAAGATTGCCTTCCAAGGCATCGTTATCAGCGTCCGCAGCACCTAGCGACTTGCCGGAGTTGGATTTAATCAGGAAATAGGCGTCTTGTGCTCCTGCTTTGTCCGTAATCACGGCAGGGACGGTTGTTATAAAGACCGGGTTGGCATAAGGATCACCGCTTGTATTGCCAAATGCCACATCCTGTTCCCAAGTCAGAGAGCCATTGATATAATAAGCACTTTCAATAACCGGGGCTTCGGGCGTTACTTTTAGTTCAAATTCTTCAGCCGGTGCTGCATATACTGTCTTGCCGGAAGCCACATAAGCAGTAAGCACAGCTTTCATGGTACGTTCTACCGGACGAATACCATATATTTGAGCTACGGCATCTTGCAAATCTTTCGTGATTACATGTCCGTCACTATTGACTGACAAAGTCACTTTATTATCCAACTTCATTTTATAGGATAAAGAGGCTTCTTCTTCAACGGCAGGAGCCGTAAATACGGCAACTGCTACGGATTCTTCCTCAACATCTCCCAGATTGATCGGGTCTACGCCTGTAGCCGTAAAAGTAATCTTGCCGGCGGCTTCTTCCTGTCCGTAAGACTGTGGAGAAGCTACCCCTTCATTAAAATCTTCGTTGCAGGCTGTCAGTGAGGCAGCCAGTAGCACGGTTATATATATTGATAATTTTTTCATATCTATCTGCATTTAAGATTCATCTATTTTGCTTTGAAGTAATAGCACTCGTCCAGTTCGTTGAACAGTACGGTATAATCGCCCGGTTTGCAACTGATTGTTGCGCCGTCGACAAATGAGCCGAACGGGAATACCTCTCCGCCCCAAGTCTTGTCGCCGGAAGTGAACTTGGCTTTGCAACTTGATGCGATTGTTATGTCGGCATACCATACATGTGAGTGTTCCATGATTACCTTGTTCAATTCAATAGTTTCCGAACCATAAGTCAATGTGATGGCATCATACTCTGTCGGCTGAGTCTCGAAAGTAGTTGCTTTCATTGTCAATTTATTCTCAATCGTATTCAGATGAAGTGTGTACCAGCCGGCTGCATTCACTTTAATATTTTGAGAATTCTTGTCATTTACCAAATTGGTGAAACCTTCGCTGTCTGCATTTCCCCATTGGTCGTCCCATGCGCCGGGAACAGCTACTACCTTAAATCCTTTATCTGCAGGAATATATCCTGTGTAAGTAAATTCTCCTTTACCCGTATTTGCGTCATACGCATATCCTTTCACCAGTGACATCGGGATATAGGCGCTACCTGCTGTCATCGTCGGATTTCCCCAGGGAACTTCTCCGATGAAATCACCCAGCAAATAATAAGTAGCGGGAACAGCGTCAGATATATCCATATAATAGGGGAGTACTTTCAGTTCTATCGAATTGGAATGTATAGGATAATCTCCATCTCCGATATGGGCGTACAAACGTACAAATACACTCATCGGCTCACCGTCATACTCATTCTCCGATGCCCATCCGGCAAGTTTTACGATAGCCTTATTCAATTCCTGAGCACTGGCATCTACTTTCGCTGATGTAGATGTAGAGGGTAATGTCAGATAAGAGGCATCTGCCGTTTCCGTTTCATCAGTCCATTTATCAGTTAAATCCGCTTGCACGGTATAAGTCACTACGGCAGGATAACCGTAATCCGGTTGCGTGCAAGTCAGTTCAATATTCTTGGACTGGTTCAGGTCATAGACGTTGGACATTGCGTTGGCAGGAGTGTTCAATACAAAAGTAGTAGGTTCCTGTATGGTAGGATTCGAGTCCCTGTCATCTTCGCAGGCAGTCAGCAAGGCTGCCGCTACTAATATGGACGTCAGTATATTTATTTTTTTCATATTACTCTGTTTATTTAAAAGTATAACTTCGGTCTGATTTTAATACTCGGGATTCTGATCCAGATTCGTATTGGCATTGATATCATTGGCAGGAATAGGATAAATGTTACGGAATTCCTTGATTCCGGTACCTTGCTTTTCTCCACCTTTCCAATCCCAGTTGTAGTCGGAGTTACCACCGAAATTGCCAAAACGAACCAAGTCGATACGGCGGCGGCCTTCAAACCAGAACTCACGCGCCCATTCGTCACGGATATCCGTCAATGTATATGAAGCGGCTTCAGCGGCGTTTGCACGCTTGCGGATTTCATGCATGGCAGCTACTGTCTCCTGAGTCGAAACACCATTATTCTCACGAAGACTGGCTTCTGCCACAATCAGATAGGCTTCCGCCATACGAAGTAAAGGAATATCCATGTCCGGATTGTCAGTATCGCTGGTCAAACCACCATCTGCACGGATATTCGAGAATTTGGCACACGCAAATCCGTCTGTAAAGCTCATGTTGTCTCCTGTCGACGTAGTTCTTTGTACTCCACACATCAAGGCACGGTCGTCTTTTGCAGCCACTACCATCTGGTCTTCCAATACGGAAGGGGCATCATTTACGTTCGGAAAGAATTTGGCTACCATTGCCTGACGACAATGCGGGCCGCCCCATCCTTGTTTGCTTCCCCAAGGATTCATGCCTGTATCACTCTTGTGTGTACCTGCAATCAGGAACAACGAACCACCCCAACTCTTGGTTCGCACGCCGTCCTGCAGAATCGGGAGTATCACTTCCTGTCTTGCTTTGTTGACATTGCTGCCATCATTGTCGGCCATGAACAGGTGCTTATAGACAGGAGCCAGTTTGTAGCCGGAGCCAATTACTTTTTGGGCGTATTCCTTGGCTTTTCCCCACTGGGGCGTACCGGTATAGACTTCTGCGTTGAGATACATACGCGCTAATAATAACCAGGCGGCAACACGGTCTACACGACCATAAGTCGTCTGAAGAGGCTGCGCTAATGTGGCGGTAGCATCGTCGCCGATTTCCTTCAACTCTTCTTCAATCTTTGCGAAGAGATCCGCACGTTGGATTTGTTGAGGCTTCTCTGTCGATACTTTATCGCAATACGGCGGATTGCCGAACATATCCATCAGGTAGTAGTTGTTCAAAGCACGGATAAAACGTACTTCTGCGCGTTGGCGCATGGTTTCATCATCAGTCAGTCCTTCCGTTTGTTCAAGGAAGTAGTTGCACAAAGTGATGTCGAATGTCAGACGGTAATAGAGCCCTGTTACGATTTCATTGGAAGAACTCCAACTGCAATCGGCGATAGTAGCGACACCGGCATCGTTCCATGAATTGACAATCGCTTCATCTGTCATCAATTGGTTGGCGCACCACGTCATACGGTAGAAAGAGGAAGTTCCTTCGTCGATGTCGTCCAGATCACCGCTTCCGTCAGGGCCTTTCTGTCCTGTCAGTCCGAGGGTTCCATATATCTTGTTAAAAACGCTCGCCTGATCGAATGTCATCACTATATTCGGGTCGATAGGAGTGGCATCCAGGTCACCGATACATGAAGTCACGCTGACTGCCAGCAATAGTGAGGCAGCCGATAGGATTGATTTTATATATCTGAATTTCATAATTGGTATTTTTAGTAGGTTTAGAAATTAAGGCTCAAACCGATTAACGTAGTCAGAGGGCGTGGATAAATATTGTTGTCCAATCCGTTTTCTACTTCTGGATCAAGTCCTTTGTATTTGGTGATAGTGAATACGTTTTGTACGGCTGCATATACGCGTCCGTCAATCGGAGCGCCGAACAATTTTTTAAACGAGTATCCCAAAGTGATGTTATCACATTTCATGAAAGAAGCATTCTGCACGAAGTAATCGGACAGCAAGGTGTTGTCGTTCTTGCTTTGGATATTGTTTGCCACTCCCATCAACGGGCGGTTGTTAAGTGCGCCGAATGAATAGATGGAAGTAGGGTTGCAGTCGGAGCCACCTGCTTCGACAGAGTTATACACATAATTGTTCAAACTGGCGCGTAGTGAGAAACTGAAATCCCATGACTTGTAAGAAAGGCGGGAAGTAAGTCCCATAAGTACGTCGGCTGTCGGCTTCTTGTAGAAATAGCGGTCGTCACCGTTGATTGTTCCGTCTCCGTTGCGGTCTACAAATTCGTTTTCAATGGGTCTTCCGTTTTCGTCATACACCTGTTGGTAAACATAGAATGAAGAAGCCGGATGTCCTACGGCGTGCGCCATTGCTTTCATGTCACGTCCGCCGCCGATGTTGTCTCCGGCAGCAACATAATAATTTTCGCTATCTCCGGTGGTTAATTTAGTGATTTCGTTCTTGTTGTAAGTGATATTGAAACCAAGATCCCATGTCCAGTCGGTAGTTACAACCGGCTTGGAATTGATAGAGAATTCCACACCGGAGTTTTCCAGTGAGCCGACATTGGACAATACCTTGTTTTTGAAATTCGTTCCTGCGGAAACGAATACGCTGTTCAGCAAATCGGTGGTCTTGCGATAGTAATAATCCACTGAACCGTTGATGCGGTTGTTCAGGAATCCGAAGTCTACACCTACATTGTAGGTGGTGGTCTTTTCCCATTTCAGATCCGGGTTGTATGCATTCGGACGGTAAGTGATTCCCTCTCCCAGAATAGGATAGTAAGCACCGTCCTTGTTTGTTTCATAAACAGCCAGATACGGATAGTCTCCCGAATTGATATTCTGCTGACCGGTGATACCATAACCCAGACGAAGCTTTAAGTCGGAAAGTACGTCAACGTCTTTCAGGAAAGCTTCTTCTTTCAATTTCCATCCCAAGGCAAAAGACGGGAACAATCCCCAGCGGTTGTCTTTGTGAAAACGGGAAGAACCATCCTGGCGTACGGTTGCCGTAAACAGGTAACGATCCAGCAGTGTGTAGTTGACACGACCGAAGAAAGATACCAGATAACTTTCCGTAGCCGAACCACTTGCGGTATTATTGTAGCGCTGACCTCTGTTCTCCACCACATTGTTTGACAGCGGATAGAGTCCCCAATATTCCTGATCGGACGTATCATGGAAGTGTTGCCATTCATAACCTGCCATTACGTTGAAACGATGTTTGTCGGTGAAATCCTTGCTGTATTGCAGGTAGGCATTCAAAGAGAGGTTATACTTGTCTTTTTCTTCCCAGCCGTAGCTGCCATAATAGTTGTTGGTGGAGGAATAGGGAGAGACATCCGTATATTGCTTACCCGTAGAGAGATCCATACCGCCGTTCACATGAGCGTGCAAGTCCGGCAAGAAATGAAACTTATAGTCCAGTTCCAGATTACCGATCAAAGATTTGGAGATGGCGCGGTCGTTCTTTTCTTCCAATAAGGCGACAGGGTTACCGGGAGCATTACCGTTGAAAGTACGTTTCCATGTGTCATCATTCAAAGAAGAAGCATCCGTATTCCATTGGAAAAATCCATCGAAATAGTATTGATGGTAAGGATCGTCGGAACGGACAGACTGTGTAGGGTCAAAACTGACAGCAGAACCTACCGCATTGCCGTCAGCATAACGGTTCTTGGCAATCATACCTTTCAGGTTGGCATTCACTTTCAGATGATCCTGAAAGAAAGAAGGAGCCAGGCTGACAGATGCCGTATAACGTTCAAACTTGGATGTTTTCAGGATTCCGTTCTGATTGGTATAACCGAAAGAGACGCGGTAAGGCATGTTCTTCAAACCACCGGAAATGGTGAGATTATGGTCTGTACTTACGGCTGCGCGGAAGATTTCTTTCTGCCAGTCGGTATTGGCGTTTCCTAGTTTGCTGTAAGCTTCGCTGTCCTCTCCCCAGATGTCCTTGATGAAAGAACGGAATTGGTTGCCATCCATCACATCAACGGTCGATTTTACATTACTGACAGACAGATTACCGTCATAAGAAATGGTGGGACGTGCACCTGCCTGACCTTTCTTTGTCGTAATGATGATGACACCGTTGGAAGCACGTGAACCGTAAATAGCGGTAGCCGAAGCATCTTTCAATACGGTAAAGCTTTCAATATCATTCGGATTGACCATAGAAAGCGGGTTGGACAAACCTTTCACCCCTTTATTGTCCATTGCCAGACCGTCAATTACAATCAGCGGGTCGTTTTCCGCAGTCAGCGAAGAACCACCACGGATACGGATCGTTGCGCCCGCACCCGGAGCGCCGCCTTTGCTGACGACACTCACACCGGCAATCTTACCGGTCATCATGTCCTGCGCATTGGTAATCAGACCTTTGTTCAGTTTATCAGGTTTGATGGCAGTAACCGAACCTGTCATATCATTCTTCTTCACCGAACCGTAACCGATAACGACTACCGCATCCAGTACTTGAGAATCATCTTCTAATGTTATCATTACGGTAGGTGCGGCTTTCACTTCCGCAGTTTTATAGCCGACGAATGAAACGGAAAGAATGGCATCTTTCGGTACATTCAGCATAAAGTTACCGTCGAAATCTGTTATGGTTCCGTTGGTTGTACCTTTCACCAGTACGTTTGCACCGATGACAGGCTCACCCGTTGTGTCTTTCACATGCCCCTTGACAGCTATTTGCTGCGCAAATGCTCCAATGGAAAGGAAGAGTCCTACCAACAATACAAGCAGGGCTTTTAGTCTTAAGCTCTTTTTCATGTCTCTAATTTAAAGTTATTTTATCAAAATCAAATATTTCTCTCTAAAAAATACCTATTGAAAACTATATTCTCCCAATCTTATTCCCTTAATATTTCTTCAGTCCTTTTACTTCAGATTTATCCTTTACTTCCTTGATACTGATAGCATATCCGCCACCATTGACAGCACGCAGGTTCAGTTTGCTCTTGTTTGTGAGGATACCTTTTTTGATGGTATAGGCTTGCGGATTCTTTTCCCAGTCGGCATCTTTAGCGTCCGCGTAAACAGTGGCGACATATTGCTTGTCCGGAGTCAGGAAGTCGAACGTTAATTTGGAAGTATGACCGTTTTCACCTGCTGTGCAGCCTACATACCAGTCGTCAGTGCCTTTTGCCTTGCGGGCGATGGTGATATATTCACCCGGTTCTGCTTCCAGATACTTGGTTTCATCCCAGTCGAGCGCTACGTCTTTGATAAACTGGAAAGCGTCCATAAAGCGTTCGTAGTTCTCCGGAATATCGGCTGCCATTTGCAGAGGGCTGTACATGGTCACGTACAATGCCAACTGACGGGCGATGGTAGAGCGTACCTGTGAATTGTTTGCAGGATTCATCTTGTTACAGTGAGTTTCGAAGATTCCCGGAGTGTAATCCATCGGGCCACCGACCAGACGGGTAAAAGGAAGGATAGTGGTGTGATATACTTTGTTTCCGCCGAATGACTCATATTCAGTTCCACGTGCGGATTCGTTGCCAATCAAGTTAGGGTACGTGCGGCAGATACCAGTCGGGCGGGTTGCTTCGTGCGCATTCACCATGATTTTGTAGTCGGCCGCTTTGGTCACTGCATACAGATAGTGGTTGTTCATCCATTGTCCGTAGTGGTGTTCGCCGCGGGGAATGATATTGCCTACATAACCGCTCTTTACAGAATTATAACCATTGTCCACCATAAACTGGTAAGCCTTATCCATATGACGTTCGTAGTTGCGGACAGATGCGGAAGTTTCGTGGTGCATCATCATCTTGATGCCTTTGCTTGCCGCATAACGATGAATCTCTTTCACATCGAAATCCGGATACGGAGTGACGAAGTCGAATACATAATCTTTGCTGTTGCCGAACCAGTCTTCCCAACCTTCGTTCCAACCTTCTACCAATACGGCGTCGAATCCGTTGGCTGCCGCGAAGTCAATATAACGTTTTACATTGGCAGTGTTGGCAGAATGCTTGCCGTTCGGTTTTGCTTTAGAGTAATCGGTTTCACCTAATTTTACGCTGGTCAATTCGTCGGTATAAGCCCAAGAACCTTTTCCGGTAATCATGTCCCACCAAACGCCGATGTATTTCACAGGTTTCACCCATGAAGCGGCATCCGCAATTTTGCAAGGCTCGTTCAGGTTCAGAGTGATGCGGGATGCAAGGATATTGCGGGCATCATCGCTGACAATCACGGTACGCCATGGAGTATGGCTAGGAGTCTGCATATATCCTTTGTCTCCTTTTGCGTCAGGAGTCAGCCAGGATTCGAATACCATATTCTTGTCGTCGAGGTTCAGGTGCATACAAGAGTAATCAATAAGGGCTGCTTCGTGAAGGTTGATATATAAACCATCATCTGTTTTCATCATCAGTGCAGTCTGTACGCCTGTTTGTGAGAAAGGAGTCTGTGAAGAGTTCGGGGTAATAGCTTCTTTCATCAAACCTCTGATTTCCGACAGGCGGGAGATGGTATAATCATATTCCTGAGTATCATAGTCACCCGGTATCCAGTAAGCGATATGGTCGCCTGCCATCGCAAATTGGGAGTGTTCTTCTTTGATGATGAAATAGTTCAGGGATTTCTGCTGCGGGAATTCGTAGCGGAAGCCTAAACCGTCATTGAACAAACGGAAACGAATGAGGATGGAACGGTCATTCATTGGCTGATACAAGTTTACTGCCAGCTCATTATAATGATTGCGGATTTCTTTTTCTTCTCCCCATACCGGTTGCCAGGTTTCGTCGAATGTGGAAGTCTTTGTGTCTTTCACCTCAAAGCCGTTATAAAGATTCGTCTTTGAATCAAGCTTGGTCAGATCCCTGCGGTCTACCCAGTCGAAGTCTGTGCGGGTATTGTCTTCTTTCTTTAATTCCAGTCCCAAGGTACTGGGTTTGATAACCGTTTTTCCTTTATAAATCAAGTCGTACGTAGGAGCACCTTCCTTGTTAACCTGGAAGGTCATTACCAGATTTCCATCCGGTGAAGTCAGTTTCTGTTGTGCGTTCGCTATAAACGGGATACAGAGAATTGCGATAAGCAAAAGATTCTTTTTCATTTTATTTTTATGGTATTAAATTGTGAGCTAACTGATAATTTTATTCTTTTTGTTTCGGATATTGCAAATGTAGCGACCGTCTGGACTGAGTCTGTCAATTAGAATAAAAATACAAGTTAGTATGAAGTTTATTGTTTTGATTTATAGTTGAATAAGCATTCTGTGAATACGGATAAATATAAGTCGTAGTGAACATTTTTAGAAGGATAAAAGGTATATTCCGCGGCCCGGAAGTGTTAAATCCTTTCCTAACTCCATCTTTTTATCCTCTAATACATTGTATGCGGAAGAGCCGGGCAGTATTTCCTGATAAGAATTCAAGTCGATAGTCTGTTCCCGGTCTGTTCCGTTGAGGAAAACAACAACTGATTTGTCGCCTAGTTTTCTTTCGTATGCATATACGCCTTTATTCGGTGCGAAGTGTTTCAGTTTTCCTTTGGCTATGACTTCGTTTCCTTTTCTCCATTGGAGCAGCTTCTTCAAGTAAGAGAAAGCTTCATTCTGTTGCGGAGTGCGGTTTGCTGCCTCAAAGTAATTATGAGTATCGTTCTGCCAGCCGCCCGGGAAGTCACATCGAAGTAATCCGTCACCGTTTGCTTTATCGGCAGCCATTAAGATTTCAGTTCCGTAATATATCTGCGGAATGCCGCGTGTTGTCAGAAGGAATGCCAAGGCTTGTTTGTACCGGTTCAGGTTTTGGGTATCTGCTTCCGAACGGTAGAAACGGGAAGTGTCGTGATTATCAAGGAAAGTCAGCAGGTTCATCGGGTCGGCAAAGACGATGTCTTGTGACAGGTATTCATAAAGCCGGCACAGTCCACCGTTCCAGTCGGTTGTTTCTTCGTCAAAGGCTTTGTTCATATG
>NZ_JBCOWR010000010.1:9906-101084 GCF_040918965.1 Bacteroides sp. RTP21281st1_H5_RTP21281_210402 | reverse complement strand
GCCTTGCACCAATGAGCCATCATGTCAAAGTCTGCATAAGGGTGTGTATCCTGGCGGATTCCGTTAATACCGGCATACTCTATCCACCAGATACTGTTCTGAATCAGATAAGTAGCTACATGACGGTTTCGTTGGTTAAAATCGGGCATAGCCTGGCTGAACCAACCGTCAACAGCGATTTTCTTTTCATAATCAGACGCGTACGGGTCTAGTTGGGTGGCAGTCTTGAAGCTCGTCTGTACATAGTTTCCTTTGAAGTTGAACCAATCTTTGGAAGGCATATCCTTATACAGATAGTTTTCATCTCCACAGTGGTTGAAAATCATATCCATTACCACTTTCATTCCTTTGGCATGTGCCTGGTCTACAAGATTCCGGAATTCCTCGTTACTCCCGAAGCGGCGGTCTACCTGGTAATAATCAGTGATGGCGTAGCCGTGATAAGAACCTTCCTTCATATCATTCTCCTGAATCGGATTCAGCCATATGCTAGTCACTCCTAAATCTGCCATGTAATCCATATGCTTTTCTATTCCTTTGAAATCACCGCCATGGCGGGCAAAGGCATCGTTGCGGTCTACTCTCGCTTCCAACATTCCGGGAATTATGTCATTGGAAGGATCACCGTTTGCGAAACGATCCGGCATAATAAGATAAAGCACATCGCCGGAGTCGAATCCTTCCACTTCGGAAGCATCCGGCTTTCTTTGTTTGAGTTCGTAAGGAATGGCAGTTTGTTTTTTACCTTGTTTCAGGATAATATTGAATGTCTGCGGAGTTGCTTCCGATGTATTCAGATAGATAATGAGATAGTTCGGATTTTCTTGTTTAACTACCTCTTGCAGAGTGATGTCACGGGAAGAGATGCTGACTTCTGCAGACGCTATATCTTCACCGTATAGCAAAACTTGCAGTTCCGGGTTTTTCATTCCTGCCCACCAAAAAGTAGGGGCTACTTTTTTTATACTAATTGCGGCATATACAGGACTGCAACCGAATAGTAGTACAAGTAAGATTACAAATAGAAAATTCTTTTTCATGGTAACATAGATTTTAAATGTTTGCTCGGAGAACCGATGTTGCAAATGTAGGGGGATAGGATGCAGTATTTTGGGACTAGAATATAAATATAAATACCTCTGATGATTATTGTGTTGACAATGAGGATATTGACGGCTGACTGACTATAAGAAAATACAAGTAGGAATTAAAATTATTTTGACCGTATATTTCATAATCATTACTATATTCATTATATTTGTGACATCTTTAAAAAGTGACCTATGAGAAATATAACCTATATCTTCGCTTTTCTTTTAGTTTGCCCGATTTTGCTATTTGCAAAACAGACAGATAATGCGGCAGTTCTTAAAAGGCTGGATGATATTATAAATAAGAAAGAAACCTTTCAGATTCAGAAAGAGAAGGATATTGATGCTTTGAAAGTGCAACTTGCCCATTCGGTTACTCCTGCTGATAAATATAGGTTATATGGTTCGTTATTCGATGCCTATCTTCATTATCAGGCAGATTCTGCGCTTCATTATATAAATAGGAGACAGCAGATTCTTCCTCAACTGGAACGTCCGGAATTAGCAAACGAGATAATCATTGACCGCGCCACGGCATTGGGAGTGATGGGAATGTACATTGAAGCCATGGAAGAACTGGAGAAAATAAATCCGGCGAAGTTGGACGAACAAACATTGTTGTCCTATTATCAGACGTATCGTGCCTGCTATGGCTGGCTTGCAGACTATACCACCAATCGGGAAGAAAAGAAGAAATATCTGAAGAAGACTGATCTATACCGCGACTCCATCATAAGTATTATGCCGCCGGAAATAAACCGCACGATTGTATTGGCAGAACAATGCATCGTCACAGGCAAAGCTGATACGGCTTTGGTGATGCTTGGTGACGCGCTGAAAGATGCGGCCGACGAGCGTCAGAAAGTATATATATATTATACGATGTCCGAAGCGTATGGGATGAAAAAAGATACGGAACAAGAAGTCTATTATCTGATATTGACAGCTATTGCTGATTTGGAATCTTCTGTCAGGGAGTATGCTTCGTTGCAGAAGCTGGCGCACCTGATGTATGAATTGGGCGATGTAGACCGCGCTTACAAATATCTGAGCTGTTCGATGGAAGACGCCGTAGCTTGCAATGCCCGCCTGCGTTTTATTGAGGTGACCGAATTTTTTCCTATTATCGACAAGGCTTATAAACTGAAGGAAGAAAAAGAACGTGCGGTTTCACAGGCAATGCTTGTCAGCGTCAGTATGCTATCTTTCTTTCTTCTCATTGCCGTTTTCTATTTGTATCGCTGGATGAAGAAACTGTCTGCCATGCGGCGTGATTTAAGTTTGGCGAACAAACAAATGCAGGCAGTAAACAAAGAACTAGAACAAACGGGGAAAATTAAAGAAGTATATATCGCCCGTTATCTCGATAGATGTGTCAACTATCTGGATAAACTGGAAACTTATCGCCGTTCATTGGCTAAATTGGCTATGGCATCCCGTATCGAAGACCTGTTCAAAGCCATAAAGTCCGAGCAGTTCATCCGTGATGAACGGAATGAATTTTATAATGAGTTCGACAAGTCCTTCCTGAAACTGTTCCCTAATTTCATTACCGCTTTTAATGATTTGCTGGTAGAAGAGGGGCGCATATATCCGAAATCCGACGAACTGCTGACAACGGAACTCCGTATTTTTGCCCTTATTCGCCTGGGAGTGGTAGATAGTAACAAGATTGCCCATTTCTTGGGATATTCTCTGGCTACCATTTATAATTATCGTAGCCGGATGCGTAACAAGGCTGCCGGTGATAAGGACAGGTTTGAGCAAGATGTGATGAATTTGTAATATGGCATCCGGTTAATTTCTTCTTTTTTTTCCTATCTTTGTAGACGACTAATCTAATAATAAACTTACTAAAAAATGAAAAAGTTAATCTACACACTGTTCTTTGTCCTTATCTCCGTTGTTGCAAACGGTCAGGCAAAGTACGTATTCTATTTCATCGGGGATGGGATGGGAGTGAACCAAGTGAATGGTACGGAGATGTACCAGGCCGAACTTCAAAACGGACGTATTGGTGTCGAACCTTTGTTATTCACTCAATTCCCGGTTGCTACCATGGCAACTACTTTCTCTGCGACAAATTCAGTAACCGACTCTGCTGCCGCAGGCACTGCATTGGCTACGGGGCAGAAAACGTATAATCATGCTATTTCTGTAGGAGAAGATAAGAATGCGATTCAGACAGTAGCCGAAAAAGCGAAGAAAGCCGGCAAGAAAGTAGGTGTCACTACTTCTGTTAGTGTAGACCATGCCACTCCGGCCGCATTTTACGCACACCAACCGGACCGTGGTATGAATTATGAAATTGCCCTTGACTTACCGAAGGCTAATTTTGATTTCTATGCAGGCGGTGGTTTCCTGAAACCGAATACCTCTTTTGACAAGAAAGAGGCTCCGAGTATTTTCCCTATTTTTGAAGAAGCAGGATATACAGTGGCGCGTGGTTACAATGACTATAAAGCGAAAGCCGGCAAAGCTGACAAAATGATTCTTATCCAGGAAGAAGGAGCAAATCCGTCCTGCCTGCCTTATGCCATTGACCGCAAAGAGGGTGATTTGACATTGGCACAGATTACCGAAAGCGCTATCGACTTCCTGACGAAAGGCAAGAACAAAGGCTTCTTCCTGATGGTAGAGGGTGGAAAGATCGACTGGGCTTGCCATGCTAATGACGCTGCTACTGTGTTCAATGAAGTGAAAGATATGGACGATGCTGTTAAGGTAGCTTACGAATTCTATAAGAAGCACCCGAAAGAAACTTTAATTGTTGTCACTGCCGACCATGAAACAGGTGGTATCGTACTTGGTACAGGAAAGTATGCGTTGAACCTGAAAGCATTGCAATATCAGAAACATTCTGCTGACGGACTTTCACAACGTATCAGCGAATTGAGAAAATCAAAAGGCAATAAAGTGACTTGGGAAGACATGAAAACATTCCTTGGTGAGGAAATGGGCTTCTGGAAACAATTTCCTATCTCTTGGGAGCAGGAAAAGAAATTGCGTGATGAATTTGAAAAGTCATTCGTGAAAAATAAGGTGGTATTTGCAGAAAGCATGTACTCAAAAAGCGAACCGATGGCTGCACGTGCCAAAGAGGTGATGGATGAAATATCTATGGTCGGCTGGGTAAGCGGCGGACACTCTGCAGGTTTTGTTCCGGTATTCGCTATCGGAGCCGGTTCTCACTTGTTTGGTGAAAAGATAGACAATACTGAAATTCCGAAGAGAATTGCCAAAGCGGCAGGATACAAATAAGAATAGAACCGTATGTATATAAAAATAGCCGGAAGTCCAATGACTCCCGGCTATTTTTATATGTTCTTGTAAATTATGCTTTCACGCGTCCTACGTAAGAACCGTCGCGAGTATCAATTTCGATTGTTTCGCCTTCGCTGATGAACAACGGAACACGAACAGTTGCGCCTGATTCTACAGTGGCAGGTTTCAATGTGTTTGTAGCTGTATCACCTTTCAATCCTGGCTCTGTGTAAGTTACTTTCATCTGAACTTTAATTGGCATATCAGCGTAAAGTACAGTTTCTGTAGAAGCATCGGAAACTACATCCAATACCATACCTTCGAGCAGGAAGTCAACACCGTTAATCAAATCGTGAGCGATAGGGTGTTGGTCAAAAGTTTCCTGATTCATGAAGATATAATCTTCTCCTTCTTTATATAAGAATTGGTAGGGACGACGTTCAACACGTACATCTTCCAGTTTTTCACCGATGTTGAAACGACGTTCCAGAACGTATCCGCTAACTACATCTTTCAGTTTAGTACGCATGAAAGTGTTACCTTTACCTGGTTTTACATGCAGGAATTCAATACAGAAATAGAGCTTTCCGTCCATACGGATACAAGTTCCGTTTTTGATGTCTTGAGCATTAATCATACTGCTGTTTTTCTTTTTATATTATTGTAATTTAATTGTTTTCACAGGAAATCGAGTGCAACAGTAATCTAAATCGGTAAAAAACACAAAAACTTTTGAGCAAAAATGAGTTATCTCTTGGTTAATTTAAAAAAAGTGCCTATTTTTGCAGCCCGATTACGTAGAATAATAACATAAAAACAAGATACAGTAATGAAAAGAACATTTCAACCCTCTAACAGAAAGAGAAAGAACAAACACGGTTTCCGTGAGAGAATGGCATCCGCTAACGGTCGTAGAGTGTTAGCAGCCCGCCGTGCAAAAGGCAGAAAGAAACTGACTGTTTCTGATGAGTACAACGGACAGAAGTGGTAATCAGTTGCCATCATGGAAACAAAAAAGGCGGAGAAATTGATCTCCGCCTTTTTTGTTTCCATGATTTTTTGAAAAATAGAATGTTAAAATACTCCGCTGTTGGCACTCGTTTATTGTTTTTTGCTTTTCTTTGTAGCCGAATATAGAAAAACATAAGCAAACATATACGATGAAAGAATATATCCGGGACTTGAAAACCCGTATAATCATAATAAGGTTGTTGAAATCTATAGGAGTGGGGATTATAGTTGCAGCAATTCTGGCGATGATTAGTGTCCTTGCATCGTAAATGAGGACATTTTTCATCGCCTACTTTTCATAAATTCAACTATTTTGTCGTATCTTTGGCGCATATTAACAGCAATGCGTATGACTATTAAAGAATTCTTTTCTTTTAAAACAAATAAATTTTTCTGGTTGAATATTATCGCCATGATTGTGGTGGTGATAGTGATGGTATTCGGTGTGTTGAAATGGCTCGATATACATACACATCATGGTGAGACAGTCATGGTGCCTGATGTGAAAGGTATGACGGTGGAAGAAGCCACAAAAATGTTCCGCAATCACGGGCTGGTATGTGTGATTTCCGACACCAAGTATGTGAAGGATGAGGCGGCAGGTATTATTCTCGATCTGAAGCCGGGAGTTGGAGAAAAAGTAAAAGAAGGCCGTACTGTCTACCTGACGGTCAATACATTGGATATTCCTTTGCGCGTCATTCCTGATGTCGCTGATAATAGTTCGCTTCGGCAGGCGGAAGCCAAGTTGCAGAGTGCCGGTTTCAAGCTGACTGAAATTCAGTTGATACATGGCGAGAAAGACTGGGTGTATGGTGTGAAGTATCAGGGACGCCAGTTGACAGCAGGAGAAAAAATACCTATGGGTGCTTCCCTGACGTTAATGGTCGGAGACGGAGCAGGCGATATGACCGAAGAAGACTCCATAGATACCGATGCGGATACGGAAAAGCCTGTGGCATCGGAAACATCACCTGTTCAAGACGACAGTTGGTTTTAATTGATAAATAACAGAAACAGACTCACATGATAGAGGAAGAACTTCCGGACGGACTGGAAAATGACTTGGATGATATAGAACCTGTCGGTGACGAAGCCCAACTTTACGAACACTTCCGTGTGGTTGTAGACAAAGGTCAGGCGATGGTCAGAGTCGACAAATATCTGTTCGAACGTATTGTCAATGCTTCGCGCAACCGTATCCAAAAAGCTGCCGAAGACGGATTCGTTATGGCTAACGGCAAACCGGTGAAAAGTAGCTATAAAGTGAAGCCGTTGGACGTCATCACGGTGATGATGGATCGTCCGCGCTATGAAAATGAAATTATTCCTGAGGATATCCCCCTTACTATCGTTTATGAAGACCCGTACCTGATGGTTGTGAACAAACCTGCAGGACTGGTAGTGCATCCGGGACACGGGAATTACCACGGTACACTGGTCAATGCCCTTGCCTGGCACATGAAGGATAATCCCGATTATGACGCGAACGACCCGCATGTCGGACTTGTTCACCGGATTGACAAAGACACTTCGGGATTACTGGTGATTGCCAAAACGCCGGATGCGAAAACAAACCTTGGACTCCAATTCTTTAATAAAACGACCAAACGCAAGTATCGCGCCTTGGTATGGGGAATTGTAGAACAGAATGAAGGAACCATCATTGGCAATATCGCCCGCAACCCGAGAGACAGGATGCAGATGGCGGTGATGTCCGACCCGACAGTAGGCAAGCACGCCGTAACCCATTATCGCGTATTGGAACGGTTGGGATACGTCACTCTTGTGGAATGTATTCTGGAAACAGGGCGTACACATCAGATTCGTGTTCATATGAAACATATCGGCCATGTGCTGTTCAATGACGAACGCTATGGCGGCCATGAGATACTGAAAGGAACTCATTTCAGTAAATATAAACAGTTTGTAAATAATTGCTTTGACACTTGTCCCCGGCAGGCTTTGCATGCCATGACGTTGGGATTTGTGCATCCCGTCACAGGTGAAGAGATGCACTTTACTTCCGAACTTCCGGATGACATGACCCGGCTTATCGAGAAGTGGAGAGGCTATATCAGTAATAGAGAATTAGAATGAAACGCAACATTGCTATCGTAGCAGGGGGAGATACCTCTGAAATCGTAGTTTCCCTGCGTAGCGCACAGGGTATTTATTCCTTTATAGATAAGGAAAAGTATAATTTGTACATTGTGGAGATGGAAGGCCGTCGCTGGGAAGTACAATTGCCGGACGGAAAACGAATTCCGGTGGACAGAAATGATTTTAGTTTTACGAACGGAACGGAAAAGGTGGTGTTCGATTTTGCCTATATCACCATTCATGGCACACCGGGTGAGGATGGCCGCCTGCAAGGTTATTTCGACATGATGCGTATTCCGTATTCTTGCTGCGGGGTACTGGCTGCTGCCATTACTTACGATAAATTTGCCTGCAACCAGTATCTGAAAGCTTTTGGGGTGCGCATTGCCGAATCACTGCTGCTGCGCCGTGGACAATCGGTTTCCGATGAAGACGTGATCGAAAAAATAGGTTTGCCCTGCTTCATCAAGCCCAGTCTGGGCGGTTCGAGCTTCGGCGTTACGAAAGTAAAAACGAAAGAACAAATCCAACCTGCCATTGTTAAGGCTTTCGGAGAAGCGGAAGAAGTGCTTGTAGAAGCATTTATGGAAGGAACGGAGCTGACTTGCGGTTGCTATAAGACCAAAGAGAAATCGGTGGTATTCCCGCCTACGGAAGTGGTGACGCACAATGAGTTTTTTGATTACGATGCAAAATACAATGGTCAGGTAGATGAAATCACACCTGCGCGTATTTCGGACGAACTGACCGGACGTGTGCAGATGCTGACTTCGGCTATCTATGACATATTGGGTTGCTCCGGCATTATCCGTGTGGATTATATAGTGACTGCCGGTGAAAAGCTTAACCTTCTCGAAGTGAATACAACTCCGGGAATGACTGCTACCAGCTTTATACCCCAGCAAGTGCGTGCTGCCGGACTGGAGATAAAGGATGTGATGACCGATATTATTGAAAACAAATTTTAATCGCGTTATGGATCTGACAGAGTTTAATGATATTCGCCCTTATAATGATGAGGAGCTTCCTCAAATCTTTGAGGAACTGATTGCTGATCCGGCTTTTCAGAAAGCCGCCACAGGAGCTATACCGAACGTCCCATTCGAACTTCTGGCGCAGAAAATGCGTGCTTGTAAGACAAAACTGGATTTCCAGGAAGCATTCTGCTATGGCATTTTGTGGAAGATCGCTGCCGACCATACGGCCGGATTGACCCTTGACCACACTGCTATACCGGACAAGAGCAAAGCCTATACTTATATGTCAAATCATAGGGATATTATCCTTGATTCGGGTTTCCTTTCCATTTTGCTGATCGATCAGGGAATGGATACCGTGGAAATTGCGATTGGGGATAATCTGCTGATTTATCCCTGGATTAAGAAACTGGTTCGTGTCAACAAATCCTTTATTGTGCAGCGGACATTGACCATGCGGCAGATGCTTGAATCCTCGGCACGGATGTCACGTTATATGCATTACACCATTTCGCAGAAAAAACAGTCTATCTGGGTTGCGCAGCGTGAAGGGCGTGCGAAAGACTCCAATGACCGTACACAGGATAGTGTCCTGAAGATGCTGGCAATGGGTGGTGAAGGTGATTTGGTAGAGCGTCTGATGGAAATGAACATTGCTCCGCTTGCCATTTCATATGAATATGACCCTTGTGATTTTCTGAAAGCGCAGGAATTTCAATTGAAAAGGGACGTAGAAGGATATAAGAAGACCACGCAGGACGATTTGATTAATATGCAGACTGGTCTGTTCGGATATAAGGGCAGAGTCCATTTCCAGGTTGCCCCCTGTCTGAATGATGAGTTGCAACGTCTGGATCGTTCATTGCCTAAACCGGAACTGTTTGCCCGTATTTCTTCTTGTCTCGACCGTAGAATCCATCGTAACTACCGTATTTATCCGGGTAATTATGTGGCTTACGATTTGCTGAACGGTACGACGAAGTTTGCGTCTAACTATACCGAAGAAGAGAAACAACGGTTTATAAACTATATTGAGCAACAATTGGGTAAGATAAAGATTCCGAATAAGGATGAGGAGTTTTTGCGTGAGAAGTTGTTATTGATGTATTCCAATCCGTTAGTAAATCATTTAGCTGCCTGCCAATGAGAAGAAGTAAATTACATATAGTCTGGTTGTGGGGATTGCTATTCCTGATGACTGCTTGTGGAGATGACGACTATTATTATCCTTCGGTGCAACTGGAATTTGTTACAGTAGTGTCCGGTGAGGATGGTAGCATACAGACGCTTATCCCCGATAAAGGGGAGTCGTTGCCTGTATTGGAAGACCGTACAAAGTCTGCTATTTCTCCGAATACTTCCAGACGTGTAATGAGTAATTATGAACTGCTGACGGGCGGTGTCCGTATTTATTCTTTGCAGTCACTTATGACGCCGGAGCCCAAACCGGAAGATGATCCGGTTTATAAAGACGGCGTAAAGACTGATCCTGTAGAGATGGTCAGCATTTGGCTTGGACGAAATTATCTGAATATGATTTTGAATCTGAAAGTCAGCACCGGCAAGGGACATGTATTCGGCATAGTGGAAGATGTATCCGAACTGGAAACAAAAGGCATTGTAAATATGTTATTATATCATGATGCGAACAGTGATGCGGAGTATTACAACCGACGCGCTTATATCTCTGTTCCTTTGGAGAAATACGTAGATGCGGAAAATCCTGACCGGGCGATAAAGATTAAGTTTAAATATTACAAATACGGTGAGGACGGGACTGGCGAAGAGTCAGACAAATATTGTAATCCCGGATTTGACTATATCCCGGAACTGAATTGAAGAATTGAGTATATATGTTTAAAATGAATCAACTAATCGTGGGAATATTTTTATTTCTTTCTTCCCTCTTCTCCTGTCAGCAGAAAGGGGACTTTCAGTCAATGAATGTAGAGGATTTCGATACTCTTATTCAGAATGAGGATATACAGCGCCTGGATGTCCGCACATTGGCCGAATATTCGGAAGGGCATATTGCAAAAACGATTAATATCAATGTGATGGATGATTCTTTTGCCGCAATGGCAGACTCGTTATTGCAGAAAGACAGACCGGTGGCTGTATATTGCCGTAGTGGCAAACGAAGCAAGAAGGCTGCTGCTATTCTGGGCGCGAAAGGCTATAAAGTCTTTGACCTCGATAAGGGATTCAATTCCTGGCAGGCGAATGGTAAGGATGTTGAAAAATAAGTAATAAGAAGTGCTAGTCATAATCTAGGCACGGATTACGCGGATTTCACGGTTTTGAATAGGTTGTCTTTTAAAAAGCGTGTTGGTTCGCGTAATCCGTGCCTTATTTATTTGTCTTACTTATTCCAGTCCTTCCAATAATTTCTTCAGAACGACTGTTGCCGAGATTTCACGGTTTGCAGCTTCCGGAATGACGATTGATTGCGGACTTTCAATGACATCATCCGTGACAATCATATTTCTGCGAACCGGCAGGCAGTGCATGAAATAAGCATTGTTGGTGACGGCCATCTGGCGGTCGCTTACTGTCCATGCGCGGTCTTTGCTCAATATCTGTCCGTAATTATCGCCTGCATAAGCAGCCCAATTTTTAGCATATACAAAGTCGGCTCCTTCAAAAGCCTTCATCTGGTCATACTCTACCTTGGCATTTCCTACAAATTCGGGAGCCAGTTCGTATCCTTCAGGGTGGGTAATGACAAAATCATAATCGGTAGCGTTCATCCATTCCGCAAAAGAATTTGGAACGGCCTGCGGCAATGGACGGGGATGCGGTGCCCAGGTCATGACCACTTTCGGACGTGGAGTTTTCTTATACTCTTCAATTGTAATCAAGTCAGCGAAACTCTGTAGCGGATGGCGGGTTGCAGCCTCCATGGAGAATACCGGACGTCCCGAGTGTTGGATGAATTGATTCAGAATCGTTTCCTGATAGTCAAAATCACGATTCTCGAAACGGGCGAACGAACGTACTCCGATTATATCACAGTAGCATCCCATTACAGGAATAGCCTCTAATAAATGTTCCGGCTTGTCACCATCCATGATAACGCCTCGTTCGGTCTCCAATTTCCAGGCGCCTTGGTTGATATCCAGCACCATAACGTTCATCCCCAGATTAAGCGCAGCTTTCTGTGTGCTGAGACGGGTGCGCAGGCTGGAATTGAAGAAGATCATCATTAATGTCTTATTCCTACCCAGTTCTACATATTTGAAGCGATCGTTCTTGATTTCAAATGCTTCTGCAAGGGCCGATTTTAAATCGCCGATGTCCTGTACACAAGTAAATTTCTTCATTTTATCTATCATTAATTCGTTATTGTCTTATGAATTCATTCTACCATCTTGTCTGTCCATCTCCTTCGATGATCCACTTGTAAGAAGTGATTTCTTCCAGTCCCATCGGGCCCCGTGCATGCAGTTTCTGCGTGCTGATACCTATTTCGGCTCCTAAGCCGAATTGTGCTCCGTCGGTGAAAGCGGTGGACACATTAGTATATACACAAGCGGCATCTACTATCTTTGTAAACAGCGCCGCACGTTCCTTGTTTTCCGTGATGATACATTCGCTATGCTTCGAACTATTTTCCTGAATATGCCCCAAGGCATCTTCAAAGCTCTTCACAGTCTTGACGGCCATTTTGTAATCCAGAAACTCCGTTCCGAAACTTTCTGCCTTCGCATGCTGCAAGAGTTCGGCAGGATAGCGCCCTTCTAATGCCTGATAAGCCTGCTGATCCGCATAAATAATCACATGGCTGTCTTTCAATTTCTCGCAAAGTACAGGAAGTTCAGCCAGTCTTTTCTCGTGCACGATAGTACAGTCCAACGCATTACATACACTCACCCTGCGTGTCTTGGCATTATGGATAATATCCTCCCCCTTACTTACGTCTCCAAACTCATCAAAGTAAGTATGGCAAATACCAGCCCCTGTTTCAATAACGGGAATCCTTGCATTTTCGCGTACATAATTGATAAGCCCGCTACTTCCCCTGGGGATAATCAAATCAACATAGCCTACTGCATTTAGTAGCGCTGCCGTAGCTTCTCTGTCTGCCGGAAGCAGTTCTACAATATGGGGATTGACATTGAATCTTTTCAATACTTCATGAATCACACGGATAATAGCCCGATTGGAACAGTCAGCGTCACTTCCTCCTTTCAGCACGCAAGCATTCCCGCTCTTCAGGCAAAGAGAGAATACGTCGAAACTGACATTAGGGCGAGCTTCGTAAATAATCCCTATTACTCCGAAAGGTACGCTGATCTTTGTCAACTTCATCCCATTCGGGCGGACAGTCTCTTTCAGCACCCTACCCAAAGGAGAGGGGAGTGTAGCTACATTACGTGTATCCGCCGCAATACCTTTCAAACGCTCTTCCGTCAATTTCAACCGGTCGTACTTCGGATCATTTTTGTCCATTCGTGCGAGATCTTTTTCATTCTCTGTAAGAATGAAAGACGTTTCTGCAACCGCTGCGTCAGCCACTGCATTTAAAATCTGATTGATGGTATCATCATTCAGCAAGGCTAATTCCCGACTTGCTGCCTGCACGGCAGCAAAGGTTTCGTTTAAATCTGTAGTCATTTGCTCCTTTTTTGCATTAAATGGAAAGATAAACTATGCAAATATAGTGAATGATGTGAATAAAACTCGTTGAAAAACAAAATAAATGTTGGGTAGTTATTTATAATGCTCTCTTTTAAATCAGAGTTTAAAATAGATTTGGAGAATATTTATGTTTCCTTCTTCTCTTACAATGTGATTACAAAGTGAAAATTTGCTGTCACCTGTCACATCTTTGCATTTAAACCTTTGATTGCGAGTGAGTAAGGACGTGACAGTAGCATGTGACAGCACGGTGACGGCAGAAGTGGTGTCACCATTTCTCTTCTTTTTTTCTTTCTTCTCTTCCTTTTCTCTTTCTTGAGAGTCGCAAGCTGCATAGCTTTATGTTTTTTAACCGTAGGGGATATTCGTTTCATGCCTTTAAACTGTTGGTTTCATGGGATGAAACTAGAGTTTCACATGCTTGAAACCAAAGTTTCATACGCTTGAAACTCTAGTTTCAATTACTTGAAACAACTGTTTCCTTTGCTTGAAACTCTAGTTTCTTCGGTGCGAAACTAAAGTTTCAGGCAAGGAAACTAACTTGAAACTTGCTTTTAAAAGAGGAAGAAGAGGTGACAACAGAAATGCTGTCACCGTGTTGTCACATGTTGCTGTCACATCATTACTTATTCACAATCAAAGACTTAAATGTAAAGATGTGACAGGTGACAGCAAAATTCCACTTTTTAATTCTCTAGTAGAGTAGCTGAAATTATATTTCAACTCATTTCCGCACTGGCTTGATTCGCTGAAACTATTTGTATGAAAGGTTATTATTAGAAATTATCCCCTTGCCATGGAAGGTCTTGTCCGGGATCTTCTCCCATTTCTCCTTCTTCTATTTCGATTCCTATATTGCCCGGTGTTCCTATATGGTCAATATTGGTTAATGCAATGCTGTGTATATAGTTCCTTTTAAAAGTAATGGTACTGTTGATTATTTGTTTTTCATCCTCTTCCGGATTCTTTTTCCAATAGACTGTCACTTTAATGTTTTCGGTCAAGTGCTGGTTAACGCCGGTAGGTATGTTTGCTGTCAGATTTTTCATGCTGACCATTTTCAACTCTGATTCAACTGTTTTGTGAATATCTCCACTCGCATCCAAATAAATACTTGGTGCATCGTCCAATTGTATTCTGAGCTGTCCGCTTTCCAAACCTGTTTGTTTGAACTTGACTCCGAAAAAACGGCGATAGAGCATAATCGGATTTTCCATTCCGTCTGTAACGTTCAACTTGTCTATTAGTCCATGATAACGTTCGATGAATGGGCGGCCACACTTGTCTTGTCCTTCGCTCTTTGTTTGTATTTTAGGGTTTTCGATATTGTATAAGAATTTAACTCCGTCTACTTGTTCGGCAGTAAGGAACTTATTCAAGCATTCTCCTTTGATTTTTCCGTTGCGCTCTAAATCGAACGGAGCTGCAAAACCGCCATCTTCCATTCGTATGGAATCCTTTGCGTTGGCTATCATGGAGCAGGATATGCGATACGTATATCCGTCGATGACCCTTATTTTTAAATTTTCAGAGTTCTTGGCTTTGTCTAATTGAAATATTCCATAGGCATATGGCTTTGAAGTCGGATTTGCTCCTTCTTTAGGTGTCATGGATATGGCGATTCCTACTATTGTTTTACTTTCATCAATTACAGACGACTTTGTGGAACGTGACATCGGCAATTCAGTGATAAGGTAGTCTCCGTCTAGTTTTAAGTTCAGTTCCGAATAAGTAGTGGGCGGCTCCTGATACAGATTTTTCTCTTCAATACATGACTGTAAGGTGAAAGCTGTGAATAGGCAGCCTGTAATCATAAGATGTTTGATTTTCATATGAATGTTTTTTAGTAGTTGTTCAACTTTGATGTGATTGATTATTTCCCGATTTCCTGTTCTGCTTCTTCCATTTCGGCGTTCTCACCGAAAGAGATGGTAGCATTATTTATAAATTTGTCTATCTTGGTTATTTTGATTATGTTCTTTTTGTTTCTTCTCATCTTAAGACCTTGGTCAGCGTATATGGTATACCATTCTTCTTCGTCAGCCGGGCGGTAGGTGATGGTGAACCCGATTGTCTCATCATCCTTTAGCCTTGCTGTATAATAATCTGATATGTCGTACATTGAAATGATTCGTTCTTCCGATTTTGATGTTCCGTCGGGAGAGTATAATAGATATAGCGGTGAAATATCAGTTGCTGTGATTTTGATAGAATCACCGGGATTTAACTCGTTTGTGGTGAATTGTACCGAGTAATAGGCACGTTTTAATGAGATGGAAACGGAAGTGTTGGTACCCGGAGTCAAGAACTCCATCTGCTGGCTGCCGAAAAAGCGCTTAACGGTGGGATGAGTACTTGTACTATCCTGTTTCATTTGCATTTCACCTTTGTATATATGTTGGTAGAATGACTGATTGATATTTAGAGGGTTAATTGAAATCAATAAGTCATTGGTGATACGTCCGTCCATTCCTTTTGAGGGAGAGCATGAGAAAGGAAGACCATAAAGAGGAATGTCATTTTCCACTTTGCAGTATGGGGCGTCTTTATAATCTAAGAAACTGCAATCAAACCGGTAGGTATATCCTTCGATTAACCCTATTTCCACTCTGTAAGGATCGTCGAAAAGACCGGATGCATAAGGCTGAAAAGAAGTCAGGCTTTTTCCTTTCCAAAATACGTTGACTGCATATAATCCACCGGGTAGGCTGGAAGCAACCGAACGTCCTAATGGCTGCTCGTCCACTTCAAGAAAAGGGGCGATGTCCAGACTTACATTAAACTCTTTGCCGACAGGAAATAGCAGAGTTGAGTCTACTGTGGTTTCATTCTTGTCACCCTCGCAGGAGGTGGTTAAGAAGATGAATATAATAAGTGTAAAATGCCAATGTTTTAATAGCATGAGGTTATATTGTTTGTTTCAGGGAACAAATATACTGCTATTAATAATTTATTGCAAATAAAGTGTTTCGTATTTCTATGGGCAGTTTGTTTTATATCGTTCGGTTGATACTCTTTTTATTCGATATACAAATAATCATAGTGCACCACCGGCTTCTTTCCGTGTTTGCCAATGACCTCTTGCGCCTGCTTTGAATCACAGTTTACTTTTCCTACGCCTATTTGGTTTCCCTGAAAGTCCATGATGCGTACGATATCGTCTTTTTCAAATTCTCCTTCGATATGTGTAATCCCAATCGGAAGTATGCTGACAGCTTTCTCTGAGTTTAGTACTTCCGTGGCGCATTCATTGATATGAATTTCTCCTTTTGCAAATCCCTCACTATGTGCAATCCATTTTTTGACACTGGATACCGGTTCTTTAGAAGGGATGAAACGTGTACAAAGTGTATTTTGGGGACGTTGGAGCAAGTCTACCAGAATATTGTCACGTTTCCCGTTGGCGATGATGACTGTAATTCCTTCATCGGCTACTTTACGGGCGATATTTGTTTTTGTCAACATACCACCCCGACCGAAACTGGACTTGGATGCCTGGATATAGTTGGATAAATCTTTGCCATGACCGATTTCCTGGATGACGGAAGAATTGGGATCGGCAGGAGAACCATTATAAATGCCGTCGATATTGCTTAAAATGATAAGTGCTTGCGCATCCATCATGGAAGCGATGAGTCCGGACAGCTCGTCATTGTCCGTGAACATCAGCTCACTGACAGAAATGGTATCGTTTTCATTGACAATAGGAATGACGTTATTTTCGAGCATCACCGTCATGCAGTTCTTTTGATTCAGATAATGGCGGCGGGTACCGAAATTCTCTTTCGTTGTCAGCACCTGACCGACAGCGATGCCGTGTTCACGAAATAGTTCGTAGTAGCGATTGATTAGCTTTGCCTGTCCGACGGCAGAAAATAGCTGACGCTGGTCTACACTGTCAAGTTTCTTTTGCGGGTGTATTTCGCTGCGTCCGGAAGCGACGGCTCCCGAAGAAACCATAATAATTTCCACACCGGATTTATGTAATTCCGCTATTTGGTCGACAAGTGCCGACATGCGGGTTACATCCAGCGTTCCATCGCGGCGTGCCAATACATTGCTTCCTACTTTTACTGCGATTCGTGTAAATTCCTGTTTCATCTTTACTAACGATTTGAAAGCACAAATATAGGACTTTTTGTCGATATGTAACCAAAACAGGCTGAAAAGAATATCAAAGAAGGCCTGGAACGAATTAGTCGCTATCTTTCTCGTCCCGGCTTCTGATAAGTTCGGTGGCTGCCTCGTATTCTTCCTCGGTGACAAGGATAGAAACAGCAGGAGCGATGTAGGGAGCTAGTGTCCCCATAATCCCGTCTTTGATGACGCAACGGATATTATTACTCTCTAATAACCCTTTGATGATTTCGGCTTCCCATGGAGAACCGGAGAATACTTCTATTGACTTGCTATAATCTTCTTCTTTCATGATTGTATGGTATTAGGGTTGTTTTCTACAAATATAACAAAAAAGAAAGACAAAAGGTTATTCTTCTCTTAAAATTTATTCGAGTGTGATGTGTTTCACACTAATTTGTCGGTTTAGGAATGTAGACGCTGATTCGGAGAATTTCTCTTCCGCCTCTGTGGTGTAAAACTGGCAATTTCCGTTCTTTGTGCACTTTGCGTCCATTTCCGGATGTCTTCTCAAATAATCTTTCAGGCTTTCCGCTACATATTCTCCTTGTGAGATTACGCTGATGTCATTGGCAATGTATTGTCGGATTTTAGGAAGAAGGAGAGGGAAGTGGGTGCATCCGAGAATGACGGTGTCTATTTGTGGATCTTTTGAGAGTAGCTGGTCTATATATTTGCGGATGAAGTAATCGGCTCCATCGTTTTGCGATTCGTTGTTTTCTACCAATGATACCCACATCGGGCATGCCACTCCGCTTACCTGAATATCCGGGAACAGCTTATGTATTTCCAAAGGGTAAGATTCGGATTTGATGGTACCTGCTGTTGCCAGTACACCGATATGCCGGTTCTTACTAATATCTCCGATACATTCTACGGTGGGACGAATCACGCCGAGCACACGGCGTGCCGGGTCAATTTTCGGTAAGTCATTCATCTGAATGCTACGTAGTGCCTTGGCGGAAGCTGTGTTGCAGGCCAATATGACCAAATGACAGCCCATGTCGAATAGTTTGTTGACAGCTTGCCGGGTGAACTCGTACACGACTTCAAAAGAGCGTGTCCCGTAAGGAGCACGTGCATTGTCGCCCAAGTAGATATAGTCATATTCAGGCAATGCTTCTCTTATCTTGTCCAGGATAGTCAGGCCACCGTAGCCGGAGTCGAACACTCCGATAGGGCCGGGTATATGCGATAGATGTTGATTCATGACAAACAGGATTTATATACGCAAATGTACACCAAAAAAAGCGAAAGCGAAAGAAGTTTAAACTTCTTTCGCTTTCGCTTTTAGTATTTCTTTCTCTTGGCGAGAAATCTTATTTGATACCCAGATTTGCTTTAACCTTATTGGTCAAGTTAATGCTTAGTGACTCGTTAACGTAAGGAATCGGAGTTCTTGCAAGGTCGAAGATGTAGATTACACCTTCAGCGGCACCTACAGCTTTGATAGCATTGTCCAACTTCTGATAGATAGGAGCCATTGCGTCATTCTGAGCTTTCGCCATTTGCTGCTGTGCATCCTGTTGGAATTGTTCTTGTCTCTGCATCATATCCTGCAACTCTTTCTGTCTTCTTTCCGCGATATTGGCCGGAAGAGAATCCTTAGCGATAGCTTGCTGGAATTCCTGATATTTCTTATTGAATTCTTCCTGAGTTCTTTGAAGTTCGGCAGTGAGTTGTTTTTCCAATGTTTGGATGTCGTTTTGTGCCTTAGTAAATTCAGGCATCACAGTGATAATCTCCTGTGCATTAATATGACCGAATTTCAGGTTCTGTGCAAATACACCCATTGGGAGTGCAAGCAACATTACAAGTGCGATTTTTTTTAGCATAGTTCTATAATTTATTTGAATGTTTTTTTAGTTATTTCCAGTTGCAAATGTATGAAATTAATTTGAATATCCTAATCTTCTTAGGATTTCATCACTAATATCTATACGTGGATTTGCAAAAATTATACCTGCAGCAGAGGCTCTGTCGACTACCATGTCATATCCATGCTGTTGCGATACAGCTTTCACTGCTTCATAGATGTCATCCTGAATCGGCGAAATCAGCTTCTCTCTCATCTTGGCTAATTCGCCTTCAGGGCCGAAATATTTGCGTTTCAGTTCGGCCGCTTCTTTTTCTTTGGCTACGATTTCATCCTCTTTCTTTGTCTTTTGGGCGGCAGATAGAGTGGATGATTTTGTCTGGTAATCCTGGAACATCTTTTGTGCTTCCTTTGCCAGAGTTTCTACTTCACCCTGATATTTCTTCGTAGCTTCTTGCATTTGCTCATTGGCGCTTTGAGCAGCCGGAATATTCTTCATAATATATTCCGTATCGATCAGTGCAAATTTTTGTGCGTTTGCTGCCATTCCGACGGCAAACAACAACATGATTAATAGAACAGACTTTCTCATGACGTTTAGTTTTTTGTGATACATTAGAATTCTTGTCCTAAGATAAAGTGGAATTGACTTCCGCCATATTGTTTAGAACCAAATACTTTATCGAAACCGTAACCCCAGTCGATACCCATCATACCAATCATCGGCAAGAAGATACGAACACCGACACCGGCAGAACGTTTCAACTCGAACGGATTGAATTTCTTGATATCATGCCATGCGTTACCTGCTTCTAGGAAACCTAACACATAAATGTTAGTACTTGTTTCCAGCATCAACGGATATCTTAATTCGATACCGAGACGTGCATAAGCATAACCTTCGGAACCGTATGGGGTCAATGAGCTGTTTTCGTAACCACGCAGAGCAATACTTTCTGTAGCATAGGTTGAATAACCGGTCATACCGTCGCCACCTACATCGAATGTACCGAACGGTGATTTCTTGTATTCGTTATAGTGGCCCAGCAAACCGAACTCTGTGCGTGTCATCAATACAAGACACTTGGGATGAGCAACCGGATCCATCAACGGAGTATATGTTTTTCCTTTGAATTTCCATTTGTGGTACTCTACCCATCTGTGAAGTTTATTCATGTTGTCCTGGGTAATGCTACCGTCTGATCTGTAATATCCTTTATAGTCCTTGCCATCCATCAACGAATACGGTGGAGTGAACTGAACTGACAATGAGAAATCGGAACCAGTACGCGGGAAGATCGGATTGTCAATAGAGTTACGTGCCAAAGTCAATGAGATACTGAGGTCATTACATTTACCGTTGGTTACCGGGAAATATTGCCAGTCGCTCAAGTTATAGCGTTGATAAGCCAACTCTGCAGAGAGTGTGAAATAGTCATCCGGCCATTTCAGACGTTTACCCCAACCTGCTGAAAGTCCCCACATCTTGATTGATTTGTCAGGGTCATAATAGTTTTCGTAGTTGTTGTAGTTGCCATAGTTATACATACCATAGCCACCGTAACCGCTATACATACTATTGTAATAGTTGTTGAAGTAACTGGAGTTATAGTAACGGCTGCTAATATCAGTCTGTACAGAGAAGAATGCCGATAAAGAGAATGAATTCGGGCGTTTTCCTCCAAACCAGGGGTCGAAGAATGAAATACTATATGATTGGTAGTATTTAGCATTCGTCTGTCCGCTGATGGTCAATGTTTGTCCGTCACCTTGCGGCAGGATACCACGGTAGTTTTCACCCGGATGCAGCAAGTTGGCAACAGAGAAGTTGGTGAACTTCAGACTCAATTTACCGATAATACCGGTTTGTCCCCAACCAGCAGAGAATTCTACCTGGTCGTTTGCTTTGGATGTCAACGGCAAGCCTATGTCAACAGTTCCGTTCATCGGATCCGGTTGAATGTCCGGTTGCAGTTTTTCAGGGTCAAAGTGTCCCATCTGCTGGATTTCACGTAAAGAACGCATCAGGTCTTCCTTGCTGAACAGTTGTCCCGGACGAATACGGAGCTCACGGCGAACAACGTTTTCATACAAACGGTCGTTACCACTGATGTTGATCTTGTTGATAGTAGCCTGACGACCTTCATAGATTCTCATTTCGAGGTCGATAGAGTCACCGACAATATTAACTTCCACAGGGTCGAGGTTGTAGAACAGGTAACCGTTGTTATAATATAAGTTACCGATAGCATCATCATCCGTTGAAGTACGTTCACCTAGTAACTTTTGGTTATATACATCTCCCTTCTTCATGCGAAGTAAATAGTTCAACTGTTCGGAAGGGTAAAGGGTGTTACCTACCCAGGTTACATTGCGGAGATAATATTTCTGTCCTTCGTCTATGTTCAGATATACATTAACTGTCTTTTCATCGTATTGTGCGATGCTGTCTTTTGCGATCATGGCATCACGGTATCCCAACTCATTATACTTGTCGATGATAAGTTGCTTGTCTGCTTCGTAGTTCTCAGGCACGAATTTCTTTGTGCGGAACAAGTTGCGAAGTTTACCTTTCTCATTGGTTTTCTTCATCACCCGTTTCAGCTTGGAAGCTTTGATGGCGGAGTTACCAACGATTTCGATAGCGTGAACTTTGATTTTTTCCTTTTTATCAATGTCAATGTCGACAATTACCTGATTCTCACTGGAAGGATCGTCTTTCTGTGAAATGATGACTTCTGCATTCTTAAATCCTTTATCGTCGAAGTAACGTTTGATCAATGTCTTGGCGCGGTCTACGGTATTCGGGGTAATCTGCATACCTTTCACCATACCTAATTTGCCTTCCAAATCAGTACGTTCGGACTTCTTGACACCATGATAACGTACGTCAGAGATACGTGGACGCTGTGTCAGACTGATCTTTAACCAGATTTTGTTGCCTTCCACTTTCTCGGCTGTGATTTGTACGTTTGAGAACAAGCCATGACGCCAATAACGTTTGATTGCTCCGGTGATTTCGTCACCCGGCACAGTGATTGTTTGTCCTACCGATAGTCCTGATAGTCCAATCAATACATAGTCTTCGTAATTCTTCACGCCTTCGACCTTTATGTCCGCTATCTCATACTTTTTGGGTGTTCCGGAGTATAAGATGACAGGTTTCGAGTCTTCATCAGTATTGGCATTTTGCGCAATACCTGTTGTCGCAAAGCAACACAGGCAGATAAACGTTATGAATAGATAGGAAATACGATAATGCATTTATGTTATAATTTGATGTTTCGAGTTATGTTAGCTGATTTGTTCACTGGTTTTGCCGAAGCGGCGCTCCCGTTGCTGATATTCGTAAATGGCTTTGTAGAATTCTTCTTTGTCGAAGTCCGGCCAAAAGGTATCACAAAAATAGAGTTCCGAATAAGCGCATTGCCATAGCAGGTAGTTGCTTAGTCGGATTTCTCCTCCCGTACGGATTAATAAATCAGGGTCGGGCATAAATTTTGTTTCCAGATGGGATACGATGCACTCATCTGTTATTTGTTCGGGAGATAGTTCTCCCTTTTTAACCTGTGTCGCTATTTGGCGGACTGCTTCAGTTATTTCCCAACGGGAAGAGTAACTAAGAGCCAATACCAGGCACATACCTGTATTCCCTGCCGTATGTTCTATGCATGATGCCAAACTTTTCTGAACTTCATCCGGTAATTTCTTGAAATCACCAATAATCTTGAAGCGAATATCGTTTTTCATCAGTGTCTCTTCTTCAATAGAATCTAGCAATAGATTCATCAGAGCCGCTACTTCTTCTTGCGGTCGATTCCAGTTCTCGGTAGAGAAGGTGTATAAAGTCAGATACTTCACTCCCAAGCGGGCTGCGTCTTCGATAATTTTCTGTACCGTTTCTGCGCCTGCACGGTGACCGTAAGTACGTTCTTCCCCTCGTTGCTTTGCCCATCGTCCGTTGCCGTCCATGATGATGGCTACGTGTTGGGGTATCCGAGTTTTGTCTATTTGTTCTATATAGGACATCTTCTTATTTTAAACGTATACGTTTTATTATTGACCGGCATGTTCTGGATCCAAGTCAAACCATAGTTGATTCAGACGACCACTCCACACTTCAGAGCCATAAGGGTAACTGTGTGTCTTGGTAGCTCTCGTAGTGTCTTCTTCGTCTTCAACTTCTTCTTCAAAGCTAGCCTCGCCCTTACTGAAAAGGATAAAGATATTATTATTTTCAGTATCAATTACAGACGAATAAGTTTTTCTTCCTCTAAATTCAGGCTTTTCGGTACTTGGCTTAAAATCGGATTCACTCCAATCCTGATAGGGGAAATCGAATTTCTTATTTGCTTTTTTCCATGCGATACCTGCCTTGGAAACATAAAATGATTCGAAGTCTTCTCCGAAGATATAGAATTGGTCATTATAATACATGATAGAGGGATTTGTCAATGCAGGACAACTTGTGTCTACATTGTTTGGTGGCAGGGGAGTCCATATATCTCCCATATAACCCCAAGGAACAATAGTTTTAGTCTCTCCAACAGTCGGTTGTTCTTTGTATTCGCCAATAAGCATTATTGCATCAACTTTGGTCGATGTTGCATAAGTCGTATAAGAAATATTGCCAATCGGAAAATCGTCGGGTACTGCTTGAAGTTCTTTTTCTGCCCGTGACTCAATCTTTTCTGTTGAATCAAAGACCTTTTTGCTATCAACAGTCTTGATATATGTTATTTTATGACTTAAGGGAGCAAGTAGCAGATTTACGTATTCATTATTAAATAAATTAGATTCTGTCCATGTTGTTCCATCAGTAGACTCATAAACTTTTCCATTCTCTATCGTTGATGTTGCGTATAGCTTTTTATCATATGATAATATTGAAGTTGGAAGCGTATTATTAAATACATTACCGTCCACTTCACTTGAAGACCAAGATTTAGGATTGTCTTTTTGTGCACGATATACCTTAAGTTTACCACCCACAATAGAATAAGTCAGGATTTCATCAGCTAAAATAACAGATTTCAGTTCTTTTACTTGATTATCAAGTTCTGCATCATTAATGTTTCCCCAATATTTCCATCTCAACGAGTCCGGATCATGTTTATGTACTCGTACAGTAATAGTGTATTCTTTGGTTTTGCTATCGTTCATTTCAGCAAGACCTTCTGTAGACCATACTTTAATTTTAATCGGATTCCTAAGGTCTATGGAGTCGCTAATGTTGATAATTGAATCTTCATTGGCTTTATTCTTCATTGTGATGACACCAGAAGCTGTAGTCAATGTCTTGATTAGAATCTTATCAATAATAGTATCAGCATGAACGGGAAGAGAATCCTCGTTATAGATTTCACCTTTTTGTTGGTCAATAGTGAATTTATAAGTTATTCCATATCCAATTGTGTCAAGTGCAAATGCATGTATAGTCGCATCCGGGCTATATTCGATGTTATTATCGTCATCAAGACATGACGTTATAACAAATGACACCATGAAAAAACTCGCAATGAATGATAAAAACTTTATTCTCATTTGAAAGATTGTGTTTATTTACAAGTTGCAAAAATAGAAACATTTTTTCCGATAAAGAACAATACCGGCAAGTTTTATATAAAATTATAGATAATAATACTGATTTTATCGACGTAAAACTCCCTGAGCAGGACTATTTTAGCTACGTTTGATGAATGTAATGCCAAATCTGTCTTTCGAAGTGTTCTTCTGTCGAGTAACTAAATTTATCGCTTATTTCAGGTGCTTTAACACCGGAATATAGCCTGCTGGGGCACTTCTCGATAAATGCTTCATCCCATAAGCCGTTATCAATGAAAGATTGCAGCAACTGACTCCCGCCTTCGACCAACAATGATTGTATCTTACGCTGATATAGCTCTTCCATAATCTGTATCAGTGGGTTATGGTTGAAATCAATCGTGATATAGGTGATGTTTTTTTCTTCAGAACGTTTCTTCTCTGTAAAGATTAATGTCGGAATATCTCCGTCGAATATTTGTAAATCGTTTGGAAGGGATAAGCTACGGTCTAAAACGATACGTATCGGATTATGTCCATACCAATTGCGTACTGTTAGTGACGGGTTATCCAGTAAGGCTGTCCGTCGGCCTACCATGATGGCATCGGCTTCTGCCCTTTTCTTATGTACTAACATGGACGAGAGAGGAGAGGAAAGTATCATCGGCTTTCCGTTAGTACGTTCTATATCAATGAAGTGGTCAGCCGATTCTGCCCATTTCAATGTAATGAAAGGACGATGAAGTGTGTTGAAAGTAATAAAGCGACGAATCAAATGCCGGCATTCTTTTTCCAATACGCCAACTATCACTTCTCGTCCGGCATCCCGTAGCTTCTGGATACCTCGTCCGGCTACCTTTGAAAAAGGGTCTTGGCAACCAATGACAATCCGCGGAATCTGTTTCTCAATAATCAAATCGGCGCAAGGTGGAGTTTTTCCATAATGTGAGCAAGGCTCCAGACTTACATAGATCGTAGAACGTTGCAATAAAGATTCATCTTTGACGGAACAGATGGCATTGACTTCGGCATGTGCCTCTCCGCAACGAATGTGGTAGCCTTCGCCGATAATACGCCCGTCACATACGATAACAGCCCCTACCATCGGATTGGGAGCAACATTGCATAATCCGTTCGCGGCGAGCTCAATGCAGCGTCTTATGTATTTTTCTTCTTCCATTTTGGTGCTCTTCGCTATATTATTCTTACTTTTGCACTCCGAAATTGTAAATATATGAATCGTATCACTAATTACATCCGCCAGTCCTTGCAGGATATTTATCCGCCGGAAGAGGTCAAAGCTCTTACAATGTTGATCTGTTGCGACATGTTATGTTTGGATGCGCTTGATATTTACCTCGGCAAAGATATGATTTTATCCGAATGCAAAGAGCGTGAATTAGAAAACATTATATTCCGTTTACAGAAAAATGAGCCGATACAGTACATTCGTGGCTTTGCGGAGTTTGATGGAAGAAGATTCAAAGTGGCTCCCGGTGTGTTGATTCCACGTCCTGAGACGGTGGAGCTGGTAGAACTGGTGGCTCGGGAGAATGCGAGCGCCCGCCGCTTATTAGATATAGGTACGGGAAGCGGATGCATTGCAATTTCTTTGGATAAGAAACTGCCGGAAGCGGAAGTGGAAGCTTGGGACATTTCGGAAGATGCGTTGGCAATTGCCCGTGAGAATAATAAGGAATTAGCGGCAGATGTCACGTTTCTGCAAAGAGATGTTTTATCAGATGATTGGAAGAAAGCGCCTTCTTTTGATGTAATAGTCAGTAACCCGCCTTATGTGACCGAAGCGGAAAAGAAGGATATGGATGCCAACGTGCTTGATTGGGAACCGGAGCTCGCTTTGTTTGTTCCTGATGATGACCCGTTGCGGTTTTATCGCAGAATCGCTGATTTAGGACGTGAATTACTTTTGCCGGATGGCAAACTTTATTTTGAAATAAACCAGGCTTATGGCCGGGAAACAGCACACATACTTGAAATGAACCAATATCATGATGTTCGTGTTATAAGAGACATATTTGGAAAAGAAAGAATAGTTACAGCTAACCGATGAGTGCACAATTAACAGATGAAGAGGCTTTGAATCGAGTAGCCTCTTATTGCTCCACTGCCGAGCATTGCCGGGCAGAAATAAATGAGAAGTTACAACGTTGGGGAATTGCCTATGATACCATTGCGCGTATTCTTGACCGACTGGAAGCAGAGAAGTTTATCGATGATGAACGTTTCTGCAGGGCTTTCGTGAAAGATAAGTTCCGTTTTTCCAAGTGGGGGAAGATGAAAATAGCCCAGGGACTTTATATGAAGCGGATTCCTTCTGATGTAGCATGGCGTTATCTGAATGAGATTGATGATGAAGAATATCTTTCCATTCTGCGTGATCTCCTGGCTTCCAAGAGGAAAAGTATTCATGCACAGGATGAGTATGAATTGAACGGAAAACTGATGCGGTTTGCCATGAGCCGTGGATTTGAACTGAAAGATATCAAGCGTTGTATTGACATTCCCGATGAAGAGGAACAGATTGACTGAAAAAATAAACGGATTCTTCTTTTTATTCTCGTTCAAATTCTGTACTTTTGCGGCAAATAATTAATAGTTAGTTTAGTTATGAAAAACTTAGAGAGACTATTTGCGGAGAAACTGTTGAAGATTAAGGCTATTAAGCTTCAACCCGCTAACCCTTTCACATGGGCTTCTGGATGGAAATCCCCCTTTTACTGTGATAACCGTAAAACTCTGTCCTATCCTTCTCTTCGTAATTTTGTGAAGATTGAAATTACACGTCTGATATTGGAACGATTCGGACAGGTGGATGCGATTGCAGGTGTGGCGACTGGTGCTATCCCGCAGGGAGCTTTGGTAGCTGATGCATTGAATTTACCGTTCGTGTATGTTCGTTCTACCCCGAAAGACCATGGATTGGAAAACCTGATTGAAGGTGAGCTTCGTCCGGGTATGAAAGTTGTTGTTGTAGAAGATTTGATTTCTACCGGTGGTAGTAGTTTGAAGGCTGTAGAGGCAATTCGTCGTGATGGTTGCGAAGTGATTGGTATGGTTGCGGCTTATACTTACGGATTCCCGGTTGCTGAAGAGGCATTCAAGAATGCCAAAGTAACTTTGGTGACATTGACTAATTACGAAGCTGTGCTTGACGTGGCTCTTCGCACTGGTTATATCGAAGAAGAAGACATACAGACATTGAACGAATGGCGTAAAGACCCCGCTCATTGGGATGCTGGAAAATAAGGACTTTGTTTTAATCAGACATATTTGTAAAAAGAACTATTCGGACATGAATTGGCCGGGTTGTTCTTTTTTTGTTTTATACTAAAAGAAAATTATGAGTAATTTTGAAAGCAGTGTTAAGGTAATACCTTATAGCCAGGAACGCGTATATAGTAAACTTTCAGATTTGAGTAATCTGGAAGCAATCAAAGATCGTCTGTCGCAGGATAAGGTGCAGGATTTGAGTTTTGATTCGGATACATTGAGCTTTAGTGTTTCACCTATTGGGCAACTGACACTGCAAATTGTTGAACGTGAACCATCTAAATGTATAAAGTTGGCAACAACTAACTCTCCGATTCCTTTTAATATGTGGATTCAGTTGGTCGCAACGGGAGAAGAAGAATGTAAAGTGAAGGTAACTATCGGAATGGATATTAATCCGTTCATGAAAGCGATGGTGCAGAAGCCGCTTCAGGAAGGTCTGGAAAAGATGGTTGAAATGTTGGCGGTTATTAATTATTAAACCTTGCATTATTAAGAAAGCTTATGGCACAGAAACTTTGGGAGAAATCCGTACAGGTGAATAAAGATATCGAACGTTTCACGGTTGGTCGTGACCGCGAGATGGATCTTTATCTGGCTAAGCACGATGTGCTTGGTTCTATGGCTCACATTACGATGCTCGAAAGCATTGGCTTGTTGACAAAGGAAGAACTGGAACAGTTGCTGGCTGAATTGAAGAATATTTATGCTTCGGCTGAAAAAGGTGAATTTGTGATAGAAGACGGAGTGGAAGATGTACATTCTCAAGTGGAATTGATGTTGACCCGTCGTTTGGGAGATATAGGAAAGAAAATCCATAGCGGCCGTTCGCGGAATGATCAGGTGTTACTGGACTTGAAACTCTTTACTCGTACACAAATTAAAGAAATAGCCGAAGCAGTTGAACAGCTCTTCCATGTGTTGGCTCGTCAGAGTGAGCGATATAAAAATGTATTGATGCCGGGGTATACCCATTTGCAGATTGCCATGCCCTCTTCTTTTGGATTATGGTTTGGTGCCTACGCCGAGAGTTTGGTAGATGATATGCTGTTTTTGCAGGCTGCATTCAAAATGTGCAACCGCAACCCGTTGGGATCTGCTGCCGGCTATGGTTCATCATTCCCGTTGAACCGTACGATGACGACAGAGTTGCTCGGTTTTGATTCTATGAACTACAATGTAGTGTATGCGCAAATGGGACGCGGAAAGCTGGAACGTAATGTTGCCTTTGCATTGGCTACAATTGCCGGAACTATTTCCAAACTGGCTTTTGATGCCTGTATGTTCAATAGTCAGAACTTTGGTTTCGTGAAATTGCCGGACGATTGTACTACGGGGTCTAGTATCATGCCCCATAAGAAGAATCCGGATGTATTTGAACTCACACGTGCCAAATGCAACAAACTGCAATCACTTCCTCAACAAATTATGATGATTGCCAATAATCTGCCTTCCGGTTATTTCCGTGATTTGCAGATTATCAAAGAAGTTTTCCTGCCGGCTTTTCAAGAACTGAAAGACTGCTTGCAGATGACAACCTACATCATGAATGAGATCAAAGTAAATGAGCATATTCTCGATGATGATAAATATCTGCTTATTTTTAGTGTGGAAGAGGTGAATCGTCTGGCGCGTGAAGGCATGCCTTTCCGTGATGCATATAAAAAGGTAGGTCTGGATATTGAGGCAGGTAAGTTCTCGCATGGTAAGGAAGTTCATCACACCCATGAAGGAAGCATCGGCAACCTTTGCAATGCGGAGATTTCTGCTCTGATGCAACAAGTCGTTGACGGATTTAACTTCTGTGGAATGGAGAAGGCGGAAAAAACGTTGCTTGGAAGATAAAATAAACTTTCGAAGGATAGTTTTTTAAACTTTCCTTCGAAAAGATTTGGCAGAAACAAGTAAACTACTTATCTTTGCACCCGTTGAAAAAATGCGGAAATAGCTCAGTTGGTAGAGCATAACCTTGCCAAGGTTAGGGTCGCGAGTTCGAGTCTCGTTTTCCGCTCTTTCTTTGAAAGGATGCTCGAATGGTGGAATGGTAGACACGAAGGACTTAAAATCCTTTGGCCATTGCGGCTGTGCGGGTTCAAGTCCCGCTTCGAGTACGAGTATTCTTTAGAGGCTTTATGAATCATTGATTCATAGAGCCTTTTTCTTTTTTAATGGGTGTACTATGTACGTTTGATTTGTTTTCATAATAAGGTGCAATATTAGGTGTGCTTGGGAAAACATATCAAAATAAAGTTCTATTATTTTTTTATTGTGTTATTAATCTTTTATTTTGCTTTTAGATTATGACCTGATATTATACTAATACTCTTTGCCCCTTTATATTGGGATAATTGATTTTATTGTTAACACTGGAAATACTAGAGAGATGGAAAATGACGATAGGCAGATCGAATTAAAATTTCAGAAGTTTTTTACAGCTAACTTTCCTAAAGTGAAAAACTTTGCTCAGATGCTTCTTAAATCAGAAGCAGAGGCGGAAGATGTGGCTCAAGATGTTTTCTGTAAACTTTGGTTGCAGCCTGAAATATGGTTGGATACTGACAAGGACTTGGATAACTATCTTTTTATACTGACCAGGAATATTGTTTTGAATATCTTCAAACATCAACAAATAGAGCAGGAATATCAGGATGAAGTTGTCGAAAGGACTTTTCTTTATGAGTTGACTGAGAAAGAGGAGATTTTGAATAACGTATATTATAAGGAAATGCTGATGATTGTTCAGCTAACTCTGGAGAAAATGCCGAAGCGACGAAGGTTGATATTTAAACTTAGCCGTTTCAAGGGGTTAAGCCATAAGGAAATTGCTGATAAACTCGATGTCTCGATCCGTACAATAGAGCATCAGGTTTATCTGGCATTAATAGAATTAAAGAAGATACTTGTCTTATTTATTTTTTTCTCAAATATTTTTAAGTAGTCTGTGCGGAGTAGTTGTATTTAGTATATAAAGCCCAAAAAAGAAAGAAAAAGGTTTATGAAAAACTATATTCAACAACTCGTAGAATTATTCGGAAACAATGATTATTCGGCCGGTACGCGAACGAAAGTTCAACGATGGCTGGCTGACGAAGAGCATGTTGACGAAAAAAATGGAGCACTCCGTATGCTTTGGAAACAGGCAGGGGAACGGGGAGTTCCCAATGGAATGCAACAATCAATACGCCAAATGCAACAGAATATAGGAGTAAAGCCTGTTTCTCATAAGAATTATCAGCTATTTGTATGGAGAGCGGCGGCTATTCTTTTACTGGCTGTATCATCTGTTTCTGTTTATCTGATGTTGGAAAAAGAACGACCTGTAAAAGATTTGGTGGAGTGTTATATTCCAACGGCAGAGATTCATGAACTTACCTTGCCTGACGGCACGCATGTCATGCTGAATTCAAAAAGTACCTTATTATATCCGGAACAGTTCAGCGGAAAGACGAGGAGTGTATATTTGATAGGTGAAGCTAATTTTAAAGTGAAACCGGATAAGAAACATCCTTTTATTGTAAAAGCGAACGATTATCAAGTCACAGCCTTAGGGACAGAATTTAATGTAAATGCTTATCCGGAAAGTAATGAATTGGTCGCCACTTTGCTGGAAGGTAGTGTGAAAGTAGAATTCAACAACCTGATATCTAATGTTATTCTAAAGCCTAATGAACAATTGATATATAACAAGCATACAAAAGAACATAACCTGCGATTGCCGGAAATAGATGATGTGACAGCATGGCAACGTGGAGAATTGGTCTTTAGCAATATGCATCTGGAAGATATTTTCACAAGTTTGGAGCGTAAATTCCCTTATGCCTTTGTTTATAGTCTTCATAGTATGAAGAAGAATACCTATAGTTTCCGTTTCCAGAATCAAGCAAGTCTGGGAGAAATTATGGGGATTATATCACAAGTGGTAGGGGATGTAAACTATGTTATCAAAGGAAATAAATGCTATGTAACCAATAAAAAATAAACCTGTTGTAAAACCTATTTAAATTAGAAATACTATGTAAAAAAGTATCCGGAAGGAATGCCCGTTCCTTCCGGATGTGAAATCAAGTTCTCCTTAATATTAGCGTGTATTGACGCTATTCTGAATGATCCTAGAATAATAACCAATTAACTAATACTAAAGATGCTACAAATTTACGAAAAAATAGCAGAACAAATAGCTCAAAAGCGAGGCTTTCTCACTTTTTTAAGTCTTTTGTTACTAACATCTACCCTTGCTTTTGCTCAAAGTGGTAATAAAATTACTATTCAGCAGAAGAACATCACTGTTATTGATGCTTTGAAAACTGTGGAAAAGCAGTCAAAAATGTCTATTAACTACAGTGACTCCGAATTGAAAGGAAAAGAAATAGCAAATCTTAATTTGCAAAATGTTGCTGTGTCTGCGGCACTTGATGTAATCTTGAAAGGAACTGGTTTCGCCTATCAAATTCAAGGTAATTATATTATAATCACTGAAAAGAAACCTGCAGTTGCAACACAAACTATGAAGGATATCAAAGGAAAAGTTGTTGATGAGAGCGGTGAACCACTGATTGGAGTTAATATCTCAGTGGATGGCAATTCGACCGGTACAATTACCGATTTTGATGGAAACTTTGCAATAAAAGCTTCAGACAACTCTACTTTGAAAGTATCTTATATAGGATATGCTACTCAAATGGTAACTGTTTCCAAAAAAGATTTTTATCCGATTACCATGAAGCAGGATACGGAGGTGTTAGATGAGGTGGTTGTTACTGCATTGGGTATCAAACGTGCAGAAAAAGCTTTGTCCTATAATGTGCAGCAGATAAAAGGTAATGAATTGACTACTGTGAAAGACGCAAACTTTGTAAACTCATTGAACGGTAAGATAGCCGGTGTAACCATAAACAAGAGTGCGGCTGGTGTCGGTGGTGCAACTCGTGTTGTGATGCGTGGTGCAAAATCCATCGAAGGAGATAATAATGCATTATATGTGGTAGACGGTATTCCTTTGTTTAATACCAATATGGGAAATACAGACAGTGGTATTATGGGTGAAGGAAAGGCTGGAACAGAAGGTATTGCTGACTTTAATCCTGAAGATATCGAAAGTCTCTCTGTGTTGAGTGGTCCTTCGGCTGCTGCGTTGTATGGTAGTAGTGCGGCAAACGGCGTCATCCTAGTAACAACCAAAAAAGGTAAAGAAGGGAAACTATCTATTCAGTTCTCATCTTCTACTGAGTTTAGCAAAGCGTATATGACTCCAGAATTTCAAAATACATATGGAAACAAGAAAGATATGTATGAAAGCTGGGGAGAGAAATTGCCAACTCCGTCAAGTTACGACCCTAAGCATGATTTCTTTAATACCGGTACGAATTTCATAAACTCACTTACTTTGACCACGGGAACTAAGCAGAATCAGACTTTTGCTTCTATCTCATCTACTAATTCTAAAGGTATCGTGCCCAATAACGCATACGACCGTTTAAACTTCACCATTCGTAACACTTCTACATTTCTGAATGATAAGTTACAACTGGATTTGGGAGCATCGTATGTGAAGCAAAAAGATAAAAATATGGTTTCGCAAGGTCAGTATTGGAATCCGGTGATGGCTGCTTATTTGTTCCCGCACGGTGAGAATTTTGAGGACATAAAGACTTTTGAACGCTATAATGAGAGCCGTAATTTACCTGTGCAATACTGGCCTGTGGGTGAGTCTACTTATGCTTCTCAAAATCCTTATTGGACAGCTTATCGCAATGTAGCTACCAATGAAAAGAGCCGTTACATGTTCAATGTGGGATTGACCTATAAAATCACCGATTGGCTGAATGTTGCCGGTCGTTTCAGAATGGACGATACCTATGTGAGTTTTGAACGTAAAATTTATGCTTCTTCCGATCAGAAGTTTGCAGAAGGTACTAAGGGGCATTACGGGTACAGTAATTACAATGACCGCCAGGAGTATGCCGACTTTATGCTGAATATCAACAAACGCATTCTGGATTTGAGTCTTGCTGCCAACCTTGGTTGGAGCTATTCTAATTATTGGGCTTTGGAAAGAGGATATAAAGGTGCCTTACTCAAGCTTCCCAATAAATTTACCACTACTAACATCGATACAAAAAATGGACGTATCTCCGAAAAAGGAGGTGGTGACAGTATGCGTAATCATGCCATCTTTGCTAACGTGGAGTTAGGGTGGAAAAGTATGCTCTATCTGACTTTGACCGGACGTAACGAATGGAATTCTCGTTTGGTAAATACCAATGAGGAATCTTTCTTCTATCCTTCTGTTGGTCTGTCGGCCATTGTATCTGAAATGGTAAAACTACCTGAATTTATATCTTACTTAAAAGTACGTGGTTCTGTCACTGGAGTAGGAGCTCCGGTATCTCGTGCGGGTTTGACTCCCGGTACGGTGACTGATCCGCTTGTGGGTGGCCTTTTGAATCCTACCTATATCTATCCTTTCACTGATTTCAAGGCAGAACGTACTAAATCTTATGAATTTGGTTTGACTTTTCGTTTGTGGAATAAATTGAGTGCGGAAGTTACTTACTATCATTCTAATACGGAGAACCAGACATTCTTGGGTGAACTTCCCGAGTATACTGGATACAAACAAATTTATTTGCAGGCAGGTGATGTAGAGAACCGTGGTTGGGAAGCTTCATTGGGATATAGCGATAAGTTTAAAAACGGATTATCTTTCTCTTCTACTTTGATTTTTTCACGTAACGTCAACGAAATCAAAGAAATGGTAACTAATTATGAGACAGGTCTGGAGGGAACTTCGCCGATTAATATTCCCGAAGTTGTGAAAGACAAAGGTCGTACGATTTTGAAAGTGGGAGGTAGTATCCATGATATTTATGCCAATACATTTTTTAAGAAAGACAGTCAAGGATTTGTGGCAGTAGAGAGTGATGGAAAATTTGGTATGGAAAGAGGTGAACCTGTTTACTTGGGCAAAACCTCACCGGATTTCAATCTCGGTTGGAGTAATGCATTGTCATACAAAGGTTTTGGGCTAAACTTCCTGGTTAACGGACGCTTTGGTGGTGTAGTAACTTCTTCTACAGAAGCTTTGCTTGACCGTTTTGGGGTTTCCAAACGTTCGGCTGAGGCACGGGATGCCGGGGGAGCTTTGATAAAGAATCAAGGTAGAGTAGACGCGAAGTCCTATTATCAAATGATTGGTACAGGAAACTATGAAACATCCGGTTATTATGTGTACAGTGCTACCAATATTCGTTTGCAAGAATTGTCATTCAGCTACACTATGCCTAATAAATGGTTTGGAAATGTACTGAGAGATGTTACGGTTTCGTTTATCGCAAATAATCCTTGGATGTTATATTGTGAAGCTCCGTTTGACCCTGAACTTACACCTTCTACAAGTACTTATGGACAAGGTAACGACTACTTTATGCAACCAAGTGTACGTAGCTTTGGTTTTGGCATTAAATTTAAATTATAATAAACCAACTTTATTATGAAAAAGATAAATCAATATAAACTCTTAGCAGGTATATGCCTCTTGTCATTTTTGACGGCATGTGATTATGAAAGAATCAATACCAATCCGTTTGAAATGACTGAAGAAGAAGGGCTGATGGATGGTTTTGCTGTAGGCGGTTTGGTTACGGCCATGGAACAAACTGTTTTTCCGGTGGGTACTCAAGCCGATGATACAGACATTATTAATCAATATCAGACTGATTATCATCTTTCGGCCGATTGTTGGAGTGGTTTCTTCGGGCAGAATAACTCTACCGGTTGGAATTCGGGCCGTAACAATACAACCTATTTTTTAATTGACGGTTGGATTGCGGGCACTTATACACGTTCGTATACCAATGCATTTAATTCTTGGAAGAAATTGAAAGTATTTTCAGAAAAAAATGATGCCCCTGAAATTTATGCATTGGCACAAGTTCTGAAAATTTCGGCTTGGCACAAAACGTTGGAGTGTTTCGGGCCAATGCCTTACACCCATGCTGCTGATCCGACAATGAATATACCTTTCGATTCGGAAAAGGCGGTATATACTGCTATGTTTCAAGACTTGACTGATGCCATTGACGTATTGACTGAAAAAGCTGTGAACGGTATAAAAGTGATGGAGGAATATGATGCGGTTTATGCTGGCGATACCAGGAAATGGGTGAAATACGCCAACTCATTGATGCTTCGTCTGGCGATTCGCGTTCGTTTTGCTGATGAAGAAATGGCAAAGAAGTATGCGATTCAGGCTGTCGGACATTCTATAGGTGTAATGACTGCAAGGGATGATGAAGCACAGATGAGTGCAGGTGCTGGTATTACTTTTCGTAATAACATTGAATGGTTGTCCGAAACGTACGAGGAGTCACGTATGGGATCATCTATATTCTCCTACTTAATGGGATATGCTGACCCTCGTTTAGGTGCTTATTTTAAGCCTGTAGACGCGGCAAGTACAGCCGGGCAAGTGGCTTATGACGGTAAAAAATATCAAGCAGTGCCTGCCGGACATACTTTTGCACCGAATGATGTTTATAAATTGTTTTCTAAACCAAAGATTGAAAGTAACACTCCGACTTATTGGCTGCGTGCCTCCGAAGTTTATTTCTTGCGTGCTGAAGCAGCTTTAGTATGGCCTGCCGAGTTTGGCAGTGCTGAAGCGCTTTACAAACAAGGTATTGAAATGTCGTTTCAGGAAAATGGTGTAACTACTTCTGTGGATGCCTATATGAATTCTGGTAAAGCACCGATGAAGCATGAATTCACAGGTTCCTATGCTTGTAGCTTCCCGGCACCTTCTACTGCTACTGCTAAATTTGAAGGTAGCACAGAACAGAAATTGGAGAAGATCATCATTCAGAAATGGATTGCTCTTTTCCCTAATGGTCAGGAGGCTTGGACAGAGTGGAGAAGAACCGGATATCCGAAATTGAATCCTGTAATGGTAAATAATGGTTCGAGTCAAGGTGCAACTAAAGAGAGTGGCGTACGCCGTATGATTTATCCTACAAGTTTTTACCAGACAGAGGAGGGACAGGCTATTTATAACGCAGCTTTGTTGTTACTTAATAACGGTCAAGGAGGCGAGGATAAATCTTCAACCCGCTTGTGGTGGGATTGTAAACGATAACCTATAATCACTATTTTGATACAAAATGAAGAATATGAAAACATTAAGAAATTTATTATATTTCCTCTCTCTGGCAGGCTTGATGATAACAACTTCCTGCACTGATGTGGAAAATATAGATATGGAGCACATCGGAGGTAATAATACGATGGGCGATAGTGAATATTATGCCAATCTGCGTGCCTACAAGGCAACCGCCTGGAATTATGGGCGTCCCGTTGCTTTCGGATGGTACTCCAATTGGTCTCCTGCCGGAGCTTACAGAAAAGGATATCTGACTTCTATGCCGGACAGTATGGACTTTGTTTCCATGTGGAGCGGTGCTCCCGGACGCTTTGATATCACTCCCGAACAGAAAGCGGATAAAGAGTTTGTGCAAAAAGTGAAAGGTACAAAATTGTTGCAGGTGAGCCTGCTTTCTTATATTGGCAAAGGGGCAACTCCAAACTCGGTATATACTCCTGTGGAAAAACAGGCAGAGGAAGAAGGCTGGAGTGATTCCAAACTGGAAGATGCGAAGAAGAAAGCTCGTTGGGAATTTTGGGGATTTGAAGGCGAATTCAACAGTGAAAACCATTATGAATGTTTGGCAAAGTTCGCTAAAGCTCTTTGTGACTCTTTGGATGCAAACGACTGGGATGGTTATGATGTTGACTGGGAAATCGGAAGTGGTGTGTTTGATATGGATGGAACGTTAAGTGAGAATAGGCACTTAATTCATTTAATAAAGGAGATGAATAACTATATTGGTCCGAAAAGCGACCCGGAAGGCAAAGGACATAAGATGATTTGTATTGATGGTCAAATTTATGGTCTTACCAGAGAGTTGGATGAGTATGTCGATTATTGGATTATACAAAGTTATGGTTCTTCCAGACCTAGTCTTGAAGGATATGGTGTAGATCCCAAGAAAATAATTTGCACGGAAAATTTCGAAAAGTATGCCGTTAATGGTGGTCAGTTGCTTAACCAAGCTGCTCATATGCCGTCCAAAAGTTATAAAGGTGGAATAGGGGCTTATCGTTTCGATAATGATTATGACAATACTCCCGATTACAAGTGGATGCGTCAAGCCATTCAAATAAATCAGAAGGTTTTCAATGAATGGAAAGCAAATCAAAGTAAAGAAGAGAACAAGTCAGAATAGACGGGTTGGTAAATCAATAAAACGAAAGAATTATGAATAAACATAGATTCAATTATTTGGTGTTAGGAGGTATGGCCTTGCTGATGAGCGCTTGCAATAATAGCGAGAGTGACTTATTGGAACCTAAACTTTATTTTGAAAATAGGGAATATGTATTCTCGTTGGAAGATGAAAGTGGGGTAAAGAGTTTTGATTTATCTTCAAGACTTTCTTCCATGGTTTCTTCGCAGGTGGATGTGTCGTATACCATTGCTGATAAAAGTGTATTGGACGAATACAACACGCAATATGGGACAGCTTATGAGATGTTTGATGCATCGAATGTAAAATTAAGCAGTGCGACTTCTACTATTCCAAGTGGAAAGTTGTATGCGGAAAATGTACAACTGGAACTCTCTAATCTGGAGACGCTTGAAGAGGGAAAATCATATGCCTTGCCGGTGCGTGTACAGTCGACTTCTATATCGACTCTTCCCGGAACAAGCATTGCTTATTTCATTCTCTCTAAACCTCTAAAGATAACCAAAGTCGGTACATTCAATAGCAATTATATTTCTGTAAAATTCCCGGTTGGAACTTATTTCTCATCGTTCACTTATGAAGCATTGGTTTATATCGACAGATTTGGCGATAACAATACGATTATGGGGACTGAAGGCAAAATGATTCTTCGTATCGGTGACGCAGGAGGCGGGGTAACTCCTAGGGATATTCTGGAAGTCGCAGGAACACAGGGTTATAAAGTCAAGGAGGCATTACAGGCGAAGCGTTGGTATCATATTGCTTTGACTTATGACCAACCTTTGGGAAAAACGGCTATTTATGTCAATGGCTCGAAATGGGCCGGATCAGATTGGGGTATTCCGGGTTTTGATCCAAATTCAGATGTAGGTTTCAACATTGGTAAGATTCCGGGCTTCCCATGGGGAGAACGTCCGTTGTATGGCAAAATGTGTGAACTTCGTGTCTGGAACGTAGCTCGTACGGAAAATCAGCTTAAACAGAATGTGCTGGGCGTTGATCCGAAATCGGATGGATTAGTACTCTATTATAAGTTGAACGGAACGGAAGTCGAAGAAGGAGGAGTTATTACAGACTCTACTGGTAAAATAAATGGCACAACTAATGGTATAAGAATTACCACATTGGATACTCCGGTAGCTATCGAGTAGTGATAAACATCAGTTTTTAAAATACCGATAAGTTTAGATCTGTTAATCAGCGTATAAAAGAGCTGAACTTGGATAAGCTTGGGCTGTTTTTTTATACAAAAGGAAGAAGGAAACCTGTGAATTAAGCAAATGTTTGTTCGCAGGTTTTCTTATCTTTTAATAAAAGGAATTTTAGCCATATTTAAATTTTCTCTAAAAAGTTTTTGTTTCACATATAAAATATATTTCTTTGCAGCAGTTTAATACTTATGAAACTGCTTGAATGGCTCAAATCAACTTCAATTCGATATATACAGCTTATTACAGGAAAGCTTTCCTGTTTACCTTGTCGTATGTTCATAATGACCAGGTTGCAGAGGATATTGTTTCGGAGGCAATTATTCATCTATGGGAATTGAGCAAAGAGCGGGAGATTCCGAGTATTGAAGCTATATTGATCACTTACATCCGCAGTAAATCACTAAATTATCTGAAACACATACAGGCACAGGAGAGTGTTTATCAAACTCTGCTTGATAAGGGACAGCGCGAACTGGAGATTCGTATATCGACATTGGAAGCCTGCGATCCTAATGAAATACTATCAGAAGAATTACGGGCAAAAGTAAAGACGCTATTGGCTAGTATGCCTGAGAAAACCCGCATTGCTTTCGTACGCGACCGATTGGATGGTAAATCGCATAAAGAGATAGCCGAAGAATTAGGGATAAGTGTGAAAGGAGTGGAATATCATATCAGCAGGGCGGTTAAAATGCTACGTGACAATCTCAAAGACTATGCTCCATTTTTATTTTTCTTCATTTAAAGCGGCAGTATAGGGCTGTTATTTCTACTTTTTTTGAGTAATAACAAAAAAAATCGCATTTCTTACTAGGGAATATTCTTGGTGGGTGGTATTCTTTATGAAGGGGGACAAATAACCCTACTTATTACTGTTTATAAACTATACGTTATCATGAATAAAGAATTACTATTGAAATATATTTCAGGCAAGGCATCCCAACAAGAGAAAGAAGAGGTTGTCACTTGGATTGATGCGGACGCAGCAAATCTCAAAGAGTTTATTTCACTTCGTAAAAGTTACGATGCATTCCTATGGCAGGATACGGAAAGTCTCTCTCGGAAAACGAAAAAGACTTTTTCGTTGCGTCCCGTTGCACGGTGGGTATGGCAGATTGCAGCCGTATTTGTAGTGGCTTTCGGTTTGAGCTATATAATGATACAGACTTTCCAAAAAGAAAATGTAGAGATGCAGACTGTTTACGTGCCTGCCGGACAGCGTACCCAAGTAACACTTGCCGATGGAACCACGGTATGGGTGAACGGAAAAAGTACATTGACTTTTCCAAATCGTTTTTCTTCCCGTACACGCAAAGTTGAACTTGATGGAGAAGCTTATTTTGATGTTCGGAAAGACCCTGAGAAACAATTCATTGTTTCCACGGCCCATCAGTCTGCTATAAAAGTATTGGGTACCAAATTCAATGTAAAGGCATACAAAGAAGCAGATGAGGTTATTACAACCTTGGTTGAAGGAAAAGTCAACTTTGAATTCAACAATGCTGTTAAACAATTGCAATATATCGTGTTGGTTCCCGGACAACAACTGATCTATAACTCTCAGAATGGAAGAACAGAACTTTACGCAACTTCCGGCGAACGTGAACTTTCATGGAAAGATGGTAAAATCATCTTCCGGCAGACATCCTTGCGGGAGGCTTTGGATATTTTGGCAGATAGATATAACGCAGAATTTACGATTCGAGAAAATGTTCCTCATGACGACTCCTTTTCTGGAACCTTCACCAACCGGAATCTGGAGCAGATACTTAATTTTATCAGCGTCTCCTCGAAAGTACGCTGGCGTTATTTGAATAATAATGGAGATGCCGGTAAAGAGAAGATAAAAATAGAGATATTTATTTAGTACTAGAAACATAAACCTTGAAAACCAATAACTTATCGCCATGAAAAACAAAGATCCCTAATGACAAAAAATACGGGACGATATTGGCCGTATCTTCCCGTATGAGCCTCAGTAATTGTGAACTACTTGTTTGCAGACAAGTATAACTACCAATTTTCTAATTAAACTCGTTACAAATCTATGCAAAATTATTGTATCGTCCAATTTCTTGGAGGATTAAAGTCGTTTAGACGAACCTTAAAAGAAATATCGTTGGCTATGAAATTACTATTAATGCTGCTTGTTTGTTCTGTTGGGCTGACTTATGCGTCTGACGGATATGCACAAAGAAACTCTATTTCGTTGAACGTGAAGAACAGTACTATCGAAGAAGTGCTGCACACGATTGAACGTGAATCTGGATTCGGCTTTTTTATTAACAGCAAGAATCTGAATCTCAATCGCCGGATAACGGTTTCCGTATCGGATAAAAATATCTTTCAAGTACTGAAGCAAGTCTTTGAAGGTACCAATATCGAATATAAGATATTGGATAATCAAATTGTACTGACAGCTAAGGAAACTAAAGTTGTCCAGCAAAAGACGCAAAGCGTTAAAGGTACGGTAGTTGATAAAAATGGAGAACCGTTAATTGGTGTTTCCATTGTGGAGAAAGGAACCGCTAATGGAACGGTGACGGATCTTGATGGAAATTATACGTTGACTGTTCATACTGCCAATCCGGTGTTATTATTTTCATATGTGGGGTATCAGAAGAAGGAACAACCTGTCACGGGTTTGGTCTTGAATGTTACTTTGGAGGATGATTCACAAGTATTGAATGAAGTGGTGGTCACCGCCCTTGGTATTAAAAAAGAAGCGAAGGCGCTTTCTTATAATGTTCAGGAAGTATCTGCCAGTGAAATCGTTGGTGTTAAGGATGCCAATTTTGTAAACAGTTTGTCCGGTAAAATTGCCGGTGTAGTTATCAACTCCAGTTCATCTGGTATCGGTGGCGGAGCAAAGGTGGTGATGCGTGGAGCAAAATCCCTTTCTGGAAATAATAATGCGCTGTATGTAATTGATGGTATTCCGATGCCTTCACTGGAAACCACACAGCCGGATGACTTTATGACTGGTATGGGACAATCCGGTGACGGCGCTTCCATGATTAATCCCGAAGATATTGAGACTATGTCTGTATTAAGCGGTGCCGCAGCTTCTGCACTTTATGGAAGCGATGCTGCTAATGGGGTTATCATGATTACCACGAAAAAAGGTGCAAAAGATAAACTTCGCGTCAGTTATGCCAACAATACTTCGTTCTTCAATCCGTTTGTAACTCCGGAGTTTCAAAATACTTATGGTGCAACTACAGGTGAACTGAAAAGTTGGGGGCAGAAAATGGGACAACCCAGTAATTACGATCCGTTAGATTTCTATCAAACAGGATGGAATGAAACTAACTCTTTGACTATCAGTAATGGTAATGAGAAGAACCAGACATTCCTTTCTATGGCTGCTACCAATGCGGCAGGCATTGTTCCGAACAATACGTTGGATCGTTACAATTTCACTATCCGGAATACAACTAGTATGCTCAATGACCGTTTGCGTCTCGACTTGGGTGCGAGTTATATGAATGTGCGCGAACAGAATATGATATCGCAGGGACAGTATTTTAATCCGATAGTTCCTGTTTATCTGATGTCACCGAGCTACAGTTTGGATATGCTTCAACAGTTCGAAATGTATAATGAAACTCGTAACTTCAAGACACAATATTGGCCATGGAGTAATCAGGGAATTGCTTTGCAGAATCCCTATTGGATTGTCAACCGTGACAATTTTATCAATCATAAGAATCGTTTTCTTGTAAGCGGAGGTTTGAATTTCGAGATCACTAAAGGTATAACATTAGGTGCGCGTGCCAAAATGGATTATACCTCAGCTTTGTTTGAAAAGAAATATTCGGCGTCTACTGATAATATCTTTTGTCAGGACTTTGGCGGATACTACAAAGGCGATGCTTCTACTCGTCAGCTTTATGGTGATGTGATGCTGAATATAGATAAATATTTTGGTGATTTCTCATTAACAGCTACGTTAGGAACCAGCATTCAGGATGTCAACTACCAGTATTTCGATGTCGGTGGTAGTTTGAACTCGGTAGCCAATAGCTTTACAACGCTCAACTTGATGCAGTCTACCGTGAAGTTTCAGCAAGATGGTTATCATGACCAGACGCAATCTATTTTTGCTACCGCACAGTTAGGATGGAAAAGCAAACTTTATTTGGATGTAACAGGGCGTGTAGACTGGTCTTCTGCTTTGGCATGGACTGAGGCGAAGTCAGTTGCTTATCCGTCGGTCGGTCTTTCTGCCATTCTGACAGAACTGTTGCCTATCAAAAACGATGTGCTTACTTTCTTGAAAGTACGTGGTTCGTATAGTGAGGTGGGAAATGCTCCTACGCGTTATATTGCTTATCAGACCTATCCGTATGAGTCGGCTTCTCCCACAACAGCTACTACGTATCCTAACACAGATATTAAGCCGGAGCGTACCAAAGCGTGGGAAGTCGGTTTGCAGTCTCATCTTTGGAATGATAAATTGGAACTGAACGTATCTTTGTATAAGACATCTACCTACAATCAATTGTTCAATCCTTCACTCCCCTCATCTTCCGGTTATTCTTCTATCTATATTAATGGCGGGCAAGTGGATAATAAAGGTATAGAAGCCAGTCTGACATTGAATCAGCCTCTTGGACCGGTGAAATGGAACTCTACGTTTACTTACACTCTCAATCGCAACAAAATTAAAAAGTTGTTGAAACCGACCACTTTGTCGGGTGGAGAAGTCGTGAGTCAGGACATGATGGATCTTGGTGGGCTTGAAATCGTGAAGTCACGTCTTTTTGAGGGTGGTTCTATTGGTGACCTCTATGTGACCGCTCTTCGTACAGATCATCACGGATATATTGATGTGGATTATGTTAATAATACAGTAGCTATTGACGACAAAGCCGGCGAACGTAAGGATGGCTGGATTTATGCAGGTAACTCTCAAGCCAAATACATGATGGGATGGCGTAACTCCTTCTCTTGGAAAGGGCTGACATTGAGTTGCTTGATTAATGCCCGTATCGGTGGTGTGGTTGTTTCGCAGACCCAGGCATTGATGGATGCTTACGGTGTTTCTAAGGCTACGGCTACGGCACGTGATTTAGGATATGTATTGATTGATGGTCACGAAGTGCCTGCCGTGCAGAAATATTACAGTACTGTGGGAAGTGGTGTAGGCTCGATGTATGTTTACAGTGCTACAAATGTCCGTCTGGCGGAATTGTCTCTCGGTTATGACGTTCCCGTTCAAAAGATAATTCCATGGATTCAAAGTATGAATGTAGCCTTCACCGGACGCAATTTGTTCATGTTCTATTGTAAGGCTCCTTATGATCCTGAACTGACGGCAAGTACAGGTACACACTTTAGCGGTATGGACTATTTTATGTTGCCGAGCCTGCGTAATTTAGGCTTCTCTGTTAAACTTAATTTCTAAAGAATCGACAAGATGAAACAGATATCAAAATATATAAAAGTTGTCAATGGTGCGTTGTTTGCCGGAGGCTTGCTGCTTACAGCTTGCACCAGCCATTTTGAAAATTGGAATATCAATCCGAATGAGGTGACTCCGGAGCAGATGGAACGCGATAACCTTAAAACTGGAGCTTACTTCACACAAATGGAGAGAGGTATTTTCGTGGTAGGTAAGGATAAAGGAGGTTTGTTTGAGGAAACTCAGATGCTGACCGGTGATATATTTGCCAGTTACTTTGCTCCTGTCAAGACATGGGATTATGCCGGAACAGAAGATAATGACTGTTATAAACTCTATCGGCAGTGGTATAATTCACCGTTCAACAACGCTTATACTGAAGTGATGCAACCGTGGCAAAGCATCGTGGAGAATACCGATGAGGTTTCACCCGCGCGTGCTTTGGCGACTATTGTCAAGGTGTTTGGTATGAGCCGTATTACGGATAAGTATGGTCCTATTCCTTATTCTAAGTTTGGTACAGGTATTCATGTGGCTTATGACAGCCAGAAAGATATATACTATCGCTTCTTTGAAGAGTTGGCAGATGCCATTGATGTGCTTACTGGATATAATAGCCGGACATCCGAACCTTATATGGAACGTTATGACTATATTTATAATGGCAGAGTAGAGAAGTGGATAAAGTTTGCCAATACACTCCGTCTCCGTTTGGCAATGCGCATTTCTTATGTAGATGAAACAAAAGCCCGGACTGAAATAGAAACTGCAATAGGTCATAGTATAGGGTTGATGAGAACTGTTGATGATAATGCGGTTTTGAAACAGGCTGCATCGTTCACTTTTATCAATGAGTGGTGGGAAGCATTTGAAAGTTTTAATGATTTTCGTATGAGTGCTACTATGGATTGTTATTTGAAAGGTTTGCAAGATCCGCGTTTGGCATGTTACTTCAAGGCTGCGGCGAAGGATGGAGCATATCATGGAGTAAGGAATGGACAAACTAGCCGTAATCAGGGAACATTGTCTGAAGCTGCTTCCAGTATGAATGTGGGACAAAATGATAATATAGAGTGGATGAGCGCTGCTGAAACTTATTTTTTACTTGCAGAGGCTAAATTGCGTTTGAACTTGGGGGATAAAACTGTACAGGAGTATTATGAAGAAGGTGTGAGAATATCTTTCTCTTCCAAAGGTGCTACGGGGGTGGATACTTACCTCGCAGATAATACAAATGTGCCGTCTACATCTTTTGTAGATCCGACAACCGGACGTAGTACTGATGTAAGCAGTATGGTTTCAAACTTGACAGTGAAGTGGAACGATAATGCTACTGAAAGTAAGAAACTGGAGCGTATTATGATCCAGAAATGGATTGCTCTTTTTCCTGACGGCCAGGAGGCATGGAGTGAGATGCGTCGTACAGGTTATCCAGGAATTGTAACTATCAGTTCGAATCGTTCCGGTGGTGAAGTTCCTGAAGGAGAACTCATCAGTCGCCTGAAGTTCCCGACAACAGAGTATTCTGACAATAGCGAGAATACACAAGCTGCCATCTCTCTATTGAAGGGTACGGATATTGCCGGTACACGTCTTTGGTGGGATGTGAAAAGGTAATCAGATATATAATGTAGAATAATCTAACTAAGTAATTAGAATATGAAAACAATGAAATACTTGTTGACCGCGATAGCCACAGGCAGCCTGATGGCTGCGTGTAACACGGACATCGAATCGTTGACCATTCAGCGACCGTTGACTTACGACGACCAGTACTACCAAAACTTGCGCGATTACAAAGCAAGTGATCATGAAATTGCTTTTGGATGGTTTGCGCAGTATGGACCTCAAAACTCAGCGGCTGTTCGATTTATGGGATTGCCCGACAGTCTTGACATTTGCTCTATGTGGGGCGGCATCCCGGTAAAGGAGAATACTGAGATATGGGAAGAAATTCGTTTTGTGCAGAAAGTGAAAGGAACCAAAATGCTCTGTGTGGCAATTACACGTATTGATGCGGAAACTGATGAACACGATTTTAAGAAGGCTTATAATGAAGCGAAAGCAATGCCGAATGGTGATGAACGAACCGCAGCGCTTAATCGTTCCTTTGAAATGTATGCCGAATATTTCCTTGATCAGGTGTTCCTGAATGACCTTGACGGCTTCGATGCTGACTATGAACCGGAAGGCGACTTTTTGAGTGGCTCAAATTTTGAACACTTCTACAAGCATATGGCTAAATATATGGGGCCGAATCCGGATATCACGAAAGAAGAACGTCTACAACTTATTGAAGAACGTTATGGTAAAGAAATAGCTTCGCAAGAAGGCATTTGTGACAAGATGCTGAATATTGACCAGACATCTACCGGCATGACAAGTCTTGTTCCATATAGTAATTATTGTTTCCTTCAGGCGTATGGTGGTGGAACTGGTGCCGGCGGATGGCCTGATGAAAAGGTGGTATACTGCTGCAATATGGGTGACGGTTGGCAAGGTGATATGCAGTCTATGTACAATCAGGCACGTTATAAACCTGCGAACGGTAAACGTAAAGGAGGTTTTGGAGCATTCTTTATCCATCGTGACTATAATGTGCACGAATACAATCCTGAACCTTACTATCGGTTCCGTCAATGTATCCAAATACAGAATCCGGCTATCCATTAATTAACTTTTTAATGAAAGATGACAATGAAAAATAGAAAAAATCTGTTTTATATAGGTATGTTCGCCATCTGTGTGCTCGGTTTTGCTGCTTGTGGCGATGATGAGACTTACGATGTCTATGGAGATCCGTATAATAGAGTGTACATTTTGGATAATTCCAAGGAGTATAAGATAGTGCAGACTCCCGTCAGTACAGTCAGTAATGTCGATTTCACATGGGAAGCGAGATGTTCAAAGAAAGCGAGTGGAGACATTAGAGTAACGGTAGCGGTTGATAACTCCCTGATTGATGCTTATAATGAAGAACATGACACCGAGTTTGAAGCTTTGCCTGTTGAAGCTGTTGTGCTGGAGAATGCAGAAATGACTATTCCCGCAGGAGAAATGGTGGTGGCGGACGCTGTACATCTAAAATTGACTGATGACGCGAATGTTCTCTCTACCCTTAAAAGTGCGAAAGGATATATTATTCCTTTGCGTCTTGTTTCAGCAGAAGGTGGTAATTCGCAGTTGAGCACTAATATGCTGGCACCTTCTTTCTTGACTATTACTGTGACCGAGGATAATATGAATCATGAAGCTATCCAATATACTGGTACTGGCACATTAGTTGCAGACCAAACAGGATGGACTGCTACCACCAATGGAACTGTTCAGTCTTGGTATGATCCGATAGAATCGATTTTTGATGGAAATGGTGAGACTTACTGTTATATTTCCAATAGGTCGGGCGACCTTTGGCTGGATGTTGACATGGGGAAACCTTATTCTTTTGATGGTATTCGGATGATGAGCTCCAGTTATTATGGTGATAGTGGTTCGTTTTCTGCTGGTATGACTGTCAGTACAAGTGATAATGGTACGGATTGGAAAGCACAGGGAGAAATTGAAAGTGATGCTGAAGATTGTGTTTTCTACGCTCCGTTGACTGCCCGATATATTCGAATAACTGTTCCGAATGCTGGTGGTTGGTATGGTGCATCTTTGGAATGTGGTGTGTTTAATGTTTACGCTAAATAATAATTGAAGTTATGAAGAAATATACGCTCTTATCTTTATTCACCTTGTTGCTTTGTGTGTCAGGTTGCAAGACTGAACCTGATTACAGTGATGCTGTCTATATGACCGGCACGTTGACTTCTTCAAATGTGAAATTTCTCGTTGAGGGACAGTCTACCTTAGGCTTGACCGTGACTTCAACCGATAAGACGGACACTGATGTGAAAGTTGGTGTGCAGGTGGCTCCTCAGCTGCTTGAGTCTTTTAATGCCTCTACCGGTCGTAACTGCCAGATGCCGCCCGAAGGTAGTTATAGTTTTGAAGGTGGTGAAGTGGTGATTCCTGCCGGGCAAAATCAGTCTACGCAAATCAAGGTAACTGCTGATTCCGAGAAATTACAGGAAGGTGTATCCTATTGTCTTCCTGTATCTATTACTTCTGTGTCAAATAGCGATCTGAAAGTGATGGAAACTTCCCGTACTGCTTATGTTATGTTGACTAAGGTTATCAATATCAAGGCTGCTTACTTGGCACGTCGGGGATATTTTAATATTCCATCGTTCGGTAATCAGGAAAACAGTCCGGTAAAAGCACTCGGACAGATGACATTGGAGATGAAGGTGCTTCCTGTATCCTTCCCGGTTGGTCAGGAAAGGAGTGCCAGTGGGATTAGTTCTTTATGTGGATGTGAAGAGAATTTCCTCTTCCGTTTCGGTGATGGTGCCGGTAATCCTGTTAATAAATTACAGTTTGTGAAAGGGTCAATTGGTGCGGCTTCGCATCCCGATAAGAAAGACCATTATGAGTCATGGGTAGAAAAAGAGTTTCCTACCGGTCATTGGTTGCACTTTGCTGCCGTATATGACGGTCAGTATTTACGTCTCTATTTGGATGGTGAACAAATTCACTTTGTGGAAACCAAGAATGGCGGAACCATTAATTTGAGTATGGCTTATGATGGTCATACATGGGAGGACACGTTCTCTATTGGTCGTTCTGCAGGTAACGCACGTTTCTTTGATGGTTACATCAGTGAATGTCGTGTATGGAATGTGGCACGTACGGCTGCCCAGATTGAGGATGGCGTTTGCTATGTAGACCCCACAAGTGAAGGGCTAATCGCTTATTGGCGTTTTGATGGTGAAACGCAAGATGACGGTACGGTGCTTGATATGACAGGACATGGACATAATGCTGTACCGGGTGGTACTGTTACTTATGTCGACAATCAGAAATGTCCGTTTTAAAATAGGGTAGAATAGAGGTTGTTTTTCACTCAAATGGAGCCTGCTGTCAAATCAGCTTTGCCACAAGGCATTGCGGGATGATAGCAGGTTTCTTATTTGAAATGTTTTTTATAATGGAGAAATAAAGTCATTAATATAAATAGAGGTTATTTATGCTAAATAGAATACGTGGATTACTATTGTTCGTTGGACTGTTGATGGTGGGAACCTGCGTTTATGCACAATTGCCAATAGAATCCTATAAAAATCCCCAACTACCAGTCGAACAACGAGTGGCAGACTTACTCTCCCGCATGACCGTGGAAGAGAAAGTCGGGCAGCTTCTCTGTCCCTTAGGTTGGGAGATGTACGAGATAAAAGGAGAAACAGTCACCGCTTCCGACAAGTTCAAGCAACTGATGAAAGAACGTCATGCCGGAATGCTTTGGGCAACCTACCGTGCCGACCCGTGGACAAAGAAAACGCTCGAAAATGGTCTGAATCCTGCATTGGCAGCTCAAGCCGGAAACGCCTTGCAGAAATACGTAATGGAGAATACCCGTTTGGGGATTCCTTTGTTTCTGGCGGAAGAAGCCCCGCATGGTCACATGGCAATCGGTACTACTGTCTTTCCGACGGGAATCGGAATGGCCGCTACATGGTCACCTCGGCTAATAAACGAAGTCGGGAAAGCGATAGGAAAAGAAATACGGCTTCAGGGCGGACATATTAGCTATGGCCCCGTGCTTGACCTTACCCGCGATCCGCGTTGGTCGCGGGTAGAGGAGACGTTCGGTGAAGACCCTGTATTGACGGGTATGATAGGGAAAGCAATGGTTGAAGGACTGGGTGGCGGAAATCTATCCCAACCATACAGCACACTGGCTACATTGAAGCATTTTCTGGCATACGGAATCTCGGAGAGCGGACAGAACGGAAATCCCTCTTTTATAGGGATACGTGAATTGCACGAGAACTTTCTTTCCCCTTTCCGACAGGCAATTGATGCCGGAGCCTTGTCTGTCATGACTTCTTATAATTCGTTGGATGGTATCCCCTGTACTGCAAATCACTATTTACTGACTGAACTTTTGAAGAATGAATGGCAATTTAAAGGATTTGTGGTTTCGGATTTGTACAGCATCGAAGGGATTCACCAAAGCCATTTTGTTGCGCCAACCATGGAGGAAGCGGCTGTCATGGCTTTATCGGCCGGAGTAGATGTAGATTTGGGAGGTGATGCGTATATGAATATAATCAATGCCGTAAATACCGGTCGTATCAGTAATGCGGCACTTGACGCATCTGTCGCCCGTGTGCTCCGGTTGAAGTTTGAAATGGGTTTATTTGAGAACCCATATGTCATCCCTGAAAAGGCGGAGAAAGAAGTGCGCAATGATGCGCATATTGCTTTGGCACGTAAGATAGCGCAAGCCTCAATCACTCTGTTGAAAAATGACCGTTCACTGCTTCCGTTAAATAAGAATATTTCCAAAGTAGCATTGATAGGCCCTAATGCTGATAATCGTTATAATATGTTGGGGGACTATACCGCTCCTCAGGAAGAGAAGAATGTAAAGACCGTATTGGATGGAATCAGGACTAAGTTATCTCCATTGCAAGTAGAATATGTGAAAGGCTGTTCCATACGCGATACTTTGACATCCGATATTGAACAGGCTGTCGCTGCCGCCCGACGTTCAGAAGCCGTAATTGCCGTAGTAGGTGGTTCCAGTGCCCGTGATTTCAAAACCAGTTATAAGGAAACGGGTGCTGCAATTGCTGATGAAAAGACGGTCAGTGACATGGAATGTGGTGAAGGGTTTGACCGTGCGACGCTTTCTCTATTAGGGAGACAGCAAGAATTGCTCAAAGCATTGAAAGCTACGGGGAAACCGTTGATTGTAGTATATATCGAAGGCCGCCCTTTGGATAAAACCTGGGCTGATGAAAACGCCGATGCCCTGTTGACAACCTACTATCCGGGACAAGAAGGCGGAAATGCCATCGCTGATGTCCTGTTCGGAGATTATAACCCGGCAGGAAGATTGCCGCTGACAGTTCCCCGTTCGGTAGGGCAGATTCCCATTTATTACAACAAGAAAGCCCCTCAGAACCACGATTATGTAGAACTGTCCGCTTCTCCGCTTTATGCTTTCGGATATGGTCTGAGTTATACAACTTTCGAATATTCGGATTTACGTGTATCATCCATATCCCCTCATTCTTTTGAAGTTTCATTCAAGGTCAAGAACACCGGGAAATATGATGGCGAAGAAGTATCCCAGCTTTATTTGAGAGATGAATACGCTTCGGTAGTGCAGCCGCTGAAACAGTTGAAATACTTCGAACGCTTTTATTTAAAGCGTGGAGAGGTTAAGGAAGTGAAGTGCGTTTTGTCTGAAAGTGATTTTACGATAATAGACCGGAATTTGAAAACAGTAGTGGAGCCGGGGACTTTTCAGGTAATGGTCGGGACGGCTTCGAATGATATTAGGTTGCAGGCAAAAGTGGTGGTAAGATAAGATATCGGTATTCGATAGAAAAGACGGTGAAATCCTCGCCAGACAACATTGAGTTTTATTGTCTGACGGGGATTTTTCGTTTACCAAAGGTGAGTTTGTAGTCTTGTGAGAAATTTTTCAACAAATAGCAGCATGCTGATTAATGGCACAAAAAAAGACGAGACAAATGCCCCATCCTAAATGTTTTCACAACGGAATAATCCTTATTGTGAATTGCTTCAAATTAGTGATACAAAGATAGTGTTTTTCGGCAAATTCCTTTGGTGATTGTAGGGTAATTTGATATGATTTGTTTAAATTTTGATGAAATATGTTGCTGTTTGAGGTGGATATATTAAAAAATGAACAAAAAAATAAAAAATAGATATTGATGGTAATAAGCATACTTGTTTATTTTGCATAAAATTAACTCGGAGCTATTGGAATATGTAATATCGGTATACTGAGTATTACCAGATTTAAAGTTTGCGTTAACTAAGAATTTGTATTATGAAAAAAAAGTATTTATGGGGAGTGGCTTTCTGTATGCTGGTTTGCATTTGGGGCTGTTCCGATCAGGATGATAATCTGATAAATCCTGATAAGATGATCCAAATGTATGGTTATCCGTATAATTTGCAAAGTGGAGTTATTTGGCAAAGTAATCCAAATGCAATTGTTTCGAGTATCCCTTATATATATGAGGATACTTACGAGAAGGGTGGTACGATGGTGACTGACCGTGTGGAAGGTTTTCGTGCTGGTGATGAACGGATTGAGACCGGTAACTTTATGATTTCGCTCTATGAAACAGGTCTTTACGGCAATATGGAATTGGAAAAAGCCCAAGGTGAGGGAGCTTGTATCTGTTTCCATCTAGCATCTCCGGAACTTGGAGAATTGGCTCCGGGAAAATACGTGTTTGGAGCAGATAAGGAACCCTATACTTTCATTGGATATTGCTCGTCCGATTACAATACGCAGAATAAAGAGAACATTCCTGCTGTCCTTTCTGAAGGAGAAGTGACAGTTGAAAAGAATGGTGATAAATATCGTGTAGTATTTCAATGTAAAACGACTTTTGGCGGAGATATTACAGGAGAGTATAATGGGACACTTCAGCAGCACAGGGTGTCGCAGGTTAGTTCTACCGAATATAACAATGTCTCTTTGTCGGGGCTGATGGATGAGGTGGAAATTGTGATGTGGTATACGGGTGATGTAATACGTAATATTCTTGACCAAATCGGTCTTGAAGGTTTTCCTCTCAAAGATGGTGCAGAAATGTTAGGTCTGATTGTTGACGGAGAGAAGTTTATCGATCCCGAAAGTTCAGGTACCGATTTTGATACTGAATACAATGGAATGTCATTGTTCTCTTTAAGTACAGGCTTAAGTCAGATAGCAAATAACGCTAGAAAAAATAGAGAACAGATAGATTTGGCGTTGACGTGGAATAAAGAACAAGAGGCGTTCTATTTTGAATCGCCCATACGTATTCGTAGTATGTTGGATCATAGGTCTAAGTACGATTTTCCTTGTCATACGGTTTATATGAATGCGCCTGAAGGTTTCTCGGAGACTGATTTTGAGAATTTGAGTGCAGATGATTTCTCTTTTCAAATTACCGAAGAAAAGGTGAAGATTTCAACAGTAGATTTTAAGCCTGCTTATGTTTTTTTCCAGACGGGAAAAGGGGTTCTGGGTGTCATCAAAGTGAAGTCCTATGTTCCGCAGGATATGGAAACTGAATATGATATATATAGTGGTGGTTATATTGATTCTCCCTTGAATCCATCCCTTCTACTGGAAATCAAATGCCCGGCAGTTGTAGCCAATCCACAAATCAGATAATCTAATAAAAAACACTGGACATTATGAAAGTTCAATATCAACTCTACTCCCCATTGGCAAGACAGTTGCGTGCTGTATGGACGTTCCTGTTCTGTCTCCTCTGCATTTCAGGGAGTGCGCTGGCAGCATCGTCCGTCCAGCAAGAAGGCAAACAGAATAAAGTAGAATTAACAGGTCGTGTAGTAGATACCACAGGAGAACCTTTGCCGGGAGTGACCGTCACCTTACAGGGAACGACACATCGCACGGGGACCGATGCCGAAGGATATTTCCTGTTCAGCGTGCCCGCCAGTGAGAAAGGATATACGCTGGAGTTCACCTTTATCGGTATGAAAATGCAGGCACGCCATATCAGCCAGCCGGGCAAATCTATCCGGGTGGTGATGCGCGAAAGTGCTGAAGCGTTGGATGAAGTCGTTGTTACAGGTATGGAAGTGATAAAGAAAGACCGTATGACTGGTAGTGCCACGGTTATTACCGCCAAAGATCTGAAGATGCAGGGTATTACCTCTATCGACCGTATTTTGGAAGGTAAAGTTGCGGGACTGAATAGTGCTACCGTGTCCGGTGCGCCGGGTACACGTTCTAAAATCACTATCCGTGGTGAAAACAACCTGAGTGGTAATTCCGAACCTCTGTGGATTGTTGACGGGCTTCCTATGACGCAGGGAGTTCCTCAAAGTAATACAGGAGATTATGCCGGAACGATTATGCAGGATGGAGTAGGCAATATTATGCCGGAAGACATTGAATCTATCAGTATCTTGAAAGACGCTTCGGCTGCCGCCATTTATGGTGCGCGCGCAGCTAATGGTGTTATCGTAATCACAACTAAGAAAGGATTCCGTTCCAAAACACAAATCAATTATAGTGGTACTTATGAGTGCGCTTTTGCTCCGACTAACCGTCTCGATTTTATGAATTCTGCCGAGAAGTTGAGATATGAACAGTCTATTATTAATAACTTCGGGCTGGAATATGCTTATCTTACAGGTCGCGGCGGATATAGCTACAAGCGAATGGTGAATGGTTTCCTGACTCCGGGTGAGTATAACGCCACTATTCAGAATCTGGCACAGATCAATACCGACTGGTTCGACGTACTTTTCCGTACGGCTCATTCACATTCACACAATGTCAGTCTGCGCGGAGGTTCTGAAGAACTGACGTATTATACTTCCGTTAATTTTCAGGAAAAGAACGGTATTCTTCTCTCTAACAAGTACCAGAGTGCTGGGTTGTTGATGAAACTGGATTATCGGCCTATCAAGAATTTGATTGTGGCTCTGAACGTTTCCGCCAATACGCGTAAGAATAGGGACAATGCTTCTGCTATTGATCCGTTCACCTATGCCATGTTTGCCAATCCTTATGAACGTCCGTATGACGAAAACGGAAACTATGCAGCCGACCTCAGTTATCTGAGTAATAATTACACTACGGAACGTGCTTCCGGCTATGTGTACGATCAGTTCAATATCTTGCGCGAAATGAAGGACACACGTAATATACAGGATGGTTCGGATGTGGAGATGACACTAAATCTCCGCTATGACGTGCTGCCCGGGTTGTCTGTAGAGTCTATTTTCCGGAAAGGTGTCAGTTACAACACGGAAACTACTGAAGTAGAACCGGGGACGTATACATCTTGGACGAATGAAGCGTTTGCCCGCAATGCATACCGCTATTACGACATCATGCCAAGCGGGTATGATAATGGAGAACTTTCCGAAAATTCCGGAAAGAACCATAGTTGGGCTATCCGTAATCAGATAGATTATTCATTCACAATCAAAAAGGAGCATTTGTTCAGTATCTTACTAGCCAATGAAGTTATGTCGAAGAAATATACCAGTTTCGGTTATACTTCACCTATTTATTATGGCGATTATCGCATTACGGGTATCCCTACCTTTGACAAGAATGTACCTTACGAAGATATGGTTTCCGCTATCAGCAATATGTTCCATACGAAGGACGGGCAAGACCGTAGTGTTTCATTTCTTGGTTCTCTCCGTTACGGTTATAAAGACCGGTATATTTTCAATTTCAATTATCGTGCTGACGGTGCCGACGTAATCGGTGATACGAACAGGTTCACTCCGCTATGGTCTGCCGGGTTGCGTTACAATCTGCATAAAGAGAGATTTTTTGCGAATCCTATCGTCAATGAACTGTCACTCCGGGCTTCCTATGGTTTCACGGGAAATATTGACCGCTCCGCTTATCCATTCTCTACCATCTCTTTCGGTAATGTGATGTATATGGGCAATCGTTTTGCTACGGGATTTACTTATCCTAATCCTACTGTCGGCTGGGAGAAGAAAAAAGACCGCAACATCGGTCTGGATATGTCGTTGCTCAATAGTCGTGTGAACATTACTCTGGACTACTATTTCAATGAAACGGAAGATATTCTTGAGAATCTGGAAATTCCTGCTTCTACCGGACGGACTACGGTGAAGGCGAATGGCGGTATTGTTGAAAATAAGGGATTGGAATTCTATACTAACATTAAATGGGTGAATAATAATGACTGGACTTTTAGTACTGCTTTCAACATTGCCCGCAACAAAAATGTGATAAAGAAATCATTCTATGATTATGATTCTTATCAAGATGCCATTAAATCAAATGTCAGCATGGGTGGTGTCATTAATATTATCGGACAAGAAACCGGAAGTATTTATGGCTGGAAGGTGGCAGGCGTAAATCCGCAGACAGGTAATCCGCAATATTATCTCACCGAAGCCGGTAAAAGGGCGTATGGGGCATTCCTTGATAAATGGGATTCCTACAGTGAGGAGCAGAAGAAACAGTATTTGGCTATGATCGGCTCTCCCAACGGTATTCCGGATGTAGTGGATTTTGTGCGGGATAGTGATAAGAAAATGGGATATCAGATGCCTTCCATGCAATATCTCGGTCGTTCGAATCCGAAGTTTGTGGGAGGTTTCAACACTTACTTGAGATATAAAGGTTTGGAATTCACGACCTCGTGGACTTTCAAAACCGGTCATCTTGTACCCAACTTCAACGATTATCAGAATGCGCCGAATAACGAAGCCAGTTCGGCGAGAGCGGCACTCGGATATTCTTCCGACCTGAAAGTGTCTGCTACCAATCGTGAAAAGCGATATCTGTATTATTGGCAATTCCCGGGTGATCGTACTGACATCCCAAAATTCACCACTTCGGACAATGATTACTGGGCTTCGTTGTGCACCTCTGACAAATATTCGAAGGGAGACTATCTCCGTCTGACTAATCTCTCGTTGAGTTACCGCTTCCCTTCAAGGCTTATCAAGCAGTGGGCGGGTATGCAAAACCTGTCTTTAGGATTCAACGCCCGTAATCTGGTGACGTTTACCAAGTATAGAGGGCTGGATGTCGGTACCGGAAATGCGTTCTCTTATCCCGTTGCCCGCGAATTTAACTTTAAACTAACTGTCGGATTCTAAAAATAAGGAGAATTATGAAGAAAATAAGTATATTGGTCGGAAGTTTGTTATGCATTCTGACAACATCGTGTGACAAGTTTCTTGAACTTACGCCGCGTGACCAAAAGGTAGTCAGTACGATAGAAGATTATCGGGATATCATGGCAAGTTTCATGTACTACCTGAAAACACCGGATATGCCCCGACAGGAAAACATTTTTGGTATCGATGCCTTTACAGTACCTTTTCATTCGGATGTTCATGGTAATCTTGCCGTATATACCGGAGAAGTGAATATCAATACAAATTCTTCTCAATATTATGATAAGAAAGCCGGTGATTATACACAAACGGGGAAGAGTATGCAGACTTGGCTGATGAGTAACGAGGAGGCGTGGCGGCAGTATTATAATTTTTTAGGTCCCATTAACCTCATAATCTCGGATATTAGTACGGCGAAAGGAGACAATGAAAATCTGCGTAATTATGTGAAAGGCGAAGCGCTTGTATGGAGAGCTTACACTTATTTTAAATTGCTGCAATATTATGCTCCTTATAAGGATAACAATTATGGAATTCCCGTCTATCTGACTCCTCAAATGGAGATAGGAACCACTATGCCGTCACGTGAGACGCAGCAAACTGTTTTCGGACAAATATTTGCTGATTGTAACGCGGCATTCGATTTAATGGAGCAGACACTGACGAATGAGTGGAACTTTATATGGCGGAAAGATTTTATTCATGCCATGCTGGCAAGTGTCTATACATGGAAAGCGATGTCCGGTGCGGCAGAACCTTCCGATTGGGAGGATGCGGGGAAACATGCTACAGAAGCTATGAAAGGACGGTCGTTGACGCATTCTGCAGAAACTTTGAAACGGGTATTCGACTGTTCAACGGCAACATATACTGTAGATTTGACGAACGACGAGTTCTTCGTGAGAATTATGGACGGAGAATATACCAATGTCTGCGACTTGTATAGTACCTATCTGCAAGATAACGTAAGTGACGGAAGAATCACTGCCACCTATGCTTCTTTCTTTACTGACAGTGATATCCGGAAAAGTGTGTGGTTCAAAAACGGTATGTATAATAATAAATACAATATGATGGGGGAAAACGGGAAATGCAGAGGTTGCCTGTTGCCTTTCCGCTTGGCAGAAATGTTTCTTATCAAAGCCGAAGCATTGTGTAGGCAAGAAAAAGATGGAGAAGCACGCAGTGTTTTGACCGATTTCTGTAATGCACGTTACACTTCTGCTCCTGAGATACCATCCGCACACGAAGCGTTATTGAATGCGATTCTCGATGAACGTAACCGGGAGTTTTATCAGGAGGGGGATTTCCGTTGGCTGGATATGAAGCGTTTGGGTATCAGAATGGAACGGACAATCAGCGGTGAGAGACATGTGCTGACTCCTGACGATTTTCGTTATAGTTTCCCTATTCCGGCACGGGAGATGAAACTCAACAAGAATATGGTGCAGAATCCGGGTTGGGAACAAATCATCATTTATTAACTCTTCAAAAAAAGACCTTTATGACTAAGAAAACAATCATACGCTTTTTCGGAATGGCGTTGATGCTGCAAGCATTTTCGGCTTGCAGTCCTGACGATTATACTTATCATGACAACAGTATCATGAGCATTGAAGATATAGATCATATAGAATTGATAGCCAATCAGAAAATGGTGCTTGCCGACGGCAGGGCGCAATTGGAACTCTATCCTCGTTTATTTACCAAAGACAACTACCAGATTCCTGATGAACGGATACAGGACGACTGGCTGGAATATACTTCTGAATCAGGCATTGCCTTGCAACGTTACTTCTCTACCACTGACGTTTCTTTTGTTGGAAAAACAATAACGGCAAAGTTGAAGATAAAAGGTACTCAGTTGGAGTCTAATCCCGTATCATTTCAAGTGACAGAGCCGTTGGATCGGCAATATACATCGGAAATACGCATTCCGGTTGTTTTTCATATCATCCAGACAACGGAAGATATTGAGTCTTTTGGGGGCGCTTATAAACAGGAGCAGATAGAACAAGTGCTTCGTAAACTGAATTATATGTTTAGCGGAGAAACTACGCAGAACCCTGTAGGGGTGGATACTCATATCCGTCTGGTACTTGCCGGTTATAGTCCGGATGGTAGCCGGATGATGGAACCGGGTATTAACCGGTTCACGATGAAAGAAATTGATGCTACTAATAATTATGAGGATTTTCTGGCAGCAAACCATCTGATATGGCCTGCCGGACAGTATATGAATATATGGCTTATTTCTGATCGTGGCAATGTGAGCGGAACTTTCTCGAAAGTTAGTAACCGTTGTATTCCTCTGTATGTTCCGGCAGATGTGCAGGGAATGCCTGAAGGTATTGAATGGAAGGAATATCAGGATGAACCTTTGCTTGCCAAGGACTTGGGGGTGCTCTACAAATTACAGGAACTGGATAAAATAGACCGGAACTTTAAAGTTAGCGAGTATGAGCCGGGATATAATGAAATTGGTTATTACATCGGGCGGTATTTGGGATTATTGCCTACTTGCAATTATATGAATGATGAGATTGGTACGGATTATTGTGATGACACATTGAATTATATAAGGGACGAATCTAAACCGGGAAAGAACGAAACATGGTACAAAGAGAGTGAAGGATGTTACTTTCGGGCGGAGAATATCATGGACGACCCGACAGGGGGGCATTGCTCCGTTTCACGTGATCAGTGTATGAGAATGAGATGGGTGTTGAACAACTGTGTCGGACGTTCGGCGTGGAAATCGGATTTTGCATTCAAAGGCAAATAAAAAATGTATTGAAACATATTTATATTTAAATGAATTATATGAAGTATTCTATTTTTTCGGCCGTTGCCTGTATGTTGGTAGGGTGTATGGCTTGTACGGGAAATGCCGGTTATAAAATTACCGGAACAGTGGAAAATGCGCAAGAAGGCGACACTGTAGTCCTTCAGGAAGCGGTGAACGGAGATTTGTCTCCACTGGAAACGACTGTGATCCGGAACGGTTATTTCACTTTTGAAGGAAAGCAGGACTCTGCGATTTGCCGTTATATCACCGGCAAGATAGACGGACGTGAATATATGGTTGATTTCTTTTTGGAAAATGGCAATATCACTGTCAGTTTAACCAAAGAGGCTGTTTCCGCTACCGGAACCTATATTAATGATATTCATCAAAAAGTCCGTGAGGTGGTGGATAAGGCGGTTGCCGAAATAGATGAGGCTTATGCTTTCTTGCGTGATACAACTTTGACAGACGAACAACGTAAGGAGGGAGAACAACAGGTAAGGCTGAAGGAGGCGGCATATTATCAGATTGTCAAAGATTGTATGAAGCAACAAATTACCAATCTTGTCGGCGTTTCTCTTTTCAAACAAATGTATCGTGAAAATACACTGGAAGAAAACGACTCATTATTGCAACTAGTGCCTGCTATGTATCAGGGGGATCAGACCATTATAAAAATCAAAGATAGGGTGGAGAATGGTAAGAACACGATGGTAGGTAAAAAGTTTACGGATTTTGAGCTACAAACTTTGTCAGGCGAGACAAAAAAACTGTCGGACTTTGCCGGTAAGGGAAAAGTCGTCCTGTTAGATTTCTGGGCTAGCTGGTGTGGCCCTTGTCTGAAAGAAATGCCCAACCTTGTGGCGGCTTATGACAAGTATAAAAATAAAGATTTTGAAGTGATAGGTATATCGTTGGACGAAGACGAAGAAGACTGGCGGGGTGCTGTGGATCATTTAAAAATCTCTTGGCCGCAACTGTCTGATCTTAAAGGATGGAAATGCAAGGCTGCCAAATTGTATGCGATACAGAGTATTCCTTATACTATGTTGATTGACGGAGAGGGAACGATTATAGGCAGAGAGCTTCGGGGGGAGGAGCTTCAAAAAAATTTGGAAGAAGTTTTAAAGGATTGACAAACGCTCTGTTCATTAACGAGCGTTGTTATATCTAGTAAATATTTATTTGACAATACTACAAGCTAGAGTTCTGCTTCATAAAGGATTCTTGCTTGTAGTTTGTCCCGCTATTTGGTAAGATATTTAAAGTCTTTCTTGGCGCCTGACTCATCCTTTATTCCGGTATTCCAAAGGAGTCATTTCGGTATATCTCTTGAAGTATCGGCTGAAAAGGGAAATATTAGGAAAATTTAGTGCATCGGATATTGATTGTATGGAGGCGCTTGATAGTTTTAACTGTGACTTAGCATCCATGATTACCATATATGAAATAAAATCTATGCATGTTCTTCCTGTTACCTGTTTGACTACTGTACATAAGTACACTTGGGTTACTCCCAGCTTTTCGGCATACCAGGCGACTTTTCTGTTTTGTGTGTAATGATAGAATACTAATTGTGCGAAATTCCGGCACAACTGTTCATTTTTCGAAAGTGATAATGTATCTGCTTCTCTGTGTTTATATAGTATGGATATGCCGGTGTGTGCATTCAGGTGTACATTATATGTAACTCTCTTCCTCGTTTTCTCATCCATTGATAGGTATAGCTGCCGTAAAAACATGAAATGAGTTTTTATCATATTGGCTTCTGCCGGTTTCAGAGTTAGTTTTGCTTTTCCTAATGCGACATATAAAGTTTCGGGTATGATATTTTCGGGAATACGATGTTCTATATAGTGTTGTGAAAATCCTAGAATATGAAATTCTGAGTTATTGTTTACTCTGTGGATTTGTAATATGCTTCCCGGGGTAAGTATAATCAGGTCATTGGCTTTTGCTGTTGTTCGGCTTATATTGACTGTAGCTTCTATTTCTCCTTCCATACAGAGTAATAATAGCTCACATTTCAGACGTACGGGATGATCGGAGTATTTTTTGAAGAAATCTTGGTTAACATCTGTGTATATAACCCAATCATCGGGCAAATCAATCTTTGGAATTTTCTTTTTCATATCTCTGCTTTTGGTACAAATATAAGCATAAAAGTGAATAAATAATGTTACAGATTACTTTTTTTGTATGTTGTGGGAACAAGATATAATGAAGAGGCCTGCCCTATATGACGACAAGCCTCTTTATTTCGATTCAATGAATATCAGATATCCACCCTTTCCTGTGTTTTCCTGCCACCATATGCACCGGCAGCACAACATAATGCGGCTCCGATCAAAAGAGCAAAGAATGAAACCAAAGTAGATCGTGCAGCAGCATCTGTTGCCTTGTCGGCAGCCACAAGTGCCTTATGTTTGATCTCTTTCCATTCTTGTGCCGCCTTTTGCAGATTGGCTTCCAGCTTGTCTATCTGTTCTCCGGCTTCTGCACGTGCGTTATCTATCAGATTCATATACTGATTCACTGTCTTGTCCGCTTCTGCTTTGGACATATTGGTGTTGTTGGCTATCGCTTTGGACAAATCGTTCCGGTCAATCTTTTGACTTAGATTCTCCGCACGCTGTTTCAAGCGGTCCAGAAAACTGTTGATGGCTTCATCCGCTTCCTGAGGAGAGGCGACGATTTCCTTGACGGATTTACTTAAGTCATCTTTTACCTCTTCCAGTTGTTTGTTCAAATAGTCCGGCTGCAATTCCTTCACGTTGCTTTTGATTAGTGCGGTACGAATGTTTTGCGGAATGTTTTCTTCTTTTAAAGTACCGCTGAAATCAATCTTCCCGAACAAATCTTCTGCTTTCTCAGATAATGCGGAAACACCGTTTCCGACAATGCTTCCTGCTCCGGATAAGACGTTACCGGTAACAGATGAGACGGCTCCCAAAGCATTGGCGGTCATTTTTGCGGCTCCGACAGCCAAGAAGATTCCCAATATGGCAGCAACAATAAGGGTTGTTGCCCAAACAAGAAAACCATGTATCATTCCGTCCATGCCCGCTAGTTTTCCTGCAACAAATCCGCCTGCTGCCATACTGACAATCAGTATGACGGCAGAACCGATGCCGACAGCAGTGCCGATGCCTGAAGCCGGATGTTCGGACAGAGGATCGAGCATGAATAGTCCGATACTTGAATTTAGAATAGATAGCAATACGGATATTGCCAGTACGGTCATTACACCACCGAAAACGCTGCCCCAGGATATCCTGTCCTTAAGGTCAGCCAAACTTAATTTTCTCATAATCGTAAGGTTTTTGAGTTAATATTGTATTCATACTTCAGAAAGAAAACAGCCCGGAAAGATTTTTTGTTTGGTAATTTTTGTGATGACATTTATGTGTTGTGTTAAAAAAATAAATATCCTTCGAACCATATTTTTTCATGTACTGTTGTTTCAAATGAGAACGTAACTAGTGTTGAACCAGTATATTCAGTTGTATTATGGACTTACATTCAGGATTGCCCTATTGGGTCATTAAAAACTCGTTATTGGATTATTTTCATCCATTGAAAGATGATTACTCTACGGATGTCGTAGTGGTTGGCTCCGGGATAACCGGTGCTTTGATGGTGCACGAATTGTGTAGTGCCGGTTTGAAATGTTGTGTCGTTGACAAGCGTAGCATTGCGACAGGAAGCTCTGCGGCGAGTACTGCTTTATTACAATATGAAATAGATGTTCCTCTTTGCTGTATGTCGGAAATGATTGGGGAGGATAATGCTGTATCCGCATACCGTGCGTGTCTACAGTCTATTTCCGACATTGAAAAGGTGTTGGAATCGACGGGCGTGGATGGCTGTTTTGAGAGGGTACCAAGTCTGTTCTATGCCAGCACTTCGAAAGATGAGCAACTTGTGAAGGAAGAATATGAGATGAGGAAAAAACATAATCTGCCTGTCCGTCTGCTCGGGAAGGAAGAGATAAAGAAACGTTATAAGTTGGAGGCACCGGGCTGTGGATTGTTGAACGAGGTGTCGGCACAAATTGACGCTTATAGAGTAGCTACCGGTCTGTTGCTTTACCATATGAAGGAAGACGGGCTAAAAGTTTTTACGCATACGGGTGTAAAAGAATGTGTTGAGCAGCAGGGGGGATATGTCATAGAAACGGACGGAGGACATAAGATTAATTGTAAATATGTGATTGTGGCAGCCGGATTTGAAGCTGGAAAGTTCCTGCCGCAAGAGATTATGGATTTGACGTCAACTTATGCATTGGTGTCACATCCGGTGAATCCCGCTGAGCTTTGGCCTGAGCACTGTCTGATTTGGGAAACTGCCGAACCGTATTTATATATCCGGACTACCGGTGGCAATCGTATCATCATTGGCGGTGAAGATGAGAAGTTCTGCGATCCGGAACGCCGTGATGCCTTGCTTAGAAAGAAAACCCGCATATTGGAAAAGAAATTCAAGAAATTGTTTCCGGATATTCCTTTCAAAACTGAGATGGCATGGTGCGGCACGTTCAGTACCACAAAAGATGGTTTACCTTTTATCGGTACGTGGCCGGGCAAGGAGCGGATGTTCTTTGATTTGGGGTATGGCGGAAACGGCATAACTTTCAGTATGATTGGTGCACAGATTATATGTAGGCAAATACAGGGCATGGAGGATGAGCGCAGCAAAATCTTCGGCTATGAAAGGATTGAAAAATATTGGTGAGTAAAAGAACGGTTTGTGGAAAAGAATTGCTCTTATTTTGAAAATATCTCTTTATTTTTGCATTAGCAAAACTTATTAAGAGTGCATAAAATGGGCTTTTCATTCTTTAAACAAATTTTTTCGGGGAGAAAGCAAAAGACAGAAAAGATTGAACCGTCGGGACCATCCATGCAATTTGTGTTGAACTATTCGGAAGGTCGTGAACAGACGTCACGAGTCTCCAAAGAAGAAATTCGGCGGGCGATCGAGAATCTGGATAAATACGGGGACGTATGGCTTAGTAACTGTCGTACTGTAATCACTCCTTACGGCAACTGTTCGGGGATATCGTGTATGGCTGTGCCGGATGGCAATCCGCAGGTTGCCGTATATTTTGCCATGACTGACGGGTTGATGAGGTATGTCTGTGGTGGATATAGAACGGATGATATTGTCCGGATGTTCTATAACTACTTCGAACGGCTTGAAATTCCGGAAATCAGTGATTGGGAGAAAGGGCATTACACTCCGGTGCCTCCTGACGATGAGCCGTATTATCTGTATGTGGACAACGAAGAATACAAATATATCACTTATGAAGATGTTTTAGCAGCTCTCGAGAATCTCGAAGCCGGTAAATGTGCTTCGCTGTTGTTGAGGACTCCCGGTTGCCAGAACGGTTATCTGGAAGTGAGAGGGACGAAAGACGATTATATCGTTGAGACAGGAGGGAATAATGAAGAAGGGGATTGGGTGGTGTTCATGACTCATGCCCCTTATATCGGGCGTGTCAGATACTGGCTTTACAATTATTACCATAAACGTGAATTTCCTCGGATGACGGATGAATGGGTGGACATAACGGAGGAAGTCGCCAACGATGAATAAAGGGGTAAATGACTTATCGAAAGAAAACGGATATACAATAATTTGCAATAATGAAACACAGTGAAACGGTAGCTGTTGCCATTGACAAAATATGGAAAAGCTACGACAAAGAACAAATGTGGGAAGGGTATGAACTTCTGCGTCAGGCAGCGGAAAAGGGAGATGCAGATGCTTGCTGCTATCTTGGACGGTGCCATTTGGGGGAGGAATTTGTCTGGTGTGGGGCGGAATTTCCCGTAGATGAGGAACTGGCGTCCCGGTTGATAAAGGAGAGTGTGCGTCTGGGTAGTGCCGATGGGGTATTGTGTGCCTTGCGTACCGGCAACTTGTCTCCCGCAGTTCGGAAAACGATGCCTTTCGCTTCGCTTGAGGAAGCTTTTACGGCGGTGCAGCAGCAGGCGCAGGAGGGAGATGCCTTTAGTCAGTATATGGTGGGAAACGTCCTGTTCTATGGCGATTATCTCGTTATTCGTGGCGACGAAGAAAGCCGCAAGTACAATTCTGGAGATGAATATTATGCTTTTGCTTATCCCATAGCGGCACAATACTATGAAAACTCGTTCGATAATGGTCTGCCTACTGCATTCGGCAATTATCGTACGATTTATGAGTCCGGACTGGCGGATATTGATGAAGAGGTATACGAAAACTATCTGAAACAGCTTGCTGATACAGGTGATCCGCTTACTTGCAATGACTATGGCAAGTTGCTGGAAGATGAGTATGATGATGCGGAAGGAGCCTTCCATTATTATTCGATGGCAGTGGAGCGCGGAGATGTCCAGTCCGCCTATAATGTGGCTGTGTGTTACGGAACCGGTTATGGGGTTGATGAAGATTTGGATAAGGCCTTTGAGAATTATATGATAGCAGCGGAAGCAGGCAACGCAAAAGCACAGTTCCAGATAGGAAACTTTTATTTTGAAGGGCGTGGCAATATTGCACAGGATTATGCCAAGGCAGTTGTATGGTTGAATAAAGCGTATCAAAATATGGATGATGAGGACTCTTGGCAACCGGCAGCCGAGCTTGCCATCTGTTATCAAAATGGTCTTGGTACTTTTCAAGATGATGATGCCGCATTCGAATTCCTTTCCGAGATAGAAGAGAATGATATGCTTGGTGAGGTGTGGGAGCCTCTTGATGCCATGGTGCTGAACGCTCTCGGTGTTGCTTATGGATTCGGACGAGGGACAGAGCAGGATATACCGCAAGCGATAGAGTATTTCGATCGTGCTATAGAATATGATTCGGACGAGGCGAAACAGAACAAGGCTTGCTTTAAGAAAACACTTTTTGGTGGTTGGAAGATGAGATAGCGGTATTTTTATTTCTTATTTTGCCTAATTGGATTAGCTTCATTACTTATTCTTTTTGCGGAGCACTATAGTGGAACGCAAAGTACACTATAGTGGAACGAAATAAAAGTAACGAATGAAATAAGTCTGAATAGTGAATCAGTTATAAAAGAATGCCTATAGAAATCAATAAGAATAAAGGGCTATTAGATGCTTAGTCTACCTTATTATAAGGCCAGTATCTTTGAACTGTCACCTACAAATCGATATTATATAACTTCAACTTATTATATAAAGTTTTCCGGTCAATATCCAATAATTGCGCAGCTTTGCTCTTGTTGTTTCCGGTTTGGCGCAATGCTTCTAGGATATGTTCTTTTTCAGTCTCTTCATTGCGGAGTGCCATACTACTACTGGTGGGTACCGGAACTTCCAGCAACTCAGTTCCCAGTTCCAATAAAGTAATAAAACTCCCTTGTGCCAATAAAGTCGCTCTTTTGACGATGTTCTTCATTTGCCGTATATTTCCTGGCCAGTGATAACTCAGTAAAGCCTGTGACGCTTTTGTGTCAAAGCCGATCAGATGCTTGTCCAGTTCCTTGTTGGCCTGGTCGAGGAAGAAATTAGCGAAGAGCAGAATGTCCTCTTTCCGTTCTTTCAAGTCAGGCATCCGCAAAGTGAATTCATTAATACGGTGGTAAAGATCCTCGCGGAACGTTCCCTTTTCGATAGCTTGTTCCAGATTCTCGTTGGTAGCGGATACCAGTCGGATATCTACGGATATTTCCTGTGTAGAACCGACCGGACGTATCTTCCTTTCTTGCAGGGCACGAAGTAATTGAATCTGTACCTCGTAACTGAGATTTCCGATTTCATCCAAAAAGATAGTGCCGCCGTTGGCTGCGACGAAAGCTCCAGTTTTGTCCGTCAGTGCACCCGTGAAAGAGCCTTTCACATGACCGAAAAACTCGGAAGCTGCCAGTTCCTTGGGGATAGAGCCGCAATCTACGGCAATAAACGGCTTGTCACTTCGTTTGCTGAGCTGATGGATACGATGCGCCACATATTCTTTTCCCGTTCCGCTGGAACCGTTTATTAGTACGGACATATTGGTCGGGGCCACCAATCCTACATAATTGTATAGTTGCTTGGCGGCATCACTTTCTCCTTCCAGATAAGAGTGGAGAGTTTCGGAAGTACCTTGTGATGAATGGGAAGTGCCTTTTTTAGGGTTGGAAGAGCTCCGGACTGTAGAATGAGTTGCCGCCGGACTACTTTCCGCCTGCAAAGCCTCGGATATTTTCTTCAGTAACTCTTCAGGATTCACAGGCTTGGCAATATAATCCCGTGCTCCGAGCTTCATCGCCAGTACGGCAGACTGAATATCCGCATACCCTGTCATGATAATCAGAGGAATATCCATTCCCCGTTCATTCATCCATTTCAACAAATCGATACCCTCGTAATCGGGTAATCGTAAATCTGATAATACCAGGTCAACAGTCTGACTTTCGATATGCTTCCGGGCACGCGCAATATTACTCACTGACGACACCTCAAACCCTTTTTTGCCTAACCAGGTTTTGAGCATCATCCCAAAAGTTATATCATCTTCAACTATTAATATGGCTTTCATGATGTCAGGTTTTGATTCTTTTAAGTCACAAAGGTAAGAGGATTTAGGCGAAAGTGGTATATTTGCAAACTTAAATTAAATAAAAGCGTTATGAAAAAGATTGTATTGATATTATTAACCATATCGTTTTGCGGGTTAACTTCCTGCAAAACCGGAACAAAAAAAGGAGGAGACATGGATAAAGAGACATTGGTAAAGATTGAAACAACTGCCGGAGACATCAAAGTGAAGTTGTATAATGAGACACCAAAGCATCGTGATAATTTTATCAAACTGGTGAAGGACGGAGTATATGAAGGGACATTGTTCCATCGTGTCATCAAAGACTTCATGATTCAGGCAGGCGACCCGGATTCAAAGAATGCGCCGAAAGGAAAAATGCTGGGCAGCGGTGATGTCGGTTACACCATTCCGGCAGAATTCGTATATCCGAAATATTTCCATAAGAAAGGCGCTCTGTCGGCAGCCCGTCAGGGAGACAATGTAAACCCGAAAAAAGAATCTTCCGGTTGCCAGTTCTATATTGTGACAGGTAAGGTCTACAATGATTCTACATTGCTCGGTATGGAAAGCCAGATGAATGAAAATAAAATCAACGTTATTTTCAACTCATTGGCACAGAAGCATATGAAGGAAATCTATAAGATGCGTAAGGAGAACGATGAAAACGGACTTTATGACTTACAGGAAAAACTGTTTGCCGAAGCTCAGGAAATGGCTGCTAAAGAACCGGAATTCCACTTCACTCCCGAACAGATTGAAGCATATACTACCGTAGGCGGTACTCCGCATCTGGACGGCGAATATACTGTATTCGGCGAAGTGGTGGAAGGTATGGACATCGTGGATAAAATCCAGAAGGTCAAGACAGACCGTAGCGACCGTCCCGAAGAAGATGTGAAGATAATAAAAGCGACAATACTTGACTAAATGATATGAAAATCAACAGGCACATTCTTGACAATGGGTTGCGTCTGGTACATTCGCAGGACGAAAGTACGCAGATGGTGGCCCTTAATATATTATATAATGTGGGAGCTCGTGACGAACACCCCGAACATACCGGCTTTGCCCATCTGTTCGAACATCTGATGTTCGGCGGCTCGGTGAATATTCCCGATTATGATATGCCGCTTCAACTGGCGAGTGGCGAGAATAATGCCTGGACGAACAATGATATCACCAATTACTACCTCACTGTACCTCGTCAGAACGTGGAAACCGGCTTTTGGCTGGAATCCGACCGTATGTTGAGCCTTGATTTCAGCGAACGGAGTCTGGAAGTGCAGCGAGGTGTAGTCATGGAAGAATTCAAGCAGCGCTGTCTGAATCAGCCTTATGGAGACGTGGGACATCTTCTCCGTCCTCTGGCTTATCAGGCGCATCCCTATCAATGGCCTACCATCGGCAAAGACCTGTCGCACATTGCCAACGCGACACTGGAAGAGGTAAAAGCATTCTTCTTCCGCTTTTATGCCCCGAACAATGCGATTCTGTCCGTGACCGGTAATATCACTTTCGAAGAAGCGGTAGCGCTGACAGAAAAATGGTTCGGCCCTATTCCCCGTCGGGAAGTTCCCCGACGGAATCTTCCGCAGGAAGCGGAACAGACAGAAGAACGCCGGTTGACGGTAGAACGGAATGTTCCCCTCGACGCCTTGTTCATGAGTTACCATATGTGCGACCATTGGCATCCGGATTATTATGCTTTTGATATTCTGTCGGATATATTGAGCAACGGACGTTCCAGCCGTCTGAACCAGCGTCTCATCCAAGAGAAACAACTATTTTCGAGTATCGACGCTTATATCTCAGGCAGCGTAGACGCGGGATTGTTTCATATTGCCGGAAAACCATCTGCAGGCGTGACTCTGGAACAGGCTGAAGCCGCTGTCCGTGAAGAATTGGATTGCCTGCAACAGGAACTTGTCAGCGAACAGGAACTGGAAAAAGTAAAAAATAAATTTGAGTCTACCCAAATATTCGGTAACATCAATTATCTGAATGTAGCTACCAACCTTGCTTGGTTCGAGTTATTGGGACAGGCCGAAGACATGGAAAAAGAAGTAGACCGTTATCGCTCCGTCACTGCTGCGCAGTTGCAGACTGTAGCTCAATCGGCTTTCCGGAAAGAGAACGGAGTTGTACTCTATTATAAAAGTAAATGAGGATTTTTTATCAGGCACGGATTACGCGGATTTCACGGTTCTTAGAAATATGCTTGCATAAGACAACAGCGTAATCCGTGCCTGATAAATCCTATTTATAAAACAAAAATAATGAAGAGACTATTTGATATATACAGAGACCATTACAAAGCACTGATTTATCTCGGATTACCTATTGTCATTGGACAGATAGGCGTTATTATACTCGGATTTGCCGATACACTGATGATTGGGCATCATAGCACAATAGAACTGGGTGCGGCATCTTTCGTGAATAATGTGTTCAATCTGGCTATCATTTTCAGCACCGGATTTTCGTACGGACTGACGCCCATTGTGGGCGGTCTGTACGGTACCCGCCAATACGCCCCTGCCGGACAAGCCTTACGCAACAGTCTGCTGGCAAATCTGATGGTCGCACTTCTGCTGACTGTCTGCATGACTGTCCTTTTCCTGAACATAGAACGTCTCGGACAACCGGACGAATTGATTCCTCTGATTAAACCTTACTACCTGGTGTTGCTTGCTTCTCTGGTGTTTGTCATGCTTTTTAACGGATTTAAACAGTTTACGGACGGAATCACGGATACCAAAACCGCCATGTGGATACTGCTGGGCGGAAACGTCCTGAACATTATCGGCAACTATATCCTGATTTATGGGAAGCTCGGATTTCCCGAAATGGGCTTGTTGGGAGCGGGTATCAGCACCCTGTTTTCACGTATCGTGATGGTCATCGTGTTTATCATCATCTTTGTACGCAGCTCTCGTTTCGTTCGCTATAAGATAGGTTTTCTCCGCTTGGGATGGTCACGTGCCATCTTCGGGCGATTGAACGGACTCGGATGGCCGGTTGCTTTCCAGATGGGAATGGAGACAGCCTCTTTCAGCCTGAGCGCCATAATGATCGGCTGGCTGGGGACGATTGCTCTGGCTTCCCATCAAGTTATGCTGGCAATTTCCCAATTCACCTTTATGATGTATTACGGGATGGGTGCTGCCGTAGCCGTTCGTGTCAGCAACTTCAAAGGTCAGAATGATATAATCAATGTACGCCGTTCCGCCTATGCCGGTTTTCACCTGATGATGACATTGGGTGTCGTACTTTCTTTCATCGTCTTTCTTTGCAGGAATCACTTGGGAAGTTGGTTTACCGACAGTCCGGAAGTAGCCGCTATGGTTACTTCCCTTATATTTCCCTTCCTCGTCTATCAGTTTGGTGACGGATTGCAGATTACTTTTGCCAACGCTTTGCGTGGAATCTCGGATGTAAAGCTGATGATGGTCATCGCCTTTATCGCCTATTTTATCATCTCCCTTCCCGTAGGTTACTTCTGCGGCTTTGTAATGGAATGGGGCGTGGTAGGTGTTTGGATGGCGTTCCCTTTCGGACTGACAAGTGCAGGATTAATGCTTTGGTGGCGGTTTCACCATATGACGAAACTTCCCGACCCCAAGCTCCGAACCTAATACTTAAAAACTTAATATTTAATACCCGATGGCTTCCTTCCGTTTCACAAAGTTAAAAATCACCGCCGGTTACACCTTGTTACTGGCAATACTTCTTTTTTCTTTGGTGTTTGTACATCGGGAGATGGAAACCTTGTCGGCTGCGGATGACCAGCAGAACCTGCGGACGGACAGCCTTCTGGCTCTTCTCCATGAGAAGGATCAGAATACAATTCAGATGTTACGGGTGTTGAGCGAAGCAAACGACAGCCTTCTTTCCGCTTCAGAAATCGAAGAAATCATATCCGAACAAGACTCTATCATTGTTCAGCAACGGGTGCAACATCGCGTCATAACCAAACGTGATTCTTTGATAACCACCCCTAAAAAGAAAGGTTTTTTCAAGCGGCTGTCGGAAGTATTTGTCCCTTCCAAACAGGACAGTGCCGTATTAGTCAACACATCACTGGAAATAGCCACAGATACCATTCTCGAACCGACTTCTTCAAAAGACTCCCTGCAACAGAAAATCCGCATGGCTACGGAAGAGAAACGGCTGCAACGCAGAAAAACAATCCGCCGCACCAGTACGAAGTACCAGCGGATGAATACTCAGTTGACAGCCCGGATGGATACCCTGATAAAACAATACGAGGAAGAGATGACCTTACGTGCCCGTCAGGATGCCGAACTCCAACAGGAAGTGCGAATGCGTTCGGCGCGTATCATTGCCGGCATTGCCATTGGTGCCGTATTGCTGTCCGCCTTTTTCCTGATATTGATTATGCGGGATATCTCCCGTAGCAACCGCTATCGCCGTGAACTTGAAATAGCCAACAGGCGGGCGGAAGACCTGCTCGTCGCCCGTGAGAAACTGATGCTTGCCATCACTCATGACTTTAAAGCGCCGCTGGGCTCTATCATGGGATATACCGAACTTCTGTCCCGACTGACCGAGGACGAACGCCAGCGCTTCTATCTCGATAATATGAAAAGTTCTTCGGAACATTTGTTGAAACTGGTAAGTGACTTGCTCGACTTCCATCGGCTCGACCTCAATAAAGCGGAAGTGAACCGTGTCACCTTTAATCCTTCCCAACTCTTTGATGAAATCTATGTCAGTTTCGAACCATTGACCGCTGCCAAAGGACTGACTTTGCAATGTCACGTAGCTTCGGAATTAAACGGAAAATATATCAGCGACCCTCTGCGACTCCGGCAAATCGTGAATAATCTTGTATCCAACGCCGTAAAATTCACACAGAAAGGCGAAATCACGCTCACGGCCACTTATGAATCCTCTAAACTGACAATAGCCATTGCAGACACCGGAAAAGGGATGGCAACAGAAGACCGTGAACGCATCTTCCAGGAATTTACACGTCTTTCCGGTGCGCAAGGAGAAGAAGGTTTCGGGCTCGGCTTGTCCATCGTGAAAAAACTGGTTACTTTGCTCGAAGGAAAAATCAGCGTAGAAAGCACATTAGGTGAGGGGAGTTGCTTCACCGTCGTTTTGCCGCTTTATCCGATTGGAGAATCCATCATGGAAAGTAAACCATCATCCGAAAGCGAAACTATGGATATGGACGAAGGGGCGATTGTCGTTCCTTCGATGAAAGTAATCCGAGTCCTTTTGATTGACGATGATAAAATCCAGCTTAGTCTGACAGCCGCCATGTTGAAACAACACGGCATTGATGCGGTATGCTGCGAGCAACTCGAAGAGCTGATAGAACAACTCCGAACCTCAGTGTTCGACGTACTACTGACAGACATACAAATGCCGGCCATTAACGGCTTCGATTTAGTGAAACTGCTGCGTACATCTAACATACCGCAAGCAAAGACCATTCCTGTGATTGCCGTGACCGCCCGTAGCGAAATGGATAAGGCTGTCCTGCACGAACACGGCTTTGCCGGATGCCTGCATAAACCATTTACCGTGAAAGAACTACTGCTGACCGTCAACGAAGGACAGCTTTCGGCTGACGAAGCCCATATCACAGAAGACATGGGAAACACCGGAATAAACTTCTCCGCACTTACCGCCTATTCCGAAGATGATTCCGAAGCGGCCTGCTCTATCATTCAGACCTTCATAGAAGAAACCCAAAAAAATATTGAACGGATGCAGCAAGCCCTGGCCGATAAAGATACGGACGGAATAGCCGCTATGGCACATAAGTTGCTCCCCCTTCTCACACTGATAGGTGCATCCGAAGCCATAGCCCCTTTGAAATACCTGGAATCCTGTCGTGGAGAATCTTTCACGAGTGAGATAGGCGATGCAACGTCGACTACATTGTTAACAGTTTGTATGATAATCAGCGAAGCGGAAAGCTATTTGATGTCGATGAAAAACGTCGATTAGGCAGAAATATTCTACTCCTTAGCCAGTCACTATATCTTTCTTGCCGTTATCCAAACCTTTTCTCAAAATAAATTGTTTACTTTGTGTCACCTTATTTACACTGGCACATTTTTACATGAAACGAAAATGGATACGATGGGTAAGCTGGATACTGCTTACTCCTATAATACTCTTTGTAATACTAATGGTATTGCTTTACATTCCGCCCGTACAGAATCTTTTGCGTCGGGAGGTAACTGCTTATGCATCAAAAGCAACCGGAATGCAGATTCAGGTGGAACGGATCGACCTTCGTTTTCCGCTCAATCTATTGGTACGTGGCGTGGAAGTCATTCAGCAGCCGGACACACTCTTGTCTTTGGAAAGTCTGAATGTACGTGTGCAGGCATGGCCTCTCATCAAAGGAAAAGTCGAAGTAGACGAAGTGACCTTGAACCGGGTTGCCGTCAATTCTGCCAATATGATAGAAGGAATGCAGATACAAGGAGTTTTAGGACACTTTTTCTTGCAAAGTCACGGCGTTGACCTATCCAATGAAATAGCAGTCATCAACCAGGCGGAACTCTCCGACACCCACGTGCAACTGCTGATGAACGACACCACGACTACTCCGAAAGATACTACAGCTTCCGCCCCCATAAACTGGAAAGTAGACCTTCATCAACTGAAACTGAAAAACGTATCGTTCAGTATGCAACTTCCTGCTGACTCCATGCGGATGGCGGCACATATCGGCGAAGCAGCTATTGACGATGCCCGAGCCGACTTGAAAAATCAGTTCTATGGTTTGAAGAAGTTCCTGCTATCGGGCACTTCCGCCAGCTACGACACCGGAGCCGTCAAGCCCGTCGATGGTTTCGACGCTTCCCATATTGCCGTTCGTGATGTCCGCATCGGTCTTGACTCCTTATTATATAAGGGTAGGGATATGAACGCCATCATTCGTGAATTTACCATGAACGAACGTTCCGGACTAAGCATCACCTCACTGACAGGCAGGGCATACTCCAACGATTCAATCATTAGCATTCCCGGCTTGAAACTGCAAACTCCTCATTCCGAAATAGATTTATCCGCTAATACTTATTGGGAACTTGTCAATATCCCGACTACAGGACGCCTTTCTGCCAATCTCAATGCCTATATTGGCAAAGAAGATGTTATGCTATTCACCGGAGAACTGCCGGATAGCTTCAAAGAAGCCTATCCTTTCCGTCCCCTTGTTATCCGCGCTGGTACGGACGGCAACCTGAAAGAAATGCAGATTTCCCGTTTTACGGTTGACCTTCCGGGCGCATTCTCTTTAGAAGGCGGCGGTATCCTCGAAAACCTGGCTGACAGCATCACCCGTTCGGGAACCATCGGGCTGAAGATGATTACTCAAAACCTGAACTTCCTGACTGCTTTGTCCGGTGAAGCTCCTAATGGAACGATTGTCATCCCCGACAGCATGAACATGGTTGCCCAGGTTGACATCAAAGGCCCTGAATACAAAGCAAAACTGCACCTGAAAGAAGGACAAGGAGCAATGGATGTGAATGCTGCGCTAAACACAGCTACCGAAGTCTACAAAGCCGACCTGAAAATTGACAACCTTCAACTCCATAACTTCCTGCCGAAAGACTCTATTTACGAACTCTCTCTTTCGGCAACTGCCGATGGACGCGGCTTGGATATTATGTCTTATCACTCTTACGCCAAACTGGATTTGACGTTAGACCAGCTTCACTATGCCCAATACCATCTCTCCAATGTTAATCTGACGGGAGCTTTGAAAGGTGCATTAGTGACAGCTAATCTGACAAGTGATAATGCTCTGTTGAAAATGACGACAGATGCCGAATACAACCTGGCACACAGCTATCCCGACGGAAAAGTAACGGTTGACGTTACCCAACTCGATTTACACGAACTGGGACTGATGCCCGAACCGATGAAGCGCCCGCTCGCTTTCAATCTTTCTGCCGAAGCCCGTCAGAACCGTGTCTTTGCGCACCTGATATCAGGCGATATGAAACTCAACCTGAGTGCCTGTTCCGGTGTTAATCCTTTGATTCGTCAGTCTACCCATTTCGTAGATGTATTGATGAAGCAGATAGAAGAAAAGGCCTTGAACCATGCCGAACTGCGCGAGGCATTGCCGACAGCCATTCTCTCTTTCTCCGCAGGAAAAGAGAATCCGTTGGCCTATTTCCTGGCTACCAAGAACATATCTTATCATGATGCTTCCATGAAATTCGGCACAGCTCCCGATTGGGGAATCAACGGTAAGGCTGCCATACATGCATTGAAAATGGACACGTTACAACTGGATACCATCTTCTTCACCGTCAAACAAGATACCACGCTTATGAAGCTGCGTGCCGGAGTGATAAACGGGCCGAAGAACCCTCAATTCTCTTTCTCCACCACTCTGACAGGAGAAATCCGTGACCGTGACGCAGAATTACTGGTAGATTACAAAAACGGCAAAGGAGAAACAGGCGTATTATTGGGTGTCAACGCCCGTCCTCTTTTCGAAGGACAGGGCAGGGGGAATGGAATAGCTTTTACGCTGATTCCGGAAAATCCGATTGTCGCCTTCCAGAAGTTCCATTTCAACGAGAATCACAACTGGATATACCTGCATAAGAATATGCGTGTATATGCCAACGTGGATATGTGGGATGAGGAAGGAATGGGATTTCGAGTTCATTCTGTGCAAGGAGATACGGTATCTTTGCAGAATATAGACGTTGAAATACGAAGAATCCGTCTGCAAGAGATAACGAGTGTATTGCCTTATTTCCCCGAAATAACCGGATTGTTCTCGTTAGAAGCTCATTATATACAGACAGAAAAGGATTTGCAACTCTCAGCTGAGGCGTCTATTAATGAATTGACCTATGAACGCCAACGTATCGGTGACGTTGCATTGGGCGCTACCTGGTTGCCCGGCGAACAGGGAAAACAATATCTGAATGCTTACTTGAATCATGACCAGGTGGAAGTACTGGTAGCGGATGGAAAACTGCTTCCCACCCGGACGGGTAAAGACAGCCTGGAAGTGAATACGACACTGGAACATTTCCCGCTCCGGGTAGCCAATGTATTTATTCCCGACCAGATGGTCACCTTGTCCGGCGATATGGATGGTAATCTGAACATCACGGGCAGCACGGAGCAGCCTTTGATAAACGGCGAACTGATACTGGATAGCGTTGCTGTCCTTTCCCGCCAGTATGGTGCCCGTTTCATGTTTGACAATCGTCCTGTGCAGATAAAAAATAACCGGCTGTTATTTGATAAATTCGCTATCTACACTACATCGAAGAATCCGTTTACCATTGACGGCTATGTAGACTTCCGTGATATGAGCCGTCCGATGGCAAACCTGAATATGCTGGCACAGAACTATACCTTGCTGGATGCCAAACGCACCCGTGAAAGCTTGGTTTATGGTAAAGTATTCGCCGATTTCCGTGCAACGGTGAAAGGGCCTTTGGATGGGCTTAATATGCGTGGAAACGTAAGCCTGTTAGGTAATACCGACGTCTCGTATGTCTTGACCGACTCGCCATTAACCGTACAAGACCGCTTGGGAAGCCTTGTGACCTTCACCTCATTCAGTGACACCACGACCGTTGTCCGCCAGGAAGTGCCGACCGTCTCGTTAGGCGGACTGGATATGGCGATGATGGTGCATATCGACCCGTCCGTCCGGGTAAAAGTCGATTTGGACGCAAGCAATGACAACCGCATCGAATTGGAAGGCGGCGGTGACCTCTCCATGAAATACACTCCGCAAGGTGACCTGACCCTGACCGGACGTTACACCTTGAGTGGCGGTCTGATGAAATACGCTCTGCCGGTAATTGCGGCAAAAGAATTTGCCATTGACAACGGCAGCTATGTGGAATGGACGGGAAATCCGATGGATCCAATGCTGAACTTCAAGGCGACCGACCGCATCCGTGCGTCCGTATCCGAAGGCGAGAACGGCGGAAGCCGCATGGTCAACTTCGACGTCTCCGTCGTAGTCAAGAACCGTTTGGATAATCTTTCGTTTGCATTCGATGTGTCAGCTCCCGAAGATGCGACTGTACAAAATGAACTGACTGCTATGGGTGCCGAAGAACGCGGTAAACAAGCACTATATATCATGGTAATGAAAACTTACCTCGGCACCGGGCCGATTGGCGGTGGCGGCGGTGGACTCGGTAAACTGAACATGGGTTCCGCCCTGACTTCCGTATTGAGCAGCCAGATTAACTCATTGATGGGTAACCTGAAAAATGCAAGTCTCTCTGTCGGTGTCGAAGACCATGATAACTCGGATACGGGTGGCAAGCGTACGGATTATAGTTTCCGTTATTCGCAACGTCTCTTCAATAACCGTTTCCAGATTGTGATTGGCGGGAAGGTATCAACAGGCGAGAATGCGGCGAACGATGCCGAATCCTTTATCGATAATATCTCTCTGGAATACCGTTTGGATAGGACAGGGACACGCTACGTCCGTCTGTTCTATGACAAGAACTACGAGAGTGTGCTCGAAGGCGAGATTACGGAAACCGGAGTCGGTCTGGTACTTCGCAAGAAACTGGATAAGCTCAGTGAACTGTTCATCTTTAAGAAAAAGAAGTAAGCATGAAAAGTATATATAGTAACATAGTAGTAATAAGTCTGATTGGTATCATCCTGTTTTCCGGCTGTTCGGTGACAAAGCATCTGCCCGAAGGGGAAGTGCTTTATACCGGTAGTAAAACTGTTGTAGAGAATAAATCGACTACACCGGTAGGTGTGACAGCTCTGACTGAAATTAATGCCGCTCTCGACAAAACTCCCAGTACGAAAATGTTCGGCGGATTTCTGCCCATCCCTTTCAAAATGTGGATGTACAACGATTTCGTGAAATACAAAAAAGGCTTCGGCAAGTGGATGTTCAACCGCTTTGCCGCCAATCCGCCTGTCTTTATCTCTACCGTCAATCCGGATGTCCGCATCAAAGTAACAACCAACCTGTTGCGTGATTATGGCTATTTCAACGGAAAAGTGACTTACCAAACACTGGTCGACAAGAAAGACAGTCTGAAAGCAAGTATCGTCTATACGGTAGATATGAAGAATCCCTACTTCATTGATACGGTTTATTATCAGCGTTTCACCCCTCAAACCCTACGGATTATGGAGCACGGACGCCGGATGTCCTATATAAGTCCCGGCGAACAGTTCAGCGTGGTAGACCTGGACGAAGAACGTACCCGCATCAGCACGCTGCTGCGTAACCGCGGATATTTTTATTTCCGTCCCGACTATATGACATACCAGGCAGATACAACCTTGATTCCCGGCGGACATATCAGCCTGCGCTTGATTCCCGTTCCGGGATTACCCGCTGCTGCACAACGTCCCTATTATGTAGGCGATGCGTCTGTCTATCTGTTTGGAAAGAACGGCGAAGCCCCGAACGACAGTATGCTATACAAGAACCTTAGTATTCACTATTACAATAAATTACAGGTTCGTCCCAATATGCTCTACCGTTGGCTGAATTATCAGCAATTTGTGCGTAATGCCCAAATGCGCGCTTCCAACCGCACCCGCCTTTACAGCCAGTATCGTCAGGAGCAGGTACAGGAGAAACTTAGCCAACTGGGAATATTCAGCTATATGGACATACAATACGCTCCCAAAGATACGACAGCCCTCTGCGATACATTGGATATTACGATGCAGGCCACTTTCGCCAAACCGCTGGATGCCGAACTGGAACTTAATGTAGTAACCAAAAGTAACGACCAGACCGGTCCCGGTGCCTCATTCGGAGTCACCCGTAACAACGTATTCGGTGGTGGAGAAAGCTGGAACGTAAAACTGAAAGGCTCTTATGAATGGCAAACCGGTGGCGGAAACAAAAGTTCGTTAATGAACAGTTGGGAAATGGGGCTTTCCACATCTCTCACCTTCCCGAGAGTCGTATTCCCCCGCCTGGGTAAAATGGAATTTGACTTCCCGGCTACCACTACATTCCGCCTATACGTCGACCAGTTGAACCGTGCCAAGTATTACAAACTATTGTCATTCGGTGGAAACGCAACCTATGATTTCCAACCGACCCGCACAAGCCGTCATAGCATTACGCCTTTCAAACTGACGTTTAATGTCTTACAGCATCGTACGAAAGAATTCCAGGAAATAGCCGCTGCCAATCCTGCGCTATATATCAGCTTGGACAACCAATTTATCCCGGCCATGGAATACACATACACCTATGACAACGCTTCGGTACGCCGGGTAAAGAATCCTATTTGGTGGCAATCCACTGTTACTTCTGCCGGAAACTTGACATCTACCATCTACCGTGCTTTTGGCCGTCCGTACGATGAAGAAGGGAAAAAGCTTCTGGGTGCGCCGTTCTCCCAATTTATGAAATTCAACACCGAATTCCGCCATTTATGGAATATGGATAAGAATAATAAGATTGCTTCCCGCGTAGCACTGGGTGCTCTCTTCTCTTATGGTAATTCCACCATAGCCCCATATAGCGAACAATTCTACGTAGGTGGTGCCAACAGTATCCGTGCCTTCACGGTACGTAGCATCGGACCGGGTGGATACCATCCTGAAGAAAGCCGGTATTCCTATCTTGACCAGACAGGAACTTTCCGCTTCGAAGCGAATGTGGAATATCGTTTCCGCATCTTCAAGAGCATCTGGGGAGCCACCTTCCTCGATGCAGGAAACGTCTGGCTGATGCGTAAGGATGAGGCTCGCCCCAATTCGCAGCTCCGCCTGAAAACTTTCCCGAAACAGATCGCTTTGGGCACGGGGCTCGGTGTCCGCTACGACATGGATATCCTCGTCTTCCGTCTCGACTTCGGTATTCCTTTACATCTGCCGTATGACACGGAACGGAGCGGTTATTACAATGTCACCGGAGCTTTCTTCAAGAATCTGGGAATACATTTTGCTATCGGTTACCCCTTCTAGTGAATGATTTTTGTACGCTTTTAGTGAATAATGATTGATATTTGTCCTGTCGGTATCAACTATTTTTGTAAATTTGCACCGAAATCTGATGCCGTTGACATCACTAACCTTTTAATATTACACAATTTATGAAACCAACTTTATTCTTATTGGCAGCCGGTATGGGCAGCCGTTATGGAGGCTTGAAACAATTGGATGGTCTGGGCCCTAATGGCGAAACTATTATGGATTACTCTATCTATGATGCTATCAATGCCGGATTTGGCAAGCTTGTATTTGTAATCCGCAAAGATTTTGAACAAGATTTCCGTGATAAAATTATTTCCAAATACGAAGGCCACATTCCTTGCGAACTGGTATTCCAGTCTATCGACGATCTTCCCGAAGGCTTCACTTGCCCGGCAGACCGCACCAAACCTTGGGGTACTAACCATGCGGTGATGATGGGTGCCGATGTGATTAAAGAACCGTTTGCGGTAATCAACTGCGATGACTTCTACGGTCGTGACTCTTTCCAGGTAATGGGTAAATTCCTTTCCGCTCTTCCTGAAAATTCAAAGAACGTTTACTCAATGGTAGGTTTCCGTGTAGGAAATACATTAAGTGAGAGCGGTACAGTATCCCGTGGTATTTGTAGTACAGATGCTAAAGGTCTGTTGACTTCTGTCGTAGAACGTACAAAAATTCAACGTCTTGACGGCGAAGTGAAATACATTGACGACAACGGTGAATGGACTGCTACTCCCGACACTACTTCGGTAAGTATGAACTTCTGGGGCTTCACTCCTGATTACTTTGCATACAGCGAAGAGTTTTTCAAAACTTTCCTGAGTGACCCGAAGAACATGGAAAACCTGAAGAGCGAATTCTTCATCCCGTTGATGGTGGATAAATTGATTAATGACGGAACTGCGACAGTAGAAGTTCTTGATACTACCAGCAAATGGTTCGGTGTTACTTATCCGGAAGACCGTCAGAGCGTAGTAGACAAGATTCAGGCATTGGTAGATGCCGGTGAATATCCTGCTAAGTTGTTCTGATTAAGAAAATATTGAAATAAGGCGTAGGCTATGCAATTTAATGCATATCTACGCCTTTTTTGTGTCCTTACTATTAAATTCCATCGTCCCGGAAGCAGCTAATTCCGTTTGGATGCGTTATCTTTGCAGTCCAAAATCTTATAAATCAGAGACAGAAGTGATTTCAGTAGAAGGATTATCAGTAGAATTTAATGCGACGCCGCTTTTTTCGGATGTCAGTTATGTCATTAATAAGAAAGACCGTATTGCGTTGGTCGGCAAGAATGGTGCGGGTAAATCCACCATGCTTAAAATATTGGCGGGCTTACAGTCGCCGACACATGGAGTCGTAGCTACTCCGAAAGATGTTACCATCGGATATTTGCCACAGGTCATGATTCTCTCCGACAACCGGACGGTGATGGGAGAGGCGGAACTGGCATTTGAACATATATTTGAACTTCAGGCGAAGTTGGAACGGATGAATCAGGAACTTGCTGAGCGGACAGACTATGATTCGGAAGAATATCACCAATTGATAGACCGCTTCACCCACGAGAACGACCGCTACTTGATGATGGGGGGCACAAACTACCAGGCAGAAATCGAACGCACACTCCTCGGACTCGGCTTCAGCCGGGAAGACTTTGAACGTCCCACTTCCGAATTCTCCGGTGGATGGCGTATGCGTATCGAATTGGCAAAACTGCTGCTTCGTCGTCCGGATGTACTCCTGCTCGACGAGCCGACCAACCACCTTGATATTGAAAGTATCCAATGGTTGGAAAATTTCCTGGCAACCCGTGCCAATGCAGTTGTGTTAGTCAGCCATGACCGTGCTTTCCTTAATAATGTGACTACCCGTACGATTGAGATTACTTGTGGGCAGATTTATGACTATAAGGTGAAATATGACGAGTTTGTCGTTTTGCGCAAGGAACGTCGCGAACAGCAACTTCGTGCCTACGAAAACCAACAGAAACAGATACAGGACACGGAAGATTTTATCGAACGCTTCCGCTATAAGGCTACCAAAGCCGTACAAGTGCAAAGTCGTATCAAGCAACTGGAAAAGATAGACCGCATCGAAGTGGACGAAGAAGACAACTCCGCATTGCGTTTGAAATTTCCGCCTGCCAGTCGTAGCGGAAACTATCCCGTTATCTGTGAAGACGTGCGCAAAGCCTATGGTGACCACGTCGTTTTCCATGACGTGAACCTCACCATCAACCGGGGCGAAAAAGTCGCATTTGTCGGTAAGAACGGTGAAGGTAAGTCTACTTTGGTAAAATGCATCATGGGAGAGATTGACTTTGACGGCAAGCTCACCATCGGTCACAATGTCCAAATCGGCTATTTCGCACAGAACCAAGCCCAGATGCTGGATGAAAACCTGACCGTATTCGATACCATCGACCGTGTAGCCACAGGAGACATCCGTTTGAAGATACGGGATATACTGGGCGCTTTCATGTTCGGCGGCGAAGCCTCGGACAAAAAGGTGAAAGTCCTCTCCGGCGGTGAACGTACCCGACTGGCAATGATTAAGCTGCTTCTCGAACCTGTCAACTTCCTGATTCTCGACGAACCGACCAACCATTTGGATATGCGTTCAAAAGATGTATTGAAGGAAGCCATCCGCGAATTTGACGGAACAGTCATTCTTGTCAGCCACGACCGTGATTTTTTGGACGGGCTTGCGACTAAAGTATATGAGTTCGGTGGTGGAGTAGTGAAAGAACACCTTAGTGGCATCTATGAATTCTTGCAAAAGAAAAAGATAGACAGCCTGAACGAACTTCAGAAAGGAGCGTCGTTATCGTCTTCTCCTACGGCTTCTGCTAAAGGGACTGAACAGGAGTCGGCGCAGCCTTCAGAGAACAAACTCTCTTATGAAGCGCAGAAGGAACTGAATAAGAAAGTGAAGAAACTCGAACGGCAGGTAGCGGATTGTGAAACCTCGATAGAAGAAACCGAGTCAGCGATTGCCATAGTTGAAGAGAAAATGGCAACTCCTGAAGGAGCTTCAGACATGAAACTGTATGAACATCATCAGAAACTGAAACAGCAGTTGGATACCATCGTCGAAGAGTGGGAGCGTGTTTCGATGGAGCTGGAAGAAGTGAAAGGCTAGAACAAAACAACGGGTGTTAAACGTTATATATAATGAACCTGTAACTTTGACACCAAATAGCATGATAATTCTATAATTATTATATTGAATATGAAAGTAACCAAGTATTTACCAATTCTTGCCGTATGCCTTATGACAACAGGATGTAACAGTAAGAAAGAGGCCGTGCTGACGTCCGGTATCGACCTTGCTAATCTGGATACCACGGCTATGCCGGGTACAAGTTTTTATCAATACGCTTGTGGCGGTTGGGTGAAAGACCATCCGTTGACGGACGAGTACTCCCGTTTCGGAACATTCGACATGTTGCGTGAAAACAGCCGTGAACAACTGAAAGCCTTGATTGCCGAACTGGCTTCAAAGACAGACAATGCTCCGGGCAGTGCCGCTCAAAAAGTGGGTGACCTTTACAACATCGCAATGGACAGCGTGAAACTGAACCAGGAAGGTGTAGCTCCGATTAAAGCCGAACTGGAAGCTATCGACGCGCTCAAAGATAAGAAAGATATCTACGCATACATCGCCGAAAGCCAGAAGAAAGGCATCCGCCCTTACTTCACCATGTTCGTAAGCGCCGATGATATGAACAGCTCCATGAATATGGTGCAGACCTACCAGGGCGGTATCGGAATGGGACAACGCGACTATTACCTTGAAGATGACGAACAGACTGCAAATATCCGCAACAAATATCAGGAACACATCGCCAAGATGTTCCAGTTGGCAGGCTATGATGAAGCTACCGCACAAAAAGCGGTAAAAGCCGTGATGAACATCGAAACCCGCCTTGCCAAAGCAGCCCGTTCACAGGTAGAACTGCGTGACCCTCATGCCAACTACAACAAGATGGACATGGAAACGCTGAAAAAGAACTTCCCGACTTTCGATTGGGATACATATTTCACTATCTCCGGTTTGAAAGACCTCAAAGAAGTGAACATAGGTCAGCCTGCTGCCATGAAAGAAGTTGCCGATGTTATCAATACCGTACCATTGGAAGAACAGAAACTATATCTGCAATGGGGATTGATAGATGCCGCCGCTTCTTATCTGAGCGATGACTTCGAAGCTCAGAACTTCGACTTCTACAGCCGTACCATGTCCGGCAAAAAAGAAATGCAACCTCGTTGGAAACGTTCTGTAAGCACGGTAGACGGTGTACTCGGCGAAGTAGTAGGGCAGATGTACGTAGAAAAATACTTCCCCGCTGCTGCCAAAGAACGTATGGTCACACTGGTGAAGAACCTGCAAACTTCTTTGGGCGAACGCATCAAAGGACTGGAATGGATGAGCGAACCGACCAAAGAGAAAGCTTTGGAAAAACTGGCTACCTTCCATGTAAAAATCGGCTACCCGGACAAATGGAAAGATTACTCCGCACTGGAGATTAAAAACGATTCTTACTGGGCAAACATTGAACGTGCCAATCAATGGGATTACAATGAAATGATTGCCAAGGCCGGTAAGCCCGTCGACAAGGACGAATGGCTGATGACACCGCAGACTGTCAACGCATACTATAACCCGACTACGAACGAAATCTGCTTCCCCGCAGCCATCCTGCAACCGCCATTCTTTGATATGAATGCCGATGATGCCATGAACTACGGTGCTATCGGAGTCGTTATCGGACATGAAATGACCCACGGATTCGACGACCAGGGACGTCAATATGACAAAGACGGAAACCTGAAAGACTGGTGGACGGAAGAAGATGCCAAAAAGTTCGAAGAACGTGCCCAAGTGATGGTGAACTTCTTTGACAGTATTGAAGTTGCTCCGGGCGTACATGCCAACGGTGAACTGACTCTCGGTGAGAACATAGCCGACCATGGCGGTCTTCAAGTTTCCTACCAGGCTTTCAAGAACGCAACAGCGAACGCACCGCTCGAAACTGTTGACGGATTTACCCCCGAACAACGTTTCTTCCTTGCTTACGCTAATGTATGGGCGGGAAATATCCGTCCGGAAGAAATTCTCCGATTGACCAAACTCGACCCCCACTCATTGGGCAAATGGCGTGTAGACGGCGCGCTTCCTCAAATCGGAACATGGTACGAAGCATTCAACATTACCGAGCAAGACCCGATGTTCGTTCCTAAAGACAAACGCGTGTCTATTTGGTAATAGTTTTTGAATAGAAACCAGCTTTGCGAAGAAGCGTTGATTTTTCATATAGAAGAGTCAACGCTTTTTTTTATTAATTCACACCTTATTTATTACGTACGATGAACAATATTTCGTAACTTTGCGCATCAAATACTTAATAGGCAATTCAATGTCAGAATCTAAAAGAATAAAAACTGCACTGGTATCTGTATACCACAAAGAAGGTTTGGAAGAAATTATTACCAAACTTCATGAAGAAGGAGTAGAGTTTCTGTCAACAGGCGGAACTCGTCAGTTTATTGAATCATTGGGATATCCTTGTAAGGCGGTGGAAGATTTGACCACTTATCCTTCTATCCTCGGTGGTCGGGTAAAGACATTACATCCGAAAATCTTCGGAGGTATCCTTTGTCGCCGTGGACTGGAGCAGGATATGCAACAGATTGAGAAGTATGAAATCCCTGAAATAGATTTGGTAATTGTAGACTTGTATCCGTTTGAAGCTACCGTAGCTTCCGGCGCATCCGAAGCAGACATTATTGAAAAAATAGATATAGGCGGAATCTCATTGATTCGTGCCGCAGCCAAGAACTATAATGATGTTATCATCGTAGCTTCACAGGCTCAATACAAACCATTGCTGGATATGTTGATGGAACATGGCGCCACTTCTTCACTTGAAGAACGCCGTTGGATGGCAAAAGAAGCGTTTGCCGTTTCTTCCCACTATGATTCAGCTATCTTCAACTATTTCGATGCAGGCGAAGGCTCTGCTTTCCGTTGCTCGGTGAACAACCAAAAGCAACTCCGCTACGGTGAAAACCCGCATCAGAAAGGGTATTTCTATGGAAATCTGGAAGCTATGTTCGACCAGATTCACGGAAAGGAAATCTCTTACAACAACCTTCTCGACATCAACGCGGCGGTTGACCTGATCGACGAATTCGACGACCTCACTTTCGCTATCCTGAAGCACAACAATGCTTGCGGCCTGGCTTCACGCCCTACCGTACTGGATGCATGGAAAGACGCATTGGCAGGTGACCCTGTTTCTGCTTTCGGCGGCGTATTGATTACCAACGGTGTTATCGACAAGGAAGCAGCCGAAGAAATCAACAAGATTTTCTTCGAAGTGATTATCGCACCGGATTATGACGTGGATGCACTCGAAATCCTGGGACAGAAAAAGAACCGCATCATCCTCGTCCGTAAGGAAGCCAAATTGCCGAAGAAGCAATTCCGCGCCCTGCTGAACGGAGTATTGGTGCAGGATAAAGATACTAATATTGAAACGGTAGCCGACCTGAAAACCGTGACAGACAAAACTCCTACTCCCGAAGAAGTAGAAGATATGTTGTTTGCCAACAAAATCGTGAAGAACAGCAAGTCCAATGCCATCGTGTTGGCAAAAGGCAAGCAACTTCTCGCAAGCGGTGTAGGACAGACTTCACGTGTAGACGCATTGAAACAAGCAATTGAAAAAGCTAAATCATTCGGTTTCGACCTGAATGGTGCAGTGATGGCTTCGGATGCCTTCTTCCCGTTCCCCGACTGTGTGGAAATTGCGGATAAGGAAGGTGTTACGGCTGTTATCCAACCGGGAGGTTCGGTAAAAGACGACCTGTCATTCGCTTATTGCAATGAGCACGGTATGGCGATGGTTACTACCGGTATCCGTCATTTTAAACACTAATAATAAGAATAAAGAATGGGATTGTTTTCTTTTACACAAGAAATTGCGATGGACTTGGGCACAGCCAATACCATCATCATCACGAACGGAAAAATCGTGGTGGATGAGCCTTCGGTTGTAGCCTTGGATCGTCGTACGGATAAGATGATTGCCGTTGGGGAAAAGGCGAAGTTGATGCATGAAAAGACCCACGAAAACATACGCACTATCCGTCCGTTGAGAGACGGTGTGATTGCCGACTTCTATGCTTGCGAGCAGATGATGCGCGGATTGATTAAACGGGTAAATACCCGTAACCACTTATTTTCACCCTCTCTCCGCATGGTGATCGGCGTTCCTTCGGGAAGTACGGAAGTCGAACTCCGTGCCGTTCGTGACTCGGCCGAGCATGCCGGCGGACGTGATGTCTACTTGATTTTCGAACCGATGGCTGCGGCAATCGGTATCGGTATCGACGTAGAAGCACCGGAAGGAAACATGATCGTCGATATAGGTGGCGGGTCTACGGAAATTGCCGTTATCTCCCTGGGAGGTATCGTTTCCAACAACTCCATCCGTGTTGCCGGTGACGACCTGACCGAAGATATCCGCGAATACATGAGCCGTCAGCATAACGTGAAAGTCAGCGAGCGTATGGCGGAACGTATCAAGATAAACGTAGGCGCTGCCTTGACCGAACTGGGCGAAGGTGCTCCCGAAGATTATATTGTTCACGGCCCGAACCGTATCACAGCCCTTCCGATGGAAGTACCCGTATGCTATCAGGAAGTAGCCCACTGTCTGGAGAAATCAATCTCGAAGATTGAAACGGCTATCTTGAGCGCGTTGGAATGTACTCCGCCCGAACTTTACGCTGACATCGTGCACAATGGTATCTACCTTTCCGGTGGTGGCGCATTGCTTCGTGGACTGGACAAGAGACTGACTGACAAGATTAATATTCCTTTCCACATTGCGGAAGATCCTTTGCACGCTGTTGCCAAAGGTACAGGAGTTGCGTTAAAGAATGTAGACCGTTTCTCCTTCTTAATGAGATAAATCAGGGATGAGGAATTTAATAAACTTCCTTCTGAAATACAATTACTGGTTCCTCTTTATCATATTAGAGGTAGCCAGTTTTGTTTTGTTATTTCGGTTCAACCGCTATCAGCAGAGTACTTATTTTACTTCTGCCAATACGGTTGTGGGGGCGGTTTATGAAGTTTCGGGAGGAATTACCTCTTATTTTCATCTGAAATCGGTCAATGAAGACTTGTTGGATCGTAATATGTTGCTTGAGCAGCAAATCACGAACCTGGAGAAAGCCTTGAAAGAGCGTCAGGTCGATTCGGTGACTGTCAACAGTATCCGTCAGATGCCGCAGAATGATTATCAACTGTTCAAGGCGCATGTGATAAAGAACAGCCTGACACTGCCTGATAACTACATAACCCTTGATAAAGGTTCTTCTTCCGGCATCCGCCCCGAGATGGGAGTGGTAGACGGCAACGGAATTGTGGGTATTGTGTACGAGACGTCTCCTTCTTATTCGGTCGTGATTTCCGTATTGAACAGCAAGTCCAATATAAGTTGCAAGATTATAGGCAGTGATTACTTCGGTTATCTGAAGTGGGAGCATGGAGATTCGCGCTATGCCTATCTGAAAGACCTGCCCCGTCACGCGGAATTTAATTTGGGAGATACCGTAGTGACCAGTGGTTTCTCAACCGTATTCCCGGAAGGTATTATGGTGGGTACGGTAGATGATATGTCCGACTCCAACGACGGGCTGTCTTACCTGTTGAAGATAAAACTGGCTACCGATTTCGGTAAACTCGGTGATGTCCGTGTAGTAGCGCGCAACGGTCAGGAGGAACAGAAGAAACTTGAAAACAAGGCGACAAAAGAATGATTATCACCTATATACATAGAATCGGATGGTTTATCGGACTGGTACTTCTTCAGGTGCTTATCCTGAATAACGTACATATAGCGGGATATGCTACTCCCTTTCTCTATATTTACTTTATACTGAAGTTCAACTCCGGCACTTCGCGGAATGAACTGATGCTGTGGGCCTTCTTTTTCGGACTCACCATCGACGTGTTTGCCGATACTCCGGGGATGAATGCGGCTGCTACCGTGCTCCTCGCTTTCCTTCGTCCTTCCCTGCTGCGTCTGTTTACTCCCCGTGACAACCTGGATAGTTTCATTCCTTCTTTCAAGACGATGGGAATCACTCCTTTCCTTAAATATACTACTGCAAGTGTTTTTGTGCATAGTTTGGCATTACTCTCCATTGAGTTCTTCTCGTTTTCCGGCATTTGGCTGTTGCTGCTGCGGGTGTTACTTTGCACCATTCTGACTGTAACTTGTATTGTGGCTGTTGAAGGTATAAGGAAGTAAAGATGGCAAAAGATTATAGATTAGAG
>NZ_JBCOWR010000010.1:0-9756 GCF_040918965.1 Bacteroides sp. RTP21281st1_H5_RTP21281_210402 | reverse complement strand
ATCTACGACCGTACCGGCAAACTGCTGGTATTCAATCAGCCTGCCTATGACATTTCGATTGTTCCGAAAGAAGTGGAGAACCTGGACACACTCGACCTGTGCCAGTCATTGAACATCACCCGTGCCCAATTCCTGAAGATAATGAGCGACATGAAAGACCGTCGCCGCAATCCGGGATATTCCCGTTATACCAACCAACTGTTTATGTCGCAGCTTTCGGCAGAAGAATGTGGCGTCTTTCAGGAAAAACTGTTCAAGTTCCGTGGCTTCTATATTCAGCGGCGTACCATCCGCCAATATTCCTACAATGCCGCCGCACATGCTTTGGGTGACATCGGAGAAGTTTCCGCCAAAGAAATGGAAGCGGACGAAGAAGGATACTATATCCGTGGTGACTATGTCGGAAAGTTGGGTGTGGAGAAATCATATGAAAAGTACCTGCGCGGAGAGAAAGGAATTGAAATCCTGCTTCGTGATGCGCATGGCCGTATTCAGGGGCATTATATGGATGGTGAATACGACCGTCCATCCGTCCCTGGCAAGAACCTGACACTAAGCCTGGACATTGATTTGCAGATGTTGGGTGAACGTTTGCTGAAGAATAAAATCGGAAGTATCGTAGCCGTCGAACCCGAAACCGGAGAAATCCTCTGCCTGGTATCTTCGCCGAACTATGACCCGCATTTGATGATCGGCCGTCAACGGGGTAAGAACCACCTGATGTTGCAACGCGACAAGATGAAACCCTTGCTGAACCGTGCTTTGATGGGTGTATACCCGCCGGGTTCTACCTTCAAGACAGCGCAAGGCTTAACCTTCCTGCAGGAAGGAATCATCACCGAGCAAAGCCCTACATTCCCTTGTTCACGAGGTTTCCATTACGGCAGACTGACGGTAGGTTGCCATGCTCACGGAGCACCGATTCCGTTGATACCCGCCATCGCTACATCGTGCAACTCCTATTTCTGTTGGGGGCTGTTCCGTATGTTCGGTGACCGCAAGTACGGTTCACCGCAGAATGCCATCACCGTTTGGAAAGACCATATGGTTTCGCAAGGATTCGGCTACAAACTGGGAGTCGATTTGCCGGGTGAGAAACGCGGGTTAATCCCGAACGCGCAATTCTATGACAAAGCCTATCGCGGGCACTGGAACGGACTGACCGTAATCAGTATCTCCATCGGTCAGGGAGAAATTCTGTCCACCCCGCTTCAGATAGCAAACCTGGGAGCAACGATAGCCAATAGGGGATATTTCGTCACGCCGCATATCGTGAAGGAAATCCAGGACAATCAGATAGACAGTCTCTACCGTACTCCCCGCTATACCACTATCGAAAAAAGACATTACGAGTCGGTGGTGGAAGGTATGCGTGCCGCCGCTACGGGTGGTACTTGCCGAATGCTTTCCATGATGGTTCCGGATTTGGAAGCCTGTGGAAAAACGGGTACGGCACAGAACCGCGGTCACGACCACTCGGTATTTATGGGCTTCGCGCCGATGAACAAACCGAAAATAGCTATCGCCGTCTATGTGGAGAACGGTGGATGGGGTGCTACATACGGAGTTCCTTTCGGGGCACTGATGATGGAGCAGTATTTGAAAGGCAAGCTCTCGCCGGAGAACGAGTTGAGAGCGGAAGAATTTAGTAACAGAGTGATATTGTATGGTAACGAGGAGCGATAGTTTGTGGAAAACACTGGACTGGGTAACGATTTGCATTTACCTGCTCCTGATTGTCGGCGGGTGGTTCAGCGTCTGCGGGGCGAGCTATGATTATGGCGAACGCGACTTCCTCGACTTCTCTACCCGTGCCGGCAAACAGTTCGTATGGATTATCTGCTCCTTCGGACTTGGATTTGTGCTGTTGATGTTGGAAGACCGTATGTATGATATGTTCGCGTACATTATATATATAGGGATGATTCTCTTGCTTATCGTCACTATCTTTATTGCACCGGACACGAAAGGTTCCCGTTCCTGGCTCGTAATGGGGCCGGTCAGCCTGCAACCCGCCGAATTTGCCAAGTTCGCCACGGCCCTGGCGCTGGCCAAATATATGAACGCCTACTCATTCAGCATCAAGAAGGAAAAGTGTGCCCTGGTCTTGGGAGTGATTATCCTTCTCCCGATGTTATTGATTATCGGTCAGCGGGAGACAGGCTCTGCCTTGGTATATCTCGCCTTTTTCCTGGTTCTCTACCGGGAAGGAATGCCGGGAGTGGTGCTTTTTGCCGGAGTCTGTGCGGTAATCTACTTCGTAGTCGGCATCCGTTTCGACGAAGTGTTCATTGCCGACACACCCACACCATTGGGGGAATTTATCGTATTACTCTTGATTTTGTTATTCGCCGGCGGTATGGTATGGGTATATCGTAAGAAAGCCGTACCTACCCGCAACATCATTGGCGGAAGTCTGGGTGTATTATTAATCGCCTACTTAGTATCGGAATACTGGGTACATTTCAGCCTGGTTTGGGTGCAATGGGGGCTTTGTGCTGTCGTAGTAGGCTATCTGATATATTTGGCATTGAGCGAGCGTCAGCGCACCTACTTCTTAATCGCCTTGTTCACTATCGGCTCCATCGGATTCCTTTATTCCAGTAACTATGTCTTTGATAATGTACTTGAACCGCATCAGCAAATCCGTATCAAGGTGGTGCTGGGCTTGGAAGAAGACTTGACAGGAGCAGGATATAACGTGAACCAGTCCAAGATTGCCATCGGTTCCGGCGGACTGACGGGAAAAGGTTTCCTGAACGGCACGCAAACCAAATTGAAGTATGTACCCGAACAAGACACCGACTTCATCTTCTGTACAGTAGGAGAGGAACAGGGATTTATCGGCTCGGCTGCTGTCCTGATAGCCTTCCTGATTCTGATTTTACGGTTGATATTCTTGTCCGAACGACAACCCTCTACTTTCGGGCGGGTATATGGATACTCCGTCGTCAGCATTTTCCTCTTCCATCTGTTTATTAATGTCGGTATGGTGTTGGGATTGACACCGGTTATCGGTATTCCATTGCCGTTCTTCAGTTACGGTGGGTCTTCCTTGTGGGGCTTTACGATATTGCTGTTTATTTTCTTGCGTTTGGATGCAGGGCGGGGCAGAAGGCTTTAAAAAGAGCTTCTAATTATCTATGTGTTGTTTTTCAACCCGTATTCCTACGTCATTCATTCCTTGTAGACTCTTGTCTTTCATCCCGTGCATTACCTTAATGGTATAATTACCCGGATGCAAAGTTCGCACGGATTTAACGAATGTCTCCGACTGATAAATGCTTCCCCATCCTTTTCCCGTCCATCTGCCGCTAGAATCTGCCAGGGTGATGGCGATAGTATCCGTATGCCACACTGTAGAATCCGGCATATTCTGACTAATAAATAAATGCAAGTCATGATACGGATAATCCGTCCTGTTGCGAACTTCCGCAAACAGCCGGAAAGTCGTGGGAATACTATCCGTGACAGGAATCTGAAAAGAGAGTGTATCACTCTTTCCCCACCCTTCATCGGGAAGGGATTGGTAAGAGTGATACATCGTATTCTCGTCGTTACAGGCTACTGCCATGCAGGCAGTGAGCAGACCAAATAAACTATTCCTGAGAAGGCTTTTCATTATGATTCTGCGGTTTCTCCTGATTTGGGTTTCTTTCCGGTCGTTCAGGTCTTTCTCTTTCCGGTCTTTCGGATCTTTCCGGTCTTTCCGGTTTGGGACGACGCTCCTGACCTTGCGGACGTTCCGGTCGTTCTTGATTTTGCGGACGTTCCTGATTTTGCGGACGTTCTTGTCCTTGTGGGCGTTCCGGTCGTCTGTTGTCGTTATTCCGTCCCTGGTTCTGCCCTTGATTCTGTCCCCTGTTCCGGTTATTATTATTGTTTCTCGGTCGGTTTTCCCTTTCCCCTCTATTCCCGTTTTCTGAGGGTTGCGGGCGGTTATCATTCTCCCGTTGAGGTTGTTGCGGACGGTTTCCACCCTCTGCCTGTTGCTGCGGGCGGTTGTTATTGTTGTTATTTCCTTTTTTCTTCTTCTTGTTATTCCGGTTTCCGCCATCCTTATTATTCCGGTTGCGGTCGAAACGGGTAAGGCTTTCCTGTTCCAATAAGTCTACCGGCTTCTTCGGTTCCGGCTTCTTCTCTTCTTCGACCAGGCTGTCCGGCTTCATCCCTTTTCTATTCATGGAGATAATCTCAAAAGCACGTTTACCACTGATTGTCACCAGGTTGGCGGGGAAGTTCTTGTCCGTAGAATAAGAAATCTGATTGCTCAGAATATCCGCTTTGAAGAAATAGAAAGTACCATCCTTCGTTTCCAGTTCTATCTCCTTGGAAGGAAGGCGTTTTTGAGCTTCCACATAGCAGTCCACTTCATAGTTCAGGCAGCATTTCAGCTTCGCGCATTGTCCGGCAAGTTTCTGCGGATTCAGTGAAATGTCCTGATAACGGGCTGCGCTGGTAGATACCGATACGAAACTCGTCATCCATGTGGCACAGCAAAGCTCTCGTCCGCAAGGGCCGATACCGCCGATACGTCCCGCTTCCTGGCGTGCGCCAATCTGCTTCATCTCGATACGTACACGGAATGCCTCTGCCAATACCTTAATCAGTTGGCGGAAATCCACACGTTCGTCCGCGATATAATAGAAGATAGCCTTGTTGCCGTCTCCCTGATACTCCACATCTCCGATTTTCATGTTCAGGCTCAGATTCAAAGCAATCTGACGCGCACGAATCATCGTAGCATGTTCTTTACCTTTGGCTTCGTTGAATTTCTCCATATCCACCGGTTTGGCTTTCCGGTAGACACGCTTGACTTCCGTATCCGCCTTGAAGTTCGCTTTCTTCATTTGCAGCGGAACCAGTCTGCCTGTCAGCGTTACTACACCGATATCATGGCCCGGAGCAGCTTCAACGGCAACTATATCCCCCTTTTCCAGTTTGATTTTATTGCTGTTGCGGTAATATCCCTTTCGGGTATTCTTGAATTGCACCTCCACCATGTCACTCTCTTCCGCGTTGCCCGGTATGTCTGCCAGCCAATCGTAGGTGTTCAGTTTCTTATCTTGTCGGGAGCACCCTTTGCAGCAAAGGCCGCCGCTCCCATTATGAAGTTTATATTCCATAGTTTATATATTTATTATTGCTTCAACAGTACAATCATCTTCAGCGAGAAGTCGAAGAATACCATTTTGGCATTTACATTCTGTTCTATATGTAGTTGCGCTTCGCTCAGTTCGTCCATGATGCCCATCACATTCCGTTCGTTGACAAAAGGTGCAAAGCGGGTTGCAAAATTCTGTTCGTTGATAGTCATATACGTAAGGTCGCGCTGATGCAGGTTGAAGATGAAATTCTCCCGAATCATACGCTGGCAATATTCCAGAAGATTCTTCTGGCGTTCACGCCCCATGCCTGCCACTTGTTCGCTCCACATTTTCATCTCCCTGATCTTCCGTTGATAAGACAACCGCATCAGGCTGACAAATAATTCAAAGAACAACTGGTTCTCTTCATTCAGATGAATAGACTCGAGCGCCTTGATGAAATTTCCGTTTGCCAGGTGGGCGATGGAAACACTGTCGGCGGGCAAAATATTATATTTCGCCTGCAATATGCGATCAATACTGGCTTCATCAATCTTCCGTACATTCATACGTTGGGTACGGCTCAGGATAGTGGGCAGAATCATGTCCGGTGCTTCCGATACTAATAAGAAAACCGTCTTTTCCGGTGGCTCCTCAAGCAACTTCAGCAGTTTATTGGCGCATACCGGATGCATTTTTTCCGGTAGCCACACAATCGTAATCTTAAATCCTCCTTCACTGGATTTCAGACTCAGTTTTTTCAGAATCTCATCACTCTCCTTGGCGTAGATCAATGCCTGTGAGTTCTCTGCATCCATCTCACCCAACCAGTGATTAAGGTTAAAGTAAGGATGATTGATGACAAACGGTCGCCAGTCGGCAATATAATCATCGCATACTTCCTTCTTTCCCTTCGCGCTTTTCACGATAGGGAATACGAAATGTACATCGGGATGTACCAGTTTATTGAATTTCACGCAGGACGGACACGTTCCGCAGGCATCAGTCTCCCCCCGATTAGTACAACTGATGTAACGTGCGTATGCAATAGCCAACGGCATTTTCCCGACCCCTTCCGGGCCGCAGATGAGTTGGGCATGTGGAATACGCCCCTCATTCACTTCCTGAATAAGCCGTTGCTTGATTTCTTCTTGTCCGATTACGTCTCTGAAAAACATATCAATAAATGATTTTGGCTACTTCTTTGATACTGTCTACTGCTCCGATAGAGTAGAAATGAATACTTGGCACTCCGTGAGCCATCAGCTCCTTGCACTGGGCTACACACCATTCAATGCCCACCTGCTCGGCTTCCGCGTCGTTCTTGCATTTCAACGCTTCCTTCACCAAGTCTTCCGGCAAGTCCACCTTGAATGTCTTTGGAATCATGCTCAGTTGGGACAATTTTTTGAACGGCTTGATTCCCGGAATGATAGGTATATTGATACCTGCCGCCTTCGCCTGCTCTACAAATTCAAAATATTTCCTGTTATCGTAGAACAACTGTGTCACGGCATATTCCGCACCGGCTTCCACCTTTTTCTTCAACCAATAAAGGTCGGTTTCGATATTCGGAGCTTCTTCGTGCTTCTCCGGATAGCAGGCCACCCCATAAGAGAACGGAGTACTGCTGACTTTCATTTCCGAACCGTCTACAAAGATGCCTTTATTGAAATTATTGATTTGTTCCTGCAATTCGATAGCGTGATGGTATCCGTCGCCTTCCGGTGTGAATACTGATTCGTGCTTCGCCTTGTCGCCACGCAACACCAGCAATTCCGTGATATTCAGAAATTGCAGGTCGAGCAACACATACTCCGTTTCCTCACGTGTGAAACCGCTGCATAAAATATGTGGAACGACCGTGATATTGTATTTATTCTGAATGGCAGCGGCTACGGCAACCGTTCCCGGACGCCTTCTCAGACGGTTTCTCTGAAACAATCCGCCTCCGAGGTCTTTATAAACGTATTCGCTGCGGTGGGTGGTGATATTGATATATTTCGGGTCGAATTCCCGAAGCGTATCAATTGTCTGATATAACTTTTCTATTCCCGTTCCTTTCAGAGGTGGAAGGATCTCGAAAGAAAAAGCAGTTTTCTTGTTGCTATGTATTAAATCAATTACTTTCATTCTTTTTTGCTAATGTTCGTTATCTATGTCGGACTAAACGTGCATATTGGGACAAAAATACGAAAAAAGAAAGATTTCTTCTTGATTTACTCTAAAATAGTTTTGTTTTTATCGCACTATATAGATAAAAGAGGGAATATCCTCTTATAGGATACACCCTCTCTTACCTAATCATTATTATATTAGAATTTACTTTTCAAGGAACGATTTCTTCATCCGGGCAATGTCTGTCAGGTAATCTTGTAAATCCTGTTCATGTTCTTCCTCTTCGGCAAGAATATGTTTGGCGATGTCACAAGTCGTGAAATCTTTCCCGTTGGTAAAGTCAGCAATTTCCTGATAACGAAGGATTGCGCAGCGTTCTGAAGCGACGTTATCTTTCAGCAAACTGACAGAATCGAAGCCTTGCGGAGCGTCATATTTGCATCTTGCCAACTCGAACCATTGTTTTGGGTCAAGCACCGGAACTCCTTCCAGTTCGATGATACGGTCAGCGAGCAGTTGCGCATGTCTGCGCTCTTCTTCGGCATGTTCCTCAAATTCACCCTGTACATCGGCACGCATGGCACCTTCCACTACTAATGCACCTACCCAATATTGATAGTATGCCAACCATTCTTCAGCTAATGCTGCGTTCAACTGTGCGATCAAACTTTCTACATCTAGTTTTCCTTGTAGAATTTTTACACTTTCTCTAGCCATAATTTTTATGTTTAGGTTACTATGTTTAAGTTGCCTATGTAACAGACTGCGGTTGCTTTTGTTTCGTGATTGCGATAGTTTTAACAAAAAAAATCCCCTCATCTGCCATTCGTCAGTGCTGGCAAAGAGGGGATGTATGTCAATGCGGCATCAAACCTTTCTTCCTTTTCTGATCGGTGAGTTCTGTTTGGGCGGCTGCGTTTTCTTTTCTACTACTCTTGACTTTCCAACCCGAAGCCCGCTTCCTCCTTTTTTCTTCTTCTTTATCGTCGTCTCTAGCTTCACTTGCTCTCTGTCTATACCCTCAGTGGATGCGCTCAAGGGTTTGTCAGCTTTTGCTTTTTGGGCTTGTTTGGAGACAATATTGGCTTTGCGGTAATTCGTTTTTATGTCATACCCTTGCAAGGCTCTGTTTATCGCCTTGTTGCTATTGGCGGGTTTCCTGGCTTGAACTATATCTTTTGACTTGTCCAATAAGTCAAAAAGTTCTTCCAGTTCTCCGGGAGCCAAATCCCTATAGTTCCCTTGCCCCAGATTACCTAATTTGATGTTCATAATCTGGATGCGTTCCAGCTTGACCACTTCATAGTCAAAATACTCGCACATTCGGCGGATTTGACGGTTAAGTCCTTGAACCAAAGAGAGCTGAAAGGTGTAAGGATTGATTTCTTTGATTTCGCAACGGCGGGTTACCCTGTCCAGAATGGGAACACCCTCTGCCATCTTGGTGAGAAACTCTTTGGTGATGGGTCTGTCTACTCTTACCAGATATTCCTTTTTATGATTGTTGCCCACGCGCAATATCTTGTTGACAATATCTCCATCGTTCGTAAGAAGGATTAAGCCCTGAGAGTCTTTATCCAGACGTCCGATAGGAAATATGCGTTGTTCGTGACTTATGTACTCGATAATATTGCTTCTGTCAGAAACATCTGTTGTGCTGACGACTTCTACCGGTTTGTTAAATGCGATATACACGGGCTCAATCTCATTTTTTATGAGCTCTCCGCGTACTTCAACTTTTTGACCCGGCAATATGCGCATTCCGATAGTTGCACGTTTGCCATTGATGGTTACATGCCCGTCTTTGATAAGCTGGTCAGCCTCTCTTCGCGAGCAATAACCTGATCCACTGATGTATCTGTTCAGTCTATATTCCATTTATATTTTTATTTATGTATTTACGATAGTCCATCAAACATTGTATTTGCACTTATGTGTATGTGCCGACAGGATGTTCGTTTCATCATCTTAACCATCCTGTACTCTTAGTAGGGAATGCTTAATTAAATGTGGGAAATCTTCCTCAAGAAGAAAGCTCTTTTTAGAGCTTTAAAAATGTGGTCAGATAATATGGAGCAAATATAGCAATAGAAACAAAGAGAAGAAAGAATATTAGCAATTATAAATAAGAAATATAGAAGATATCGAATTTATTGAGCGAATTCAGCGCGCGCCCTCTATGCGAAAAAAGCAAAATCATTTCTCATATTCTCATGGAGAATGGTATTCGGTTGATAATTAGATGTATAGGCTATGAGAATTAAAATGTTTACATGCATTTCTCATAGTTTATAGCTGTAAAGTGCCTTCAAAGAAGGTATTTCTCATACTTTATTTCGCATTTCTCATGCTGTATATTATGCTTGACCTTGTTTCAGGATACTAATATGTATGGGTCAATATAGCCGTAGTTTGTATGTTGAGTAGGCAGATGGCGTGTCTTTCATAACAGACATTATTGTGTTTTCCTGCCTCAGGGCAGACGCATTAAAAATTATTTTCCTGTAAAAGTTGTGACAAATATTTTTCATCCCATCCCGCTTTTAGTCTT
>NZ_JBCOWR010000009.1:197808-275346 GCF_040918965.1 Bacteroides sp. RTP21281st1_H5_RTP21281_210402 | reverse complement strand
TGTATAGTGGTGGTAACTGTTGGGGGTATGATTTTGCCCAATGCCCGAAACCACACGCATGGAATGCAGGGAACAAAGACGCCCCTTACCTTGAAATGGCAGAAGAATTCGAATACACAGACGGAACCCCCGGTACGTTGAACAAACAACAAATCATGAGTAAAACGTGGACTACGGAAGAACTTTGGGGAGATAAAGACCCACGCTTTTTTGCCACCATTTATACGCAAAATACCGACTGGAAGGGCGCAAAAGTCGATTACCATAATGGATTGCTTTTGCCGAATGGACAGACTTTGACCTCAGGATCACACGAGGGTGTGTTAGCACTGGGTACACAAAGTGTAGATAACAGTTTTGGAACTGGTTTTGGTGTAATGAAATATTTGGATGAAAGTAGCAATACCCTTCAAGGCCCTCCCGGTTTTTCAAGTACCGATTATATCGTTTTCAGATATGGAGAGATATTGTTGAACCTGGCTGAAGCAGCTTTTGAACTGAATGAATCAGACGCACTGAGTGCTATTAATGAACTGAGAAGACGTGCCGGTATCAAAGAATTGGAAACCATCGACCGTGAGAAAATACGTCATGAACGAAAAGTAGAGCTAGCTTTCGAAGGACATCGCTATTGGGATGTGAGACGTTGGAGGATAGCTACAGATGTATTGTCGAAAAGCAATTCCGGATTGCGTTATATACAGGTTTATGGTACGAATCCGCCTCAATATAAACTGGAAGTGTTGTATAATATAGATGGAGATAATAGACCTAAATTCTCCGAACATCAATATTATTTCCCAATCACGTTAGGACGTACAGGTAACAATCCTAATTTAGTGGAAAATCCGGGATATAAATAATTGAAAGAATGAATAGAGTACCGGAAGCTCAGGAATACAGTTTCCGGTATCCCAATAAATCTTTAATAATCACGTTAAAAACAATAATCTTTTAATAATCATGTTGAGAACAATAAATCTTTTTTTTAAGTATATACTTATTGTAAGTTGCAGTTTTCATTTTACAAGTTGTCATAGTAAAACAAATGATGAGGCGATTGATAAGCCTTCAGGAGAATGGAAGATAGAAGTGGATGGAACCCCGGTAACGGTTCATCAGGCACGGGTTTCTAAATATCCTCAGAATATGGTATGGGAAGGGTTTCAACGACCTGTTTCTCAAACGGAAATCGCCCATTTTGCCTATTTCGATTATAAAAAGAATGCCGTGGTGAAAATTACTTCACCGAAAAATGTGAAAGAATGTACAATACGTCCTACAGAGTTTGGCATTGTTCCCGTAGTGAAAGAAAATACTATTGAATTTACATTATCAGGTCCTTGCCAGTTCGTCGTCGAATTTGGCGACTACCATGAAGCCTTGCATCTGTTTGCCAATCCGAAAAAATTGACAGTCGAAAGAAGTGCTGATGCGCGTTATTTTGGTCCCGGTACCCATGAAGTCGGCCTTATTACAATGAGAAGTAATGAAATGGTATATATTGACGAAGGAGCAATAGTCTACGGAGCTATTGAAAGTGAGAACACGTCTAATATAAAAATTGTGGGGAAAGGTATTCTCGACTCAAGCCACATGAATTCGGGACATTCCATTTCCTTGAAGGGAGTATCGAATGCTCATATTGAAGGTATTGTTGTGAAAGATCCGGCTCATTGGGCGGTGGTTCCCTATTATTGTAATGGAATCACTTTCGACAATGTTAAGTTGGTAGGCTTTTGGCGATATAATGCTGATGGGATAGATATTGTCAACAGTAGCGATGTAACAATTAAGAATTCTTTTGTCAGAGCGTTTGATGACTGTATTGCAATTAAAGGACAGAAGGCTTGTTATGATAAGCAAAAAGTTATCGAAAATATAACAGTGGATAATTGTGTGCTTTGGAATGACTGGGGAAAAATTATTGAATTTGGAGCCGAAACTGTAGTGGATGTTATTCGCAATGTCAATATTTCGAATTGTTATATTCCTCACTTTACAATGGTTGCATTGGACATGCAGAATGGTGATAGGGGGCACATTGAAAATGTTCATTTTAAAAATATCTCCATTGAAGAAGCGATAAAAGAAAATGCCATGTTAAAAGACGAACCTGTGGATACAGGCTGGTGGGGAAAATCATTTTGTTTAGGAATTACCGGCACCCAATGGTCTCAAGATAATATCCGGGGAAGTATAGATAACGTAAGTTTTCAAAATATTCGTCACATAGGTTCCGGCTGCACCGGAGTCGACTTGTCTGGATATGATGAAGAGCACAAGGTATCCAATATATATATTAAAGATTATTATGTCAATGGTACGAAAATAACCGGAACATCAAATCTTATACGCAAAAACAACTATGTTACTAACGTCACAGTTGAGTAATGAGCAATTCTTTGAGATATGAATTGAAGAACTTGTATACCTGTAAATCCATTGTCTGCCCTATCTATCGTGATAGGGTAGACGATAATGATATTGTAACTGCGAAAAAGAGATTTACCGATATATCGATTGCGATAAAATGAAAAAGAAAATACAGAAAATAGTTTTTATATTCGTTTGGTTTATTACTGCAAGTATGTCGGCAGCTCCCTCATTTTCAGTATATGGACTCATGACAGAGCAGGCAGAAAATCCTATTGGAGTAGAAACCAACGAGCCGTACTTCAGTTGGAAGATACATGCACAAGAACGAAATTTTAAACAAAGTGCTTATCATATCTGTGTTGCAGACTCTCCTGCCAAATTGGAAAACGATGATTGCAATATATGGGATAGTGGTAAAGTATTCTCAGACAATTCGATTTTCAATCAGTTTAAAGGGAAAAAATTACTATCTTCTACAACCTATTATTGGAGAGTAAAAGTCTGGAATGATAAAGTGGAAGAGTCTGCATGGAGTCAAATGCATACTTTTACAACAGGACTACTGAATGAAAGCGATTGGGGTACTTCCCGTTGGATAGCAATGGAAGCAGACGGAGCAAAAATAAAGGGTATTCATTATCAAGATAAAGATGCTTTGCCAACTTCTAAAACAGGTATGTATAAAATGCCCCAATTCCGAAAGGAGTTTCAAATAAAGGAAGGTATACAAAAAGCTTTTGTTTATATTTCAGGAGTAGGACATTTTGATTTGTTTATAAATGGCTCTAAAGTGGGCGACCATTTTTTAGATGCAGGATGGACTTTGTATGACAAGGAGGTCTTCTATGTTTCATTTGATGTAACAGAACTGTTGAATAAACAAGATAATGTTCTTGGAGTTATGCTTGGAAATGGTTTCTACAATGTACCACAAGAACGTTATTTCAAATTATTAGTTTCATACGGTGCTCCCAAACTGAAATTAATACTGAAAGTACTATATGATAACGGTACATCGCAGGAAATCGTTTCGGATAACTCTTGGAAAGTGACCGAAAGCCCTATTACATTCTCCAGCATATATGGCGGTGAAGACTATGATGCTACCAAACAAGAAGTCGGATGGATGAATGCCGGTTTTGATGACAAAAATTGGAAAGATGCTCTTGAAGTGGATTATCATCCTAAAATGGTTTCCCAGCAAATAGAGCCGTTAAAGATAAAAAAAGAAATACCTGTAGTCAGATGTTATAAAAACAGTAAAGGCAACTGGGTGTATGATTTGGGACAGAACTTCTCCGGAATAGTTCGTCTCCGCGTTTCAGGAAAAAGGAATCAGAGTCTTTGCCTTGTTCCGGCCGAATTGCTAAACAAGAACAACACTGCCAATCAGTCAGCTTCCGGGTATCCGTTTTGTTATCATTATAAGCTTCGAGGAAACGATACTATCGAAACCTGGCAACCGCAGTTTACCTATTATGGATTTCGCTATGTGGAAGTAAAGGGGGCTGTTCCGACAGGAGAAAAAAATCCGAAGAATCTTCCTGAGATAATTGAACTTACAGGGTTACATACAAGTTTGTCTGCTCCTCAATCCGGAACTTTCTTTTGTTCCAATCCCCTGTTCAATAAGATACACAACCTCATTGACTGGGCTATGCGTAGCAATATGGCCAGTGTATTGACAGATTGTCCTCACAGAGAAAAATTAGGATGGGTAGAACAGACTTACCTAATGCAGTATTCGTTGCAGTATCGCTATAACATGTCGAGGATGTATAATAAGATTATAAGGGATATGTATCTGTCACAGACCGAGCAAGGAGTGATTCCATCCATTGCACCCGAATATGTAAGATTTAAAGAAGGCTTTGAAGATACGCCAGAATGGGGAAGTGCTTTTATAATATCTTCCTGGTACGCATATTTATGGTATGGCGATGATAGGGCACTGACAAACTATTATCCTATGATGAAAAGATACATGGATTACTTAGCTTCCCGCGCAAACGACAATATCATAGCATATGGATTGGGGGATTGGTTTGACATAGGTCCGGATGTTCCTGGAAATTCCCAGCTGACTTCAAATGGTTTAACCGCAACTGCAACTTATTACTATAACGCTACTATTATGCAAAAAATCGCACGTTTGCTGGCTCAACCGGATGACGTGGAAAAGTATGGAAGATTGGCAGTTGAAATTAAAGAATCATTCAACCGCAGGTTTTTCAATTCTTCCACTAAAACTTATGACCGTAATAGTCAGACTGCAAATTCGATAGTACTATTTATGGGATTAACAGATGAAACATATAAACAATCAATCATTAACAATCTGATTTGCGATATAGAAAAACGGAATTATTCGTTAACTGCGGGTGATATCGGATATAGATATGTATTGCAAGCTTTAGAAACAAACGGTTTGTCAGAGTTGATTTATAAGATGAATTGTAAATACAATGTGCCTGGATATGGTTGGCAGTTGGCACATGGAGCAACAGCACTTACCGAATCATGGCAAGCATTTGGTTTTGTGTCCAACAATCATTTTATGTTAGGACATTTGATGGAGTGGTTATATGGTGGCATAGGAGGAATACGTCAGACAGAACAATCATTGGCATATAAAACAATACTAATTGCTCCTCATGTCGTTGGAGATATAACTACAGCATCGGCTTCTTATGAGTCTCCCTACGGCCGAATATGTAGTGAATGGAAGAAAAAGCAAGAAGGTTTTGAATTGAAAGTTTCTATTCCGGCAAATAGTGAAGCGGTAATAGTCTTGCCTACTGCAAAAATTGAAAATGTTATGGATTATGGAATTTGCCTGAGTTCGGTTGAGGATATTGTTTTCTTAGGAGTCGAACAAAATAGAATAAAAATCAAAGTTGGTTCCGGAGACTATCTGTTTTCAGTAAAAGGATAAAACATAACTTTTTAAATCAGGAAATACATGTCATTTCCATATTGCCATTAAGCAAGGGATATGGCACAATAAAATCACTTTAACTCCACACCCTTTTATGGGGATTGGAGAGAACTTATAACATGAAAGAAAATGAAAAAAATTATTTATATTTTATTTTTTGCTCTTACCGCTATTGTTGCTAACGGGCAGACTAAAAAACTCTTCAGTGGTACAAATAACGAAGGGGGAAGAATCAGTATTAACGGCTATATTGGAGACCGCATCCGGATGTGTATTGACCAAAGAGTGAAAGCACAGAATGCGGATGAACTGGTAGAACCCTTTCGGCATCTGACGGAAGGAAACGGTTGGCAATCAGAATTCTTAGGAAAATGGATGTTAGGAGCTATTGCATCATACGAATACACACGGGATGAGGAGCTTTATCAGAAGATTGTGAATGCAGCCAATCAGTTTATGGAAACACAACACGCCGACGGTTATATCGGTAATTATAAACCGGAAAGTCGACTGACTTGTTGGGATATCTGGGGACGGAAATACACATCTTTGGCATTATTGTCTTACTACAGATTGACCAAAGACAACAATGCATTGATTGCGGTACAGCGCTTAATAGATCTTCTGATAAAAGAACTGGAAGAGAAACAACTCGATATAGCAGAAACCGGATTTTATTACGGAATGCCAAGTTGTTCCATATTGGAGCCGGTTGTTTATTTGTATGAAGCAACAAAGGAACCACGTTATTTGCACTTCGCAAAAGGAATTATAAACAGTATTGAAAAAGAAGGCCATTCGCAATTAATTACCAAAGCGCTAAAGAATATCCCCGTCCATCGTTTTACTTTTCCTAAATCATGGTGGAGTTATGAAAATGGACAGAAAGCTTATGAAATGATGTCATGCTATGAGGGAATGGTTGAATTAGGCAGAATATCTAACGATCCGTTGTATTTGCAGGCAACCGAGAAGACTGTTGCAAACATCATCGCTAATGAAATCAATATAGTCGGTTCGGGAGCAACTTTTGAATGTTGGTATGAAGGAAAGAAAAAACAAACAATACCTACTTACCATACCATGGAGACTTGTGTGACATTTACCTGGATGCAATTGTGTGCACGGCTATTGCAGGAAACGACCAATTCATTGTACGCTGACGAATTTGAACGCACCATGTATAATGCATTGATGTCGTCCATGAAAAATGATGGTACGCAAATATCTAAATATAGTCCGTTAGAAGGACGTAGATGTGAAGGCGAAAAACAATGTGGCATGCAAATCAATTGTTGTAATGCTAATGGTCCGCGTGCGTTTGCCTTAATTCCCCAAACGGCATATATGATAAAGAATGACAAGGTGTACGTAAATCTTTATTTGGATTCAGAGGCGGCATTTTTCATGAATAAAAATGAAATAAAACTTGATATGAAAACTCAATATCCTGTTGATGGACATGTTGAATTGTCAATAAATCCACGTAAAGAAACAGAGTTTACATTAGCATTCCGCATTCCATTATGGGTGGATGATAATTATCAGATTGCCATTAATGGAGAATCACAGCCAAGTGTACGCAAAGGCGGGTATCTTTACTTGCAAAGAAAGTGGAAGAAAGGAGATAAAGTGTCCATTAATTTCAAATTAAAAGCGAAAGTGGAGGAGTATGATCAGCATCAAGCTGTAACCTATGGACCATTGGTGTTCGCCCGTGACAGTCGGTTTATGGATGGATATGTAGATGAATGTGCCATTATTCAACAGAATGAAAAGGGAGAGGTATCGGCTGTGCCACAAGAAACTCGAAAAGATTCCTTTGCATGGGTTACAATGGAGGTGCCAATGATACTTGGTACGGATTTGGAAAATATGGAAAATAAAGCTGTCAAACAGATTAAATTCTGTGATTTTGCTTCTGCCGGGAATGATTGGGCCCCAACCGGACGCTATAGAGTGTGGATTCCTAAAACACTTAATCAGATGTCGGAAGCTTATCGTCAGTATTAAATAGGCTAATATAACATTGGCAGGAATGTATTTTATGAATAATGCTTTAAACAATAATCTTGAAACGCAATGATGAAATTATTTTTTTCAATCACGATTCTATTATTTCTGGCGGTAACCAATGGTACTGCCAAAAATAATCATCCTCCTCGCATTGTAAACATCATCAACTTTATACGTCAATTGGAGCCCAGAGACAATAACATCACAGAAGATGTATTGTATGAAACGGTATGCGAACAGGTGAAACTGTTGAAGAAGTACAATATGAGAGGAACTTTCTTACTGCAATACGATGCATTGATCAATCCTAGTTATCAGTCACTTTTGAAGGAAGAAATGAAAAGAGGAACAGAAGTTGGTGGTTGGTGGGAAATTACTCAACCGCATGTAGAAGCAGTCGGATTGAAATGGAGAGGACGTTATCCATGGGACTGGCATGCAGATGTCGGTTTTGCCGTAGGATATACTCCGGAAGAGAGAGAAAAACTCGTAGATGTGTACATGAATAAATTTAAAGAGATTTTTGGAAAATATCCTGCTTCAATCGGTTCATGGTTTATCGATGCCCATACATTGAGATACATGTATGAAAAATATGGCATTGTGTCATCATGTACATGTAGGGATCAGTATGGAACAGATGGCTATACATTGTGGGGCGGCTATTGGAATCAGGCCTACTATCCCAGTCGCCTCAACGGATATATGCCTGCACAGACGAAAGAAGGACAAATTCCCGTTCCGGTATTCCGCATGTTAGGTAGTGATCCTATTTATCAATATGATATCAGTTTGGGAGAATCTGCACAGGGAGTTATTACGTTGGAACCTGTTTGGGAGGCAGGCAGGAATGAAAAATGGGTGCGCTATTTCTTTAAATCTATTTTTGAAGATCCCTGTATCGGTTTCAACTATACACAAGTTGGTCAGGAAAATTCTTTTACTTGGGCAGGTATAAAGAAAGGATTGGGAGTTCAATTCCCGCTTCTCGATTCATTGGCACAAGCCGGAGATATACAGATTGAGACACTGGAAGAAGCGGGACGTTGGTTTAAAAAGAAATATCCTGTCACTCCTCCTACCTCGGTCACAGCACTCACTGACGCGCAAGACAATGGTAATCGGACTGTATGGTTCAACAGTCGTTTCTACCGTACAAATCTGTTATGGAATGATTATTCCATTCGTTTTAGGGATATCCACTTATTTGATGAACGTATAGAATCGGATTATTTAAAACGACGTGGAACTTCTAACCAGTGTGTGTTCACCACTTGTCCGATTGTTGACGGTTTCTTATGGAGCACCCCCAAAGAGTATGCTGCTATCCGTTTTTACACCATAAAGAACGGAGCAGAAAAGGAAGTGACCATAAAGAATGTAGAAGTGAAGACTGTGAATGACAGCAAGATGCAACTGTGTTGTGTAGCTACCGACCAATCTGTCTATACAATCACCCTGTCCGAGAGAGAGATTAAAATAGAAGGTAAAACATCCAACCCTTGGAAGTTGAAACTCGAAGTTGCCACGGGAAAGACACTGCCACTGAAAGTGAAAGGAAACAATTCGTTGACTGGTGAACTGAAAGGTATTTCATACGGCATTGTCTGTCTGAAAGGTAATGTGAAACAGAGTGGAAATACAGTATCATTAAATCCGGAGAACAATCGTCTGATTATAGATTGTTCATCCCGTGATTTCAAATAAAAAGCAGCAAACTTGTTAAGACATTTTGCTTAAATTTCAATTGGTGTTTGATGATCTACCTATAGGTAAGGACTGATTATCGAAATATTAGTCTTTGCTTATAGGTAGTTCTTTATCACATCAAACGATAATTATCTGTTTTTTTATATGAGCTGTAACTCATATAATTCTATATTAATACTGACTAATCTTTTTATACGTATGAAACAACTGACAATCTTAGCGGAACTATTATTTTTCTGTTTGCAGGCTGCGTTGCCTGCCTTTGCGCAGACGCCAGCGTATCTGGATACGAATAGACCAATCGAAGAGCGTGTAAAAGACGCATTGAGCCGGATGACCCTTGAAGAAAAGGTGAAGATGCTTCATGCACAATCAAAATTCAGTTCGGCAGGCGTACCTCGGCTTGGAATCCCGGAGGTATGGGCTACCGATGGTCCTCACGGTATCCGTCCGGAAGTACTGTGGGATGAATGGGACCAGGCAGAATGGACAAATGACTCTTGTATCGCTTACCCCGCATTGACTTGTCTTGCTGCCACCTGGAATCCGGAAATGTCTCATCTCTACGGAAAAAGTATCGGTGAAGAGGCGCGTTACCGGAAAAAAGACATCTTGTTAGGACCCGGTGTGAACATCTATCGTACTCCTCTGAACGGACGTAATTTTGAATATATGGGTGAAGACCCGTATCTGTCCGCCATGATGGTAGTCCCTTATATCAAAGGAGTACAGGAAAATGGTGTAGCCGCTTGCGTGAAACATTATGCGTTGAATAACCAGGAAACCAATCGAAACACTACGAATATGCACCTGAACGACCGTGCCCTTTATGAGATATACCTGCCTGCTTTCAAGGCTGCCGTTCAGGAAGGCGGAACCTGGTCGATTATGGGCTCCTATAATCTTTATCAAGGACAGCACGCTTGTCATAACAAACGCCTGCTCAAAGACATTCTCCGTGACGAATGGGGCTTCGACGGCGTGGTAGTGTCCGACTGGGGTGGTGTGCATAATACCGAACAAGCCATCTACAACGGACTGGACTTGGAATTCGGTTCGTGGACAAACGGATTGTCTGACGGAACCCGTAATGCTTATGATAATTATTACCTGGCTTTCCCTTACCTGAAACTGATTAAAGAGGGTAAAGTCGGAACAAAAGAGTTGGACGAGAAAGTCAGCAACATCCTTCGTCTAATTTTCCGTACTTCGATGAATCCGCATAAGCCGTTCGGCTCTTTAGGTTCTCCTGAACATGGACAAGCCGGTCGTAAGATAGCTGAAGAAGGAATCGTTCTTTTACAGAACAACAATAACGTGTTGCCTATTGACTTGAACAAAGCGAAAAAAATAGCCGTTATCGGTGAAAATGCAATCAAGATGATGACAGTGGGCGGTGGTAGTTCTTCCTTGAAAGTGAAGTACGAGATTTCTCCGTTGGACGGTTTAAAAGCACGTGCCGGCTCACAGGCAGAGATTGTATATGCCCGTGGATATGTAGGCGACCCGACAGGTGAATATAACGGTGTGAAAACCGGGCAGAACCTAAAAGATGACCGCTCGGAAGATGAACTTCTCGCTGAGGCTCTGCAAGTGGCTAAGGACGCGGATTATGTTATTTTCTTCGGTGGGCTAAATAAGAGTGAGGGACAAGATTGTGAAGGTTCAGACCGTATTTCTTTGGGATTGCCATATGCGCAAGACAGAGTAATCCGCGAATTGGCTCAGATTAATAAGAATTTGATTTTTGTCAATATTTCCGGCAATGCTGTAGCTATGCCTTGGGTGAACGAAGTTCCCGCCATTGTTCAAGGCTGGTTCTTAGGTTCGGAAGCCGGAACGGCCCTCGCTTCTGTATTAATCGGAGATATTAATCCTTCCGGTAAGTTACCTTTTACTTTTCCCGTAAAATTGGATGATGTAGGTGCTCATAAATTAGGCGAATATCCAGGCAATAAAGAAGAATTGGTAACCAAGCATCAAGGGGACACAATAAACGAAACTTACCATGAAGGCATCTTTGTAGGTTACCGTTGGGCAGATAAAGAAAAAATCAAGCCATTGTTTCCGTTTGGACACGGATTAAGCTACACCACTTTTACTTATAGCAAACCTGCTGCGGACAAGAAAACAATGACCGCCGATGATACGATTTCGTTTACCGTCAACATAAAAAATACAGGAACCTATGAAGGTCAGGAAATTGTTCAGCTTTATATCAGCGATAAAAAATCTTCCCTGCCGCGTCCGTTGAAGGAGCTGAAAGCTTTCCAGAAAGTTAAATTGGCTCCGGGAGAAGAGAAAACGGTAACACTGACGATTGATAAAAAAGCGTTGAGTTTCTTTGATGATGCAAGACATGAATGGGTAGCCGAACCCGGCAAGTTTGAAGCGATGATTGGGAGTTCCTCCCGGAATATCAAGGGAACAATAGTGTTTGAGTTAAAATAAAACATTATTAAAATACAATATACTATGCGTCAATTATTAACCGCAATATTTATTTTCATATTTTCTCTCTTTATAAATGCCCAACAGCAATCGCTTGAAGACATACGAAATGTACGTTTATTCATTAAAGAACATATGGGACATACTGTAAAAGAGTGTAAAAAGGATACATTGGGATATATTGCTTTGCCAAAACCTTATAGTGTTCCAAGTTTGAGCGGTGCATTTCAGCAAGATATGTATTATTGGGATACATATTTTACAAATATAGGGTTGATATCGGATGATGACTTTGAGCAGGCATTGAATAATGTAGATAACATCCTTTACTTAATAGATAAGTTTGGATTTATGCCTAATGGATCTAATGTTTCATATTTGAATCGTTCACAACCACCATTTGCCAGTATGATGGTTCGGGATATTTACGAAAAGAGCAGGGATAAAATATGGTTGGAATCTGCCTGTAGAATATTAGAAAAAGAGTACACATTCTGGATGACTCAACGAATTACACCTACGGGACTGAACCGATATTCGAACAGTGCAACAAGAGATGAACTAGTTTCATTTTATGAATATATGAGAACACGTTTCACTGACTTGCCTGTTTTAACAGATTCTTTGAAGTTATTGAAACAATCTTCTCATTTAATTGCAGAAGCGGAGTCCGGTTGGGATTTTTCCCCTCGTTTTGATTTTCGTTGTGAAGATTTTAATCCTGTGGATTTAAATGCAAATCTCTATTTATATGAACAGAATTTTGCTTTTTTCTATAAAGAATTGAAAAAGAAAGGTTCAAACAAATGGTTGGATGCAGCCCAAAAAAGGAAAAATCTGTTGAATAAATATTGTTACAACTCTCAAGACGGCTGTTTTTATGATTATGACTTTATAAATAATCGACTAAGCCCTATATATTCTGCGGCTGTTTTTAATTTACTTTGGGCAGAGGTCTTAACCAAACATCAAGCTAAGAATGTGGTTGTTCATCTTCAAAGATTAGAATATCCTTGGGGCATTGTCGCTTGCGAACAAGGAAAACGCAAGAGAACCTATCAGTGGGATTTTCCTAATGCATGGGCGAGTTTTAATCTTTTATCAATAAATGGTCTGGACCGCTATGGATTTAAAAAAGAAGCTCGTCGCATAGCTCAGAAATATGTTAGTAGTATTGTTAAGATTTACCAATCTTCAGGTAATCTATGGGAGAAATATAACGCTGAATTAGGAAATTTGGAAGTGAATAATGAATACGAAATGCCTCCATTTATGGGGTGGACAGCCGGTGCTTTTATCTACGCATCTGATTATCTGATTAAATAAGAAAAATAAAAACACATATAAGTATGAAAATGAATTTTCATTATTTTGCGGATATTATTCCGATAATAATTTTCGTGTTGTTCTCAAATAGTGGACTGATAAACGCAACCGAAGTCGGGAAACGTACTGACGCATTAGAAGCGTCGGCCTGGAACGAATCCAAATGGATTTCCGCAACAGACGCCCCCGTGGCGAAAGGACACAACAACGGTCTCGCGGCCGATGGCGCGACCTGGTTCGTGTCCACTGTAAAAAACGTACAGGAAGTCATCTCCGCCAAGTGGATGACCACCGGACTGGGAATTTACGAGTTGTATGTGAATGGGAAACCCGTAGGCGGGGAATTCCTGAAACCGGGCTTCACACACTATGCCAAGACCAAACGTTCTTTCACCTATGACATTACAGACATCATTCGTACCAAGCCAAACGCCGAGAACAGACTTTCCGCACAGGTGACGCCGGGATGGTGGGGTGACAAAATCATAACCCCCGGAGGACATGACGGCATGATAGGCAAGAAATGTGCCTTTCGCGGTGTACTGGAACTGACTTTTTCTGACGGAACCAAGAAGCGCTACGGTACTGACCTCAAAAACTGGAAAGCCGGAATTGCCGGCCCGGTGAAACATGCCGGCATCTTTGATGGAGAAACGTACGATGCACGCGAACCGATGGGCTACGAATGTGCGGACAAACTCTCCGTACCCGAAGAGAATACCGAATTCTCCGGCGACATTCTGCCTTCGGACGGAGCGGAAGTCTATCTACGTACCGACCTCACCCTTGCTCCTGTCAGAGCATACGTTTGGAAGAATGTAGAGGGAGCGAAGGAGCATGAGTTCGGTAAGGTAATTATTGCCCGTGAGTTCGCATTAGATACAGAGATGACCGTAAGTCCGGGAGAGACGTTAGTGGTAGACTTCGGACAAAATTGTGCCGGCATCCCCTCTTTCGTATTCAAAGCTGCCGAGGGAACAGTGCTGACCTGCCTTCCCGCAGAGTTGCTCAATGACGGTAATGGTGCCAAGATTCGTGGCATGGACGGTCCGGAAGGAAGCTGTCACCGCGAAAACCTGCGCTTCCCTTACGGCGTCCGTCTGGACTACACTTTTGCTGCCGGAAATAGCTATGTGACCTACTACCCTCATTGCACCTTCTTCGGCTACCGCTACGTCTCCATAATTGCCACCGGGAATGTCGCCATCAAGTCGCTGAAGTCCATCCCAGTCACTTCCATCACAAAGAAAATGGAGGTCGGCACTATATCCACAGGCAACGAGCTTGTGAACAAGCTCATCTCCAACACTTATTGGGGGCAGCTATCCAACTACCTGTCCATACCCACCGACTGCCCGCAACGCGACGAGCGTCTGGGCTGGACAGCAGACACACAAGTGTTTGCAGAAACAGGAACGTTCTTTGCCAACACCATGAAGTTCTTCCACAAGTGGATGCGTGACATGCGCGACACACAGAACAGTTTGGGCGGATTCCCCGGAGTGGCCCCCTTGGCACAATACGGTGACGAGAAAATGCGTTTCGGTTGGGCTGATGCCGGAATCATCGTGCCTTGGACGGTATGGAAACAATTCGATGACACGCAAATCATCGAGGAGAACTGGAATGCCATGGACTTGTTTATGAACCACATCAACGACACTAAGTATAACCACGAGGCCCTCTGTAACGAGAACGGTAACTATCAATGGGCCGACTGGCTGAGCTACGAACCTCTGGAAAGCTGGAGCGGACTGGCTTTCTCTCCCCAAGGTCCGCTTCCTGATGCTATCAGCTACTGGAACTATTTGAGTGCTTCCTACTGGATGACAGATGCTTTCATGATGCGGGACATGGCTGCCGCCATCGGTCGTGATGCCGCCAAATACCAGCAAATGGCTGATTCGGCAAAGGCATACATCAAAGAGAACTTCCTCAATGAAGACGGTACCTTCAAAACCGCCATCCTCAACACCATGCAGACACCTGCTTTGTTCGCCCTAAAGAACCAGCTTGTGGAAGGTGAAGCCAAAGCGAAGATGATAGACCGTCTGCGCGAAAACTTCGCACAGCACGACCTTTGCTTACAGACCGGATTCTTAGGCACATCCATCCTCATGGCCACCCTCACGGAGAATGGCATGGAAGACATTGCCTATGAACTCCTCTTCCAACGTAAGAATCCAAGCTGGCTGTACTCTGTGGACAACGGAGCCACCACCATCTGGGAACGGTGGAACAGCTATATGATAGACAAGGGAATGGGACCGAGCGGCATGAACAGCTTCAATCATTATGCCTACGGATGCGTATGTGAATGGATTTGGGAAACCGTTGCCGGCATCGCAGCTGATCTTGCCACCCCCGGCTTCAAACATATCATTATGAAGCCCATTCCAGACAAGCGGTTAGGACACGTGACTGCCGAATACCGTTCCGCCGCCGGACTCATCAAGAGTGCCTGGAAATACGAAGGAGACGCCTGGATTTGGGAATTTACCATCCCTAAAGGTGCCACCGCTACCGTAACTCTTCCCGGAGAGATGAAATCAAAGAACTATGGAAGTGGAACTTACAAGGTGACCAAAAAGTTTTTCATGTAAGAATTTGATAGTAAAAAGATGTATCCACAAGGCTACGTCACTGCCAGACGGTCAAATTCACACATACCGAATATATACGGTGAATCGCTTAGCGATTCACCTCTTTTTCTATTCTCAATATCTTATCCAACGTTTTTTGAGCCTCTGTCGACGGAAACCTCAATACAACCTTCCGCAAGGAGTTCCGTGCCTTTTCGTATCCCGTAGCAAACACTTTCGACAATCCATCCCGATAACGGGCATATTGCATTTTCGTTGGCGACGATATTTTCTTATAGTCAGTTTCCAACTGCTTCTTTTCCCGTTCAGCCATCAAATAATAGTAATTCCCTAAAAAGATATTGGCAGCCAAGTTGTCCGCATCCAATTGCAATATCTTCTCATACATGCGCAGAGCATCTTTTTCTTGTCCTCGATAAACTTGCATTTCGGCACAGGGTTCGAGATAGTCTACATTATTGGGAGCCTTTTGAAGTAACTCTTTATAGAACAGATAAGCCTTGTCATAATTCCGCTTCTTCTTATAGGCAATCGCCAGTTCATTCGCCAGATTCACGCTAATTTCACTGCTTTTGTCCACACTCGTCCAATAGTACATTTCCGTGCGGTCAATATTCAGACTGATCGTCTGCCGGAAATAACTCACAGCCTGCCCGTTCTGCCCGGTTTCGATAGCGGCAGACACTTTCTGCAACATCTCATCGACCGACTGCGCATTCAGCATCAGCGGCAACGAAAACAAAGATAAAAAGAAGATAGTTAAGGCTCTCATAATCCAATATTTGCTATTTAGTTCGTGGCACACAAAGATACAATAAAAAAATAAAAAATGTACCTTTGCGCATAAAAAGAACAATCAATTTGATAAAAGTGTTTCTATAGAATGATAGATAAAAAACAAACCTCTGAAAACAGACGAATATTACAGATTGCCATACCATCGATTATATCCAATATAACCGTTCCGTTACTGGGACTTATTGATGTCACTATCGTAGGTCACCTCGGTTCTCCGGCTTATATCGGAGCCATTGCCGTAGGGGGAATGTTGTTCAATATTATCTATTGGATTTTCGGCTTCCTGCGCATGGGAACCAGTGGCATGACTTCGCAGGCTTACGGTCAGCATGATCTAAATGAAATCACCCGACTGCTATTACGCTCTGTCGGCGTGGGATTATTAATCGCCTTCTGTCTGCTGATACTCCAATATCCTATCCTGAAACTGGCATTTACATTTATACAAACGACACCGGAAGTCGAGCAACTGGCAACGACCTATTTCTACATCTGCATTTGGGGAGCTCCAGCCACATTAGGCCTTTATGGATTTGCAGGCTGGTTCATCGGAATGCAGAATTCACGTTTCCCGATGTATATCGCTATCACGCAAAACATTGTCAATATTGCAGCCAGTCTCTGTTTTGTCTATTTATTGGATATGGAAGTGGCAGGTGTGGCTATGGGAACCCTCATCGCCCAGTATGCAGGTTTCTTCATGGCTATTCTGTTATACATACGCTACTATCATACGCTTAGAAAACGAATTGTATGGAAAGATATTTGGCAGAAGAAGGCTATGTATCGTTTCTTTCAGGTAAACCGTGACATCTTTTTCCGTACGCTTTGCCTTGTCATAGTCACCATGTTCTTCACTTCAGCCGGAGCTGCACAAGGAGAAGTTGTTTTAGCGGTCAATACTTTGCTGATGCAATTATTTACTCTCTTTTCCTATATCATGGATGGCTTTGCCTATGCCGGCGAAGCATTGGCAGGACGTTATATAGGAGCTAAAAACCAAACAGGCCTGCGCAGCACAGTGCGTCACCTCTTCTATTGGGGATTTGGACTTTCGTTGGTATTCACTATTTTATATTCAGTTGGTGGAAAAGAATTCCTGGGATTGCTGACTAACGATGCGTCAGTAATCAATGCGTCGGATTCCTATTTCTATTGGGCACTTATCATTCCGTTAGCCGGTTTTTCTGCTTTCTTGTGGGATGGAGTATTTATCGGTGCCACCGCTACCCGTCAGATGCTTTACTCTATGTTAATTGCTTCCGCCAGCTTTTTCGAGATATATTATGCATTTCATTCCCTTTTGGGAAATCATGCTTTATGGTTGGCGTTTCTGGTTTATCTTTCATTGAGAGGAATTGTACAAACCTTCCTGGGAAGACAAATCATGAAAAAAGTAATTGTATCTCAATAAGGCTATCTGACAAATTATCTCTATATTTGCGGCAAACAATAAAAAGCAAAAGATATGGCAAAGTATAAAAGAATCTTACTAAAGCTCAGTGGAGAGAGCCTGATGGGCGAAAAAAAATATGGCATTGACGAGAAAAGATTAGCAGAATATGCAGAGCAAATCAAAGAAATCCACGGACAAGGCGTACAGATAGGTATCGTTATCGGTGGTGGAAATATCTTCCGTGGATTGAGTGGAGCCAATAAAGGTTTCGACCGTGTGAAAGGTGACCAGATGGGGATGCTGGCAACTGTCATCAACAGCTTGGCATTGAGTTCGGCATTAGTAGCAGCCGGAGTGAAAGCCCGTGTGCTTACAGCAGTCCGCATGGAGCCTATCGGAGAATTCTACAGCAAGTGGAAAGCTATCGAACATATGGAGAACGGTGAGGTTGTCATCATGTCCGCAGGAACGGGAAATCCTTTCTTTACTACCGATACAGGTTCTTCATTGAGAGGAATCGAAATCGAAGCAGATGTAATGCTGAAAGGCACCCGTGTAGACGGCATTTATACTGCCGACCCTGAAAAAGACCCGACTGCAACCAAATTCAACGACATCACATACGATGAAGTACTGAAACGTGGATTGAAAGTAATGGACTTGACTGCTACCTGTATGTGCAAAGAAAACAACCTGCCTATCGTCGTATTTGACATGGACACGGTAGGTAATCTTAAAAAAGTAATCAACGGCGAAGAAATCGGTACAATCGTACACAACTAATCGGCTTCTTCAATACATCTATAACAAGGCAGAGAATCTCGTTTAGGGGATATTCTTTGCCTTGTTTCGTATGAAATTATCTCCTACGCTCCTAAAAGTTACCCATCCGACTGCACTCAATTAATCCTCGAACTGCATAATTTAATTCGTCTGCCTATAGTGTTTCTTTCGTTTGCCTATAGCCGGACGCAAGTTTGCCTATAGACGGATGAAAGTTCGCCTATAGGCAAACAAATTAAATTATGCATAAACGAAATTAGTTCCATGCAGGCGGAAGATTAGTTTTTTAGCATACGAAAGATTAAATTATACTATCAACGGGGTAAACGCTTGTTTATCATGTACGAACTGCGTACTTTTGCACGCCATTTAAAAAACTTAAAACGATGAATAGCAAAACCAAAGGTTTTATCTATGGAGCGATTGCCGCCGCAAGTTACGGTATGAATCCTCTTTTTACGCTCCCGCTCTATGCAGCAGGCATGAGTGTCGATACGGTCTTATTTTACCGTTACTTTTTTGCTGTCATTGTATTAGGGATACTGATGAAGATGCAACATCAATCTTTCTCTCTTCAGAAAGCAGATATTCTGCCGTTGGTTATTATGGGATTGTTATTCTCGTTTTCTTCCTTACTCCTTTTTATGAGCTACAACTACATGGACGCAGGAATTGCATCTACGATTCTATTCGTCTATCCGGTGATGGTAGCGGTTATTATGGGAGCGTTTTTCAAAGAAAAGATTTCCGCGATTACCGTCTTCTCCATCCTGCTGGCACTTTCGGGCATCGCTCTGCTGTACCAAGGAGACGGTAGTAAACCGTTATCAACCATAGGAATCGTCTTTGTCCTGCTGTCTTCACTCTCCTACGCCATATATATAGTAGGTGTGAACCGTTCGGCACTGAAAAACCTGCCGACAACGAAACTTACGTTTTACGCTATCCTGTTCGGGCTTTCCGTTTATATCGTCCGCCTGAACTTTTGTACGGAACTGCAAGTTATTCCATCCGCCTGGCTTTGGGCGGACGTACTGGCACTAGCTATTCTGCCTACTGCCGTATCACTGGTCTGTACAGCCCTGGCCATCCATTACATAGGCTCCACACCAACGGCTATCTTAGGAGCTTTGGAACCTGTGACAGCTTTGTTTTTCGGAGTTCTTCTGTTTCACGAAAAACTTACGCCCCGGTTAATGACAGGCATTTTAATGATAATCACCGCTGTTACCCTGATTATCATAGGGAAGTCGCTTATAAAAAAGATGGGAATGCTGTTGCAGATGAACAAAAAATAATATACTTTTGCTAATTAATCAATCGAATAGCAACTTTAATTATCGAAAAATATGGTAGACGTAAAGACTTGCCTTGACAATGCACAAGAAAAAATGGATATGGCCATCATGTATCTGGAAGAAGCACTGGCACATATCCGCGCCGGAAAAGCGAGTACCCGACTGTTGGACGGTATCCGTGTAGACTCTTACGGAAGCATGGTTCCTATCAGCAATGTAGCAGCTGTGACCACTCCCGATGCACGCAGTATCACCATCAAACCCTGGGATAAAAGCATGTTCCGTGTCATCGAAAAAGCAATTATCGACTCCGACCTCGGCATTATGCCCGAAAACAATGGTGAAATAATCCGTATCGGTATCCCTCCTTTGACGGAAGAACGTCGTAAGCAATTGGCCAAACAATGCAAGGCCGAAGGTGAAACAGCTAAAGTCAGCGTACGCAACGCCCGCCGTGACGGTAATGACGCATTGAAAAAAGCTGTAAAAGACGGATTGGCAGAAGACGAGCAGAAGAATGCGGAAGCCAAACTGCAAAAAATCCATGATAAGTATATCAAACAGATTGATGATATGCTGGCTGAAAAGGACAAAGAAATCATGACTGTTTAAATTGAAAATTGAGACTATACTTTAATATTAAAAATCAAATAAGGTTTTGAGCGAAGTTCTCAATTCTCAATTTATGAAGGGATTAGTAATCAAAAACACAGGTAGCTGGTATCAGGTAAAGACCGATGACGGGCAATTTATCGAATGTAAGATCAAAGGTAATTTCCGGCTCAAAGGTATTCGCAGTACCAATCCGGTAGCGGTAGGCGACCGTGTTCAGATTATACTTAATCAGGAAGGCACTGCTTTCATCAACGAAATAGAAGATAGGAAGAACTACATTATCCGTCGTTCTTCCAATCTTTCTAAACAGTCCCACATCCTTGCTGCCAACCTCGACCAATGTATGTTGGTGGTAACCGTCAACTATCCCGAAACATCCACTATCTTCATCGACCGTTTTCTTGCATCGGCAGAAGCTTACCGGATTCCTGTCAAACTGGTATTCAACAAAGTAGATGCTTACAACGAAGACGAACTCCGCTATCTGGACGCACTCATTAATTTATATACACATATCGGTTACCCCTGTTTTAAGGTTTCCGCCAAGAACGGTGACGGTGTAAACGAAATAAAAAAAGACCTGGAAGGCAAAATCACACTATTTTCCGGCCATTCGGGAGTAGGAAAGTCCACACTCATCAACGCCATACTGCCGGGAATAGAAGCCAAGACCGGTGAGATTTCCTCTTATCACAACAAAGGAATGCATACCACTACTTTCTCCGAAATGTTTCCCGTAGACGGGGATGGATATATCATTGACACCCCGGGTATCAAAGGTTTCGGCACATTCGATATGGAAGAGGAAGAAATCGGACATTATTTTCCCGAAATATTCAAGATTTCCGCTGACTGCAAATACAATAACTGCACTCATCGCCACGAACCGGGATGCGCTGTACGCAAGGCGGTAGAAGAACATTTAATCAGTGAATCACGCTACACCTCTTATCTGAATATGCTGGAAGATAAAGAAGAAGGCAAGTATCGGTCTGCCTACTAATTCTCTTCCCGCCTTCGGCCGATTAACTTTTTTTACTACAATCCTTATTAAACCTTACCTGTTAGAAGATGTCTAATTTTCTAAAGATGTAATGTAAACATGCTATATACTATACTAAACCATGAATAAGAAAACTAAATGGGGCATCATTATTCTTGTTGGTGCCGGTATCATCGGTGGTGGAATCTACTCACAATTACCCAAAAAGAACGACGAACTAACCGCTGCCGACAAAGTAATGAGCGGTAATAAGAAAAAGGGAAGACAGATTCTGAATGTGAACGCCAAAGTCATAAAGCCACAATCCCTGACAGATGAATTTACGACTACGGGGGTACTTCTGCCTGACGAAGAAGTAGATTTGTCTTTCGAAACTTCCGGAAAGATTGTCGAAATCAATTTCGAGGAAGGAACATCGGTAAAGAAGGGCCAGTTGCTTGCCAAAGTAAACGACCGGCAGTTGCAGGCACAATTACAACGTCTTGTTTCACAATTGAAATTGGCAGAAGACCGTGTGTTCCGCCAAGACGCACTATTGAAACGGGATGCTGTCAGTAAGGAAGCCTACGAACAAGTCAAGACCGACCTGGCAACTCTTAATGCCGACATAGAAATCATTAAGGCTAATATCGAATTGACCGAGCTTCGTGCTCCGTTTGACGGCGTTATCGGGCTTCGCCAAGTCAGTATCGGTACCTACGCCTCTCCTACTACGGTTGTTGCCAAACTGACAAAAATCTCTCCCCTCAAAGTTGAATTTTCCGTGCCGGAACGTTATGCCAAACAGATTAGAAAAGGGACTAACTTAAACTTTAACGTTGAAGGCAATCTGGATGCGTTCGGTGCACAGGTGTATGCTGTCGAATCAGCTATCGACCCTAATCTGCACCAGTTTACCGCCCGTGCACTCTATCCGAATGTCAACCATATCCTGCTCCCCGGCCGCTATGCAAGCGTATTGATAAAAAAAGACGAGATAGAGAATGCAATCGCCATCCCTACGGAAGCGATTGTGCCGGAAATGGGTAAAGACAAAGTCTACTTGTACAAATCAGGAAAAGCCGAACCGGTGGAAATCACTACCGGAATCCGCACCGCATCCGAAGTACAGGTGACAAGAGGATTGCACATGGGGGACACCATTATCACCTCAGGAACATTGCAACTCCGCACCGGACTTGCCGTGACACTTGACAAAATTGACTAATACCAGTGCCCTATGAATATATCTGAATTAAGCATACGCCGACCGGTATTAGCCACCGTACTGACAATCATTATCCTGCTTTTCGGATTTATCGGATACAACTACCTGGGTGTCCGTGAATATCCGTCAGTGGATAATCCGATTATTTCCGTCAGTTGTTCCTATCCGGGAGCCAATGCCGACGTTATCGAAAACCAGATTACGGAACCGTTGGAACAGAATATCAATGGTATTCCCGGTATCCGTTCTCTGTCCAGTGTCAGCCAACAAGGACAGAGCCGTATTACAGTAGAGTTTGAATTGTCCGTCGATTTGGAAACGGCGGCAAATGACGTACGCGACAAGGTTTCACGCGCACAACGTTACCTGCCCCGTGACTGTGACCCGCCTACCGTGTCGAAAGCAGACGCGGACGCTATGCCTATCCTGATGGTAGCTCTGCAAAGCGACAAACGCACCCTGTTGGAATTAAGTGAAATCGCGGATTTGACGGTTAAGGAACAATTACAGACCATCTCTGATGTAAGTAGCGTATCCATTTGGGGAGAAAAGCGTTACTCCATGCGTCTCTGGCTTGACCCGGCAAAAATGGCCGGCTATGGTATCAGTCCTATCGACGTGAAAAATGCAGTGGATAATGAGAATGTCGAGCTCCCGTCAGGTAGTATCGAAGGAAATACTACCGAGTTGACAATCCGTACCTTAGGATTGATGCACACTGCAGACGAGTTTAACGACTTGATTATCAAGGAAGAGAACAACCGCATCGTGCGTTTCAGTGACATCGGACGTGCCGAACTGGGGCCTGCCGACATCAAAAGTTACATGAAAATGAACGGTGTGCCGATGGTAGGTGTCGTAGTTATTCCACAGCCGGGAGCCAACCATATTGAGATTGCGGACGCTGTATATCAACGTATGGAACAGATGAAGAAAGACTTGCCGGAAGATGTGCACTACAACTACGGTTTTGATAATACCAAGTTTATCCGTGCATCCATCAACGAGGTAAAGTCTACCGTGTATGAAGCTTTCGTACTCGTTATTATCATCATTTTCTTGTTCTTGCGCGACTGGCGTGTGACACTGGTACCATGTATCGTGATTCCTGTCTCCCTCATCGGTGCATTCTTCGTCATGTATCTGGCAGGTTTCTCTATCAATGTACTATCCATGCTTGCCATCGTGCTATCCGTGGGATTGGTAGTAGATGATGCCATCGTTATGACGGAGAATATCTATATCCGTATCGAAAAGGGAATGAGTCCGAAAGAGGCGGGTATCGAAGGAGCCAAAGAAATCTTCTTCGCCGTCATCTCAACGACTATCACCCTGGTTGCCGTATTCTTCCCCATCGTCTTTATGGACGGTATGACGGGACGTCTGTTCCGGGAGTTCAGCATTGTAATCTCCGGTTCGGTCATCATCTCTTCATTTGCCGCATTGACTTTCACGCCGATGCTGGCGACCAAACTGCTTATCAAACGGGAAAAACAAGGTTGGTTTTACTCAAAGACCGAACCATTCTTTGAAGGTATGAACCGCCTGTACAGCCGTTCACTTGCCGCTTTCCTGAATAAACGATGGATTGCGCTTCCATTCACTTTCATCACGATTTGCCTGATTGGTATCCTGTGGAATGCGGTTCCTTCCGAAATGGCACCTTTGGAAGACCGTTCGCAAATCACTATCAATACGAGAGGCGCAGAGGGTGTCACTTATGAATATATACGTGATTACACCGAAGACATCAATCAGCTTGTCGACTCCATCCTGCCGGATGCGGAAGCGGTTACCGCCCGTGTGTCCAGTGGTAGTGGAAACGTGCGTATCACGCTGAAGGACATGAAAGACCGTAACTATACACAGATGGATGTTGCCGAAAAAATATCGAAAGCGGTACAGAAGAAGACGATGGCGCGTTCGTTCGTGCAACAGCAATCTTCCTTCGGCGGACGTCGTGGAAGTATGCCTGTCCAGTATGTACTTCAAGCTACCAACTTGGAAAAGTTGGAAGAGGTACTGCCTAAATTCATGGCGAAAGTGTACGAAAACCCGGTCTTCCAGATGGCGGACGTTGACTTGAAGTTCAGCAAGCCGGAAGCCCGTATCCAGATTAACCGCGACAAGGCGAGTATCATGGGGGTAAGTACAAAGAACATCGCCCAGACCTTGCAATACGGATTGAGCGGTCAGCGCATGGGATATTTCTATATGAACGGAAAGCAGTACGAAATCCTCGGTGAAATCAACCGTCAGCAAAGAAATAAACCGGCCGACTTGAAAGCGATTTATGTGCGTAGCAGCAATGGTGACATGATTCAATTGGATAACCTGATTGAACTGGAAAGTGGTATTGCTCCGCCTAAACTATACCGTTATAATCGTTTTGTATCAGCCACTATCTCAGCAGGACTGGCGGATGGAAAAACAATCGGACAAGGACTGGATGAAATGGATAAGATAGCCAAGGAAACATTGGATGATACGTTCCGTACCGCCTTGTCGGGCGACTCCAAGGAATATCGCGAAAGTTCTTCCAGTTTGATGTTTGCCTTTATCCTGGCTATTCTTCTGATTTACTTGATTCTGGCTGCGCAGTTCGAGAGTTTCAAAGACCCGTTGATTATCATGCTGACAGTGCCGCTGGCTATTGCCGGAGCATTAGTATTTATGTATTTCGGAGATATTACAATGAATATTTTCAGCCAGATCGGTATCATTATGCTTATCGGGCTGGTGGCCAAGAATGGTATCCTGATTGTGGAATTCGCCAATCAGAAACAGGAAGCCGGAGAAGACAAGATGAGCGCAATCAAGGATTCAGCTTTGCAACGTCTCCGCCCGATTCTGATGACAAGTGCTTCTACGGTTCTGGGACTTATCCCACTGGCTTTTGCCACCGGAGAAGGTGCCAATCAGCGTATCGCCATGGGTACGGCAGTAGTAGGTGGCATGGTAGTTTCTACTTTGCTCACCATGTACATTGTACCGGCTATTTACAGTTATATTTCAACTAACCGAGTCAAAAAGATAACCGAATGAAACAGAAAGGAATTTGCATGAAACGCATCACATATATAGTTACCGCATGTGCCTTCTTATCAGTTTCTACTGCGAAGGCGCAACAAGTACTCACCTTAAAAGAGTGCCTGGAAGAAGGATTGCAGAACAATTACTCTTTACGTATCGTCCATAACGAAGAGCAAATCAGCAAGAACAACGCGACATTGGGAAACGCAGGCTATCTGCCGACGCTGGACTTTTCTGCCGGATATACCGGCAATCTGGATAATATTGAAAGTAAAGCCCGTGAAACCGGAGAGATAACGAAAACCAATGGAGTATATGACCAGACAGTCAATGTCGGACTCAACCTCAACTGGACTATCTTTGACGGATTCAATATCAGTACGACTTACAAGCAGTTGAAAGAATTGGAGCGACAGGGAGAAACCAACACCCGTATCGCTATCGAGGACTTTATTGCCGACCTGACATCGGAGTACTACAACTTTATTCAGCAGAAGATTCGCCTAAAAAACTTCCATTATGCAATGTCTCTCTCCAAAGAGCGCTTGCGTATCGCAGAAGCAAGCCACCTTGTCGGTAAGTTCTCAGGACTGGATTATCAGCAGGCAAAGGTGGACTTCAATGCAGATAGCGCCCAATACATAAAACAACAGGAATTGCTGCACTCTTCACGCATCCAGTTGAATGAATTGATGGCTAATAATAATGTCAATCAAGTTATTATCATCAAAGATTCCACCATTGACGTACACAGCAACCTGAAGTTCGAAGATTTATGGAATGCTACATTGACAACAAATGCGTCTTTACTAAAAGCTGACCAGAATACGACATTGGCACAACTGGATTATAAAAAGATAAACTCACGCAACTATCCCTATCTCAAATTGAATACCGGATACGGATATACCTTTAATAAATATGACGTTAACGCCACAAGCAGAAGAGGCAATTTAGGTTTCAATGCTGGAGTAACTATCGGATTTAATATATTCGATGGAAACCGCCGCCGCGAAAAGCGGAACGCGACTCTTGCCTTTAAGAACCGGCGCTTGGAACGACAGAACCTTGAGTTGGCACTCCGCTCCGACCTCAGTAATTTATGGCAGGCATACCGCAACAATCTCCAGTTATTGAATCTGGAACGACAGAATCTTATAACTGCCAAAGACAACCATGATATTGCCATGGATCGTTATATTCAGGGAGATTTATCCGGCTTTGAAGTACGCGAAGCACAAAAGAGTTTATTAGATGCGGAAGAACGTATCCTCTCCGCAGAATATAATACCAAACTTTGTGAGATTTCGTTATTGCAGATTAGCGGAAAGATTACAAAGTATCTGGAAGAATAGAAAAGACATAAGAACAAAAGAACATATACTCCACGTTCCATATTTTAAGAATATCAGTATCGGAAGAAATATGTTCTTTTGTTCTTATGTCCTCAAAAAAGCCTTTGGACTTTTATCCCATTATGCATTTTGTTATCCCATTATGTATTTTGCAGGTTTACCAATGCGGTTCACCCAATGTACTATCAACCAGGAAGCAGCAAACGCAACTATTGCGGCAATCGGAATCTGCAAAGGAATAGGTACATTAAGAGCCCTCATTAATACCACAGACGGACCGGTAAAGAAATAATGTATCATATAGACTCCGAAACCACACACGGTCAAATCTGCTAATGCTTTCCGTATTCTCTCCGAACGGACATTGACTTTTTTAGCCAACAGAAATACAGGAATGGTCATCATAACCACATTTAGAGAGCAGTAAGTAAAGAAAAGCTCCAACATTTCATCAGTACAATCCGGCAAAGCCGTCATATGACGGAAACCGAAGAACGTCACAACATAACCAACTGCAAACATCGGAATACCGATTAACAATGTTTTCTTTAAACTCCAGTCGAGGTCTTTCAGATAATGCCCTAATAATAAATATCCGTTGAATCCGGCAAATGCATACAACATTCCGAAAGAATTCCATGAGCAAGAGCCCCACAGGTAAGGAGAAACGAACTGATAATAATAAGGCAGAAGCAAGGTCACGCCCCAAGCCAGCAGAAACATCAGTTTAGCACGCTGCGAAGCCTTTTCCACCCATGCCGAGAATATGGGCAAATAAAGATAAAGCCCGATAAGCAGATAAATATACCACATATGCACTGCCAATACTGAGAAGTTGAAAGGAATTGCCAGGATATACTGCACAGCCACCGAAAAGGATTGCTGCATCACTTCCTCGCCGGCATAAGGAAAGAAATCAAGAATAACCTTAGGCTCCAACCCCAATACGCCCGTTATCCAAGGAAAAAGATTGTAGATAACAGACCAGATTAAGAACGGATACAGGACACGGGTAATACGTTTCTTATAAAAAGTGGAAGCATCCCCCCGGACAGGTAAAAGCAATGCACCCGTTATCATCACAAACAAGGGTACACAGGGACGGAGAACAGATCCATAGATAGCTCCCCATAACTTGATTTCCCCGATATTGGGAGCAGTGCCCGGATAAAAATTAAAAGGATCGGTGCAATGGCAGCAAACAACTGTAAACATTGCGATAAGGCGTACAACATCCAGCCATACAATATGCTGGTTCTTCTGATTAGTCAGTTCAATTGTCGATGGTTTCATAATAGTAATTAGTAGTAAGCAGAAAGGAAAAGTTAGTAAAAAAGGGATACCCATACGGAAAATTGACAGGTATCCCTTAAATAAATAGTTTTATATAAATGAACTTATTGTCTGTTTATTTAGTGCAATTCCAGGGTTTCAACTGTTTGAAGAAGTCGTTGCCCTTATCATCTACCAGGATGAATGCAGGGAAGTTTTCTACTTCAATCTTCCAGATAGCTTCCATACCCAGTTCCGGATATTCCACACATTCAATGCTCTTGATGTTATTCTGAGCAAGAATAGCAGCCGGACCGCCGATAGAACCCAAATAGAAACCACCATATTTCTTGCAGGCATCCGTTACCTGCTGACTGCGGTTACCTTTTGCCAGCATAACCATGCTGCCGCCATGACTTTGGAATAACTCTACATAGGAATCCATACGTCCTGCTGTAGTCGGACCCATTGAGCCGCAAGCCATGCCTTCCGGTGTTTTTGCCGGACCTGCATAGTAAATAGGATGATCTTTGACATATTGCGGCAGGTCTTCACCACGATCCAGACGTTCTTTCAGTTTGGCGTGTGCGATGTCACGACCTACGATAATCGTTCCATTCAGTGACAGACGGGTCGATACCGGATATTTAGTCAATTCTTTCAGGATTTCAGCCATCGGACGGTTCAGGTCGATCTTTACAACATCGCCTTCGCCTGCCTTACGCAGTTCCACCGGAATAAGTTCTCCCGGATTTGAATCCAGTTTCTCAATCCAGATACCTTCCTTGTTGATTTTACATTTGATGTTACGGTCGGCAGAGCAGGATACGCCCAGACCTACCGGACAAGAGGCGCCGTGACGAGGCAGACGGATTATACGGACATCGTGAGCCAGATATTTACCGCCGAATTGCGCACCAAGACCAATCTTGTGAGCTTCAGCCAATACTTCTTTTTCCAGTTCGACATCACGGAATGCACGACCGTATTCGTTTCCTGTTGTCGGCAGGTTATCATAGAAATGAGTAGAAGCCAGCTTCACTGTCAACAGATTCTTTTCAGCAGAAGTACCACCGATAACGAAAGCGATATGATAGGGAGGACAAGCGGCTGTTCCCAGAGTTTTCATTTTCTCAACGAGGAATGGAACCAATGTACCCGGATTCAGGATAGCTTTCGTTTCCTGATACAGATAAGTTTTGTTGGCAGAACCACCGCCTTTCGTTACGCAAAGGAACTCATATTCCATGCCTTCGGTAGCTTCGATATCAATCTGTGCGGGAAGGTTGCATTTTGTATTTACCTCATCATACATATTCAGAGGCGCATTCTGAGAGTAACGCAGGTTCTCTTCAGTATATGTCTTATAGACACCCAGCGAGAGAGCTTCTTCGTCAGAATAACCGGTCCATACCTGCTGGCCTTTCTCACCGTGGATGATGGCAGTACCCGTATCCTGACAGAAAGGAAGTATCCCCTTTGAAGCAACTTCCGCATTACGCAAGAAAGTCAATGCCACATACTTGTCGTTTTCGCTGGCTTCGGGATCACTCAGAATCTTAGCAACTTGTTCGTTGTGCGAACGGCGGAGCATGAATGATACATCACGAAAAGCTGCGTTAGCCATCGCAGTCAAACCTTCTTTCTCAATTTTCAGGATAGGATTTCCTTCAAACTCGCTTACCGACACGTAGTCTTTTGTAAGCAGATAATACTCAGTTGTATCTTTCCCCTTTTCAAACATGGGCTGATACTTAAACGGAGGTGTTGCCATAAGTCTCTTATTTTATTACGTAATGTTAGTTAGTGTGGCAAAGGTAGTAATTAAGAATGAAGAATGGTGAATGAGGAATGAAGAATTAAGAATGAATAACGGAGAAATCCGGCGTTGAAACAAAAATGGCGGACAAGTTGTGCTTTAGTTGCACACCGCCCGCCGTCTATCGTTTCATAGGTTATGGTTTGCTTACTCTTGTATGCCTTCGATACGTTTAATCAGTTCATTTCCGAGAGCTGTTTTTTCTTCAATATGTTTCAACACAGCCGTCACGAATGTATTACTCTCGAAATCACCACGCACTTGTTCAAAGTCCTGCTTCATCTCGTCGTGAGAGCCATCGGCACCGAATCCGGTCATGGAAGACAGGGAGAATTCTTTCTTTGCATCTTCATATACCATCTTATCCAGTCCTACAACAGCTTCCTGCCAGGATTTTACGATACGGATCACATCTTGCGCCGTAATAGTCTCCGGATTCAAGCCATAAAATTCCTGAATCTTATTGTAAGCCCACGTCCATTCGTAGGTGTAATAGTTCTCGTGCATTTCTGCAAAACAGGCATTGATTGACTTCAAACGATTGATGGTACCATTCTCAATGCCATCCAGCAGACGGTCTATCTCGCTTTTGGGAGCAATCAGCCCGGACACGTCCACCCATTCACCGATTCCGATTTCCGTATCCGGTTTCAGACGTTGGCGGATTTCTTCATTACTTTGGAAGTTGATACCTTCCAACCGCTTGATGATTGAGTTGCCCAGGAATTTATGAATAGCTATTTCATAAAAGCGGATACCGTTATTCAAAGAAGAGTTTTTGATTTTGGCACTTTGATAAGAATAGATTTCGGATGTCACACCGGATACCCGTCTCAATTCTTTCAGGATAGAACGCCCTTTGAACATCTTCTGAATGGTATAGGGACTCAAAAGGTTGTAATTGATATAATCCAGCCGGTTCGGATCTTGCCGCTTGTCACGTTTCGGCCATTTCTGGGCATCACGGATTGTACCGACACTTCTCAGATTAACGCCCGGAACCAGATAAGTCGTATTCCGTTGCTCTATCAGGTAAGAGAAAGGAAGATTGGATGTATCTGCATGATTGACATGGCGTCCCATCACGAGAGAGAAAGCTCCGACACGTGCCGGCCACAGGATGTATGAATCGGAAGTCGTTTTCGCTCCCCTTTCCATCGTCCCCTGGTGAATCGGACCCAGCTTATACATATGGTTACTTTGATTAGACCCTGAGCCTGCATTCATAAACGAGAACATACCGGCAATCAGCAAAGTCGATTTGTGATGTGTCACGGTGAAAGGACCCGCGAAAATGGCGCAAGCTTCTCCGTTCTCTCCCTGGCAGTTACTAAAGAACAAGGAATCGGAAGCGGAATAGTTATGCCCCAATTTACAAGACTGCCCGACGAAGCAACGGCTTAACATCGTGCCGTCATCCACTTGCGAACCGGAAGAGATTATAAAATCATCACAAATCACTCCGTGTCCGATATGTACGGGAGCCGTCACGTTACTATTCACACTACCGTTAGTCAGACGGCAGGTTCCGCAGATATGGCAATAATCGCCAATCCGGACATTCCTGATGGAGCCTGTATTGAGAATCATCACATGCTCACCAATACTGCCAACAGCAGATGCATGTTTGTTGGAATAATAATCCGCAATGGATTTCATGCGGCTGATCAGTTCGGGACGATGGCGGTACAGCGCAAGTATATACGCCTGATGTGCGGACAGTTTGTCATTAATCAAGACCTCACGTCCTCCGGTTTCATTAAGAACCGCCACTTCCACCCCATTACCGAAAGTAGTCAACCCATCCACCAGGATGATGTCTACATTTTCAATAAAGGTATCACTGCCAATCTCATAATTGGCAATGTAATTCTGGATATTCTCAATACAGCAGTTATCCCCTACCGTCACATTGTGCAGCGTCACATGACGCAATCCCGAATGTTTCTTAATACCGCCCCGCAGTGTGAATTCAGCTTCAAATACCCCTAGCTTCACTTCTCCCGAAAAACGGGTGTGATGGACATACTCACAATTAAATCCATCGGCTACCAGAACATTTCCCCAATCATCGGCCAGACACGACTGGCTCTTTAACTGAAGCACCTCATCTTCAGTCAATCTACGATAGTCTTTCATATAAATAAATATAGTAATGTGCCGCTTCCCCCAATCAGCAAAGCAGCACATTGATTAATTATTCTTCCTCTTCGTAGGTCTGATAAAGAAAATCGTTATAGGGATATTTCTGAACATGCAATTCTTTCACTCGTCGGTAAACTACATCTTTCAGTTCGTCCATATTGATTCGTTCGCGGGCGGAAATAAAAAGGCAGTTGTCTTCCATCTTTGCCATCCACGTCTTCATCAGTTCTTCGAGTGTCAAGTTTTCCTTAGTTCGGGGGGTAAGGTCGTCCGGCGCTTTCTCCACGTAGGTGTAGGCGTCTATTTTATTAAATACAAGTATCATGGGTTTGCCGGCACCGTCAATTTCGGCCAGCGTCTTGTTCACCACCTCAATCTGTTCTTCAAATCCGGGGTGTGAGATATCTACCACGTGCACTAACAAGTCCGCTTCGCGAACTTCATCCAGAGTAGATTTAAATGATTCAACCAAGTCGGTAGGCAACTTACGGATGAATCCTACCGTATCTGACAACAGGAACGGAAGATTCTCAATAATCACCTTACGTACGGTGGTATCCAATGTAGCGAACAGTTTGTTTTCCGCAAACACTTCGCTCTTTGCCAGCAGGTTCATTATGGTCGACTTACCGACATTGGTGTAACCAACCAGTGCGACACGTATCATACGTCCGCGGTTCTTACGCTGGGTAGCTTTTTGCTTGTCAATTTCCGCCAGGCGTTCTTTCAGCAATGACATACGGTTCAAGATGATACGGCGGTCCATTTCGAGCTGTGTTTCACCCGGACCACGGAGTCCCACTGAACCTTTACCGCCACCGGCACCTGAACCACCACCCTGTCGTTCCAAGTGAGTCCAGAGTCTTTGCAGACGTGGCAACATGTATTTGTACTGTGCCAGTTCCACCTGCGTCTTCGCGTTGGCAGTCTGGGCACGCATGGCAAATATATCGAGAATCAGCGAAGTACGGTCCAGTATCTTCACTTTCAGTTCGGCTTCTATATTACGAAGTTGTTTTGCGGAAAGCTCATCGTCAAAGATGACCATTCCCACTTCACGTTCTTCTTCCTCTTCGTTACGGATATATTGTCTGATTTCCTCCAGTTTTCCTTTTCCTACATAGGTCACCGAATGGGCTGTCGGCAACTTCTGTGTAAATCGTTTCACTACTTCCGCCCCAGCCGTCTCGGCAAGGAACGCCAGTTCGTCCAGATACTCGTTCGTCTTACGCTCATCCTGCGTCTGCGTGATGAGTCCGACAAGTACTGCTGTCTCTACTTTGGCTTCGGATATTACAAATTCTTTCATTCTTTACTCTTATATATAATAATGTGGGCGCAAATATAACAAAAAATATGGAGCTTGTGATTGAGTTCCTTCATTTTTCATCAATCACAAGCTCCATTCCTAAGGAGAAAACACTCCTCAACCCAATAAAGTTTTAGTTATATTCCGGATTCTGCAATATATTTGGATTAGCATCTATTTCTGCCTGGGGAATAGGCATCACAGTCCGATAATCACTCCATTTTACCGTTATCAAATCATTGCCATTCAAGAAATGTGAACCTCCTTGACGGGTGATTTCCGCTCCTTGACGCAATACATCATACAAACGATGTCCTTCCAATACCAATTCCTTACGACGTTCTTTAGCTATCAAATCTAATGTAGCGTCAATTTTTGTAACATTCGGATTGGCACGATGTCTAATCTGATACAGATATTCATCCGCTAAATCCTGGTCAGGTGACGCTTTCTTCAAAGCAGCCTCAGCGCCTATCAAATAAATATCCGACAAACGTAAAACACGGACATTATTAATTGTAACCGAACCACGTCCCGGATACTTGTTTATAGTACGCTCTGTCCCATTTTTATCAGCAACCAACAAACCGAGACGCACATCATCCGGATCTTCATTCAAAAGATCTACAAATGCTTTTGTAGCAACAACCGCTCCATATTCACTCGGACTGACAACTGCCCCCCATAATTCACGGTCACCGGAATAAGAAGTTGATGACAACGCTAAATCAAATATAGATTCATTATTTTCTTCCTGCCCCCATACCGTCAGATAATCAGCATTATCAATCAACGAATACGGACCATTCTCCACCACATCCTTAGCATATGAATAAGCAGCATCATAGTCACCTTTATATAGATTTACACGTGCCAGTAAAGCCTTCACACCCCATCTGTTAAAATGACCATAGTTTTTCTCCTCGCTAATCAATCCTAACGCATCCGACAAATCATCCAGCACAGCCTGATATCCCTCCGCTACCGTGGAACGGCTTGGAAGGTCAGTGGCAGTCAATACCGTTTTTACAACAGGCACTCCTAATGAAGCTCCATTATCTTTCAAGTATGGGGCGCCATAAGTGATAAGCAGATTAAAATGTGCTAACGCCCTAATAGCCAACGCTTCCCCTTTTGAGTTCTTTACAACATCGTTCATTGGCACTTCACCTTTATCAATGGCGTCCAAAAGTACATTCACCCGATTAATAACCGCATAGGGAGGATACCACAAATCTTGTGGAGCATTATTCTGACGGTATGTAAAACGGTAGTAATTCTCTGTACGGTCACCTACTTTATTTGTCTGAGTGTCATCACCTCCAACTTCAGCACGAGCCAGAAAATCCATTCCGTAATAATAATAAGTGACATCATCCGTTCTTGCGCTAATCAATCCGGCATACGCTCCGTTCAACGCAGTTTTTGTATCTTCAGGTGTACTTATAGCACCATCACTCACCAAAGAATTAGTAGGCAAAGTCGTCAGATAATCGCTGCAGGACGACAGCATAATCAAACCGGTAAAAAGGACTCCCCCTATTTTTTTATATATATTGATTGTTTTCATCATATTCTGTTTTTCTTATTAAAATCCGATTTCAATACCCAATGTCACACTTTTCAGATTTGGGAAAGCAAAAGTAGGAATGCCATTAATCGGCTGTTCCGGGTCCACATTTTTGTAAGAGGTCCATGTCAGAAGATTGCTTCCGGAAATAAACAAACGTACATTCTCCATTTGTGCACGGCGTGTCAACTGTGCCGGAAGAGTATATGACAAACTCATACTCTTCAAACGCAAGTAATTCAGATCTTTCATAAAACGGGAGCTTCCGTAATTTCCATATTCATAGTTATTGATACGTCTCGGCACACTCGTTACATCACCCGGTTTCTGCCATCTGTCAAGCTGGTCAACAGAAGAATTGTAATAAACCACATAACCGTCAGTGTCAGTAAAGCTTGTTCTCATTGTATCAAAAATCTTTCCACCCAATGAAAAGTTAAATAACAAATTCAGTTCCAGACCTTTCCATGATACTGAGTTTCTCCAGCCACCGGTCAGCTTCGGATCCGGTTTGCCAATAACTACTCTCTGAGCCTGAGCCGGATTTTTTGTCAACTCTTTATTAAGGCTTCCATCTGCATTCTTGGTATTCAAAACCCATTGTTCCTCACCGGTTGCAGGGTCAACGCCCGCCCATTCACGACTCCACCATGAATAATATGATTCACCTTCACGAATAATGCTGGTACCGTCTATAATATCTTTCCCTTCATACAGTTTAGACACTTTATTTGAGTTGTGCGAAAGTGCCAGACCTGTATTCCATTTTACTTGTGTATGTTTAAATACATCAACATTAATATCAAGCTCCACTCCCCTGTTGGTCATCTCTCCTACGTTTTTCAACATCGTCTTGAAACCAACAGCCATTGAAGTCGGCACATTCTGCAACAAATCACTAGTCCTGCGGCTGTAATAATCAAAGCTGATATTCAAACGGTCAAAAAGAGATGCGTCAAAACCAATATTGAAGTTCTTATTCTTTTCCCATGACAAGTCAGGATTAGGAACTGATTTAGGTGCAGAACCTGCAATACTTTGATAATTATAACCGTATCCATACAAACTCAAATGTCCATACAAGTCTCTAGGCAGTGTTCCGTTTATACCATAAGAAGCTCTTACTTTCAAGTCATTAATCTGCGTGATACCTTTCATGAAATCTTCCTGCGTCAACCTCCAGGCTGCCGATACAGACCAGAAATTAGCCCAACGGTTATTAGCCCCCAAACGTGAGCTACCATCTCTACGGAAGTTTACCGATGCATAATACTTATTATCATAATCATAATTAACACGCGACAGCAAAGAAAGTAAATGATCTTCCGTATAATACGCAGAACCTTCCTCAGGAGTAGCCGCATTTATTGATTCAGGAAGCTTATCGTGAGGATATCCCGAAGAGGTAGCAAAAACATACTCAGTACGACGGTCGTCCACGTCCCAACCGATCAATGCATCCAAATTATGCTTTTGTCCGAATGTCTTCACATAATTCAAAGTAGTAGATGAATAGCTATTTTGCTGTTGCATCGGATAATTAGCTCTTAACCCACCGGTCAGCGTTCCATTGTTAGAGTTTAACGGCCAATAAGTTATAGAGTTATTGTTCACATAATCATAGCTGATACTTTGTTTCAGAGTCAGCCCCTCAATAAACTGGTATGAAGCCCACAAGTTATTGAAACTCCTGAATACCTTCGATTCATTCTTATCCAGATTAATATCTTCTACCGGATGAGTGTGAGTAAATATCTGCTGCAGGAACGGATGCGTATAATAATTGCCTTCATCATCATAAATCGGCATATTCGGAGTACACACATAATTAATCAGGAAGAAAGGATTAGCATAAGCGGTACCCTCACTCGAAACAGATGAACTTTGTCTCGACATAGAAATATTAGCTCCCATTTGCCATTTATTATTTGCAGAACGGTGAACTGCATTAATACGTCCCATAAATCCATCCAATGAAGATGTTCTTGATTTACCTTCCTCTTTTTTATATGCTAATGAAGCAAAAAATGAGTTACGTTCATCTCCACCTTGTGCTGAAAACTCATAATTCTGACTGGAACCATGTTTACGGAAGAAAGCATCTTCCCAATCAACATCATATTTGTCATCAGCATAGAAATCGGCCATTTCCTGTGCATAAGCTTTTGCTTCTGCTTCAGAAGCCGGTCCTGTATAGTTACCATCATCATCAGGAATACCATAAATGGTAGCTTCATTATAGCACGCTTCATACGTCAGTTCGTGACGTTGCTGTCCATTCACGCTTTTACGGTTTTTCATGGCCCAATCAGAAAATCCCCAATTTGCCTTAAAATTAACCCGGGTCTTACCTGCTTTCCCATGCTTGGTTGTTATCAAAATAACACCATTGGCAGCACGTGAACCGTACAATGACGCAGCGGCAGCATCTTTTAGCACCGTAATATTCTCAATATCGCTCGGATTAATGGATGACATTACATTAAATGCTTTTGAATCATCCGTCACAGCAGATATCGCTATATCACCCGACACAACCGGTACACCATCAATAACATATAACGGTTCATTAGATGCGTTCATAGAACCGGTACCCCGAACACGAATCTGCAATCCTGCCCCCGGCTGTCCGCTAGTGGAATTAATAGTCAGTCCCGGAGTTGTTCCAGAAAGAGCTTCTTCAAAAGAAGTCACCGGAATATCCTTCAAAACTTTGTCTCCTTTAACGGTAGAAGCCGCACCTGTAAATGACGCTTTTTTTGCAGTACCATAAGCTACAACCATCACTTCATCAATTTGCTGTGCATCAGACTTTAACACAACTTTCAGAGTAGGTTTTATAGCCACTTCCTGAGTCTGCATTCCAATATACGAAATCTGCAAAGTCTTTGCAGAACTAAATATTATCGTAACCTCTTTATAATGAGCGACAAACAGATAATATGATATCTGTTTGGCATAAATATGCATCAAATGTAAAGTACAGATAATAAGCGTTTTAGTATTTATTGGAAATCTTGAGTTAATGATTTATTCTACTGTATTTCCACCCGAATAAGCGATTTATTTGCCTGATTATCAAGCAAATATCATTTATATTCAGAAGAATATTAAACGTTACTTGTTACCGTTTTGTGATAGGTAACCATTTTGTTGCTATTAATTGTTATAATTATCTATAATTAGATGAATATAACTAGGTGTGGAAATGAGTCAACTGATAACTATACGATTTGAACTACTATATAATGAAAAAACATCTATCATACTATCATTCATTTTTATATTATGTTAGTTATCAAGATGATAAGTATGATAGATACTTTTAAAATCCGATATCTATCATACTTTCTTCATAAAAAACGGGTATCTATCATACCAATACTGCTCTATTTTAGTGTAGTATCAGGGAAAAATACCCATATAACGCCACAGGGATGTCTATTTTACAGAATGGTAATCCGCATTTGTCGGCTTAATAATCCATTAGGAACGGTAATCTTTTTATAGCCCACATATGTAGGCTGTACAGCCCGCACCTGTAAACCGTATAGCCCACGTATGTGTGACGAACAGCCTGCACTTGTGGGCTATAAACTTATCGCCATTCAAGTGGAATTATTAAGCCATGATGGTCAGATTTATATGGATTTATTGCTACAAAAACAAGCTATCTTACGCCTGTCCGACCTTTATTCGGCTATTTTATTAATGAGAGATACCCTGTTTTTGATGGTATAAGAATGATAGATACCTTTTTTAAAACACATCTATCATACTTATTCTCTTGATAACTAACATAATATAAAAATGAATGATAGTATGATAGATATTTTTTTCATTATGTAACAGTTAAGTTCAAAACCACACAAAAGTAAGATTTTAATACGGTTAACCTATGAATTGAGTACCCGTGGCTATAAAACAATAAATTTGGAAATGGAATTTTTCAATCTAATTCTTATATCCGTTCTTCCCCTTCAACAAAGCCGCCTTTTCAAGATCACGCACAACTGTAATGTCCATTATATTTGCATATACCTGAGTGGTTTTCACGCTTTTGTGACCTAATAATTTTTGTACAGTGGTTATATTTGCACCGCTATATAATAATAAGGTAGCATTTGTATGACGTGCAGTATGAAAAGATACCCGTTTGTCAATACCCGCCAAGTTTGCTAATACATTCAACTCTTTATTGATATTAGAATTATCTTTTAGCTTGAAAAAACTATTCAATTCTTCCTTGTAGCGTTGCAATATACCAATTCCTTTGCCCTCAAATAATAGGTATAATGGCAGACGTACTTCGATTCCGGTTTTTACAGATTTATATATAAGCCAGGTTTCCTGATGAAATTCGACAATATTCGCAGGGTTCAGATTTATAAAATCGGAATATCGCAGCCCTGCGTAGCAACAAAATAAAAAGGCATCTTTTGTCTTTTGTAATTTCATAAATCTCCCAGTCAACTGTAAGTCTTCAAATTTATGCAGCTCTTCTGGTGACAAATGTGTATGATTGCCCTCCACGCTTTTAATCTTATATTTTCTGAAAGCGTATTTCTGTACATCCATATATTCCTTGTTTATAGCAACATTGACATACCGTTTCAGGTGTTTCATATGTTTGGCTATGGTATTAAGGTGGTATCCTCTGGATTGCATGTAATTGTCAAATGAAGAAACAAATTCGAATGTCAAGTCCGTAAACGATATCTCTTTCTTGAACTCCCGAAGTAGTTCAAGCGTAGAAAGATGATTCTGCTTGGTACTTTCTTTCAATGAAGAATTGGAAACTTCTTCTCTATAGAAACTCAGAAATGACCTTCCATTACTTACAGGTCTATCAATAGACTCTTTTAATAAATCTAGTGAAATCGATTTCCCTTGTTGCCACAGTCCAAGTTCGGTTTGCTCAATCGCAGCTATATATTCATATAACATGCGGTTGAGGACATCAGCGTTAGGGTGGCTTTTTACCATTTTCCGCTTAGTGTCCCATTGGTCGACCTTGAGATATATTTTAGTAGAGAAATACATTTTTCTCCTGTTGAGATAAGCTTCCACCTGCACCAATGCCATCCCCTTCTTATTCAATTTCTTTTTTCTGTTAAACACAAGATTGTAACTAATCTTTTCCATACTTTTCCTTTTTAATTAATAATAGAACAAATTAAACGCAGTTCTGTGCTACATCAGAGATGAATTTGCATTAATATCTCTAAAAAAAATATTCTTTTAATCATTGAGTATTCACAAAACTTTAAATTAAATGCCACTTTTTTGTTACTATTCTTACGTAAAAAGCAAAAAGCAGCTTTATTAAAGGGGAAATGTGACGGAAAATGACTAAAAGAAATCTTAAAAGGTACATTTTGTTCAAACAAAATATCACTATACACTTTTAAAAGTGGCTATTTTAATGCTATAAAAAGGTGTTTATTAGCATAAAAATAGCCACAAAAATAACAATATGTTAGATTTGCAACCTTTTTTTATTAAAATAATTGTTAGTTTCATATTTATTAATATATTTGCAAATTGTTAGAGTAAAGAAACAATTAATGTAAAGTTAAACTTTAAGAGAGAATTTATGAAAAGAAAATTGATGCTGTTATTGGCATGCCTTTTTGTGGGCATAAGCCTGGTAACTGCTCAGACTCAGAAGGTCACAGGCGTTGTGATTTCTGAAGAAGATGGGCAGCCGGTTGTTGGCGCTTCTGTGTTAGTAAAAGGTACCACCCAAGGTACAATCACAGATGTAGATGGTAATTTTAATTTATCGAATGTACCAAGTTCTGCAAAGACTTTGCAGATTTCGTACATTGGTATGCAGACTCAGGAAGTGGCTATAAAGCCAGTATTAAAGATTATTTTAAAGTCTGATTCTCAAAAACTTGATGAGATTGTAGTTACTGCAGTCGGAATTCAACGAGCAGAACGTTCATTAGGATATTCTGTATCCAAGGTTGATGCAGATGAAGCTATCCAAAAAGCAGAACCGGACTTAATACGTTCTTTAGATGGAAAAATACCCGGTGTTTCGATTAATTCACCCTCTGGTGCTGCCGGTTCGGCCACACGTATGACCATTCGAGGCAACTCATCGTTTTTAGGAAACAATCAACCATTATATATAGTTGATGGTGTTCCCTATAGTAACACGGAAGTTGCTTCTTCAAATCAAGCTACCGATGCCGGTGGTGCTTACGGTAGTGGTATTTCCACACTTGACCCGAACGATATTGAATCAATGAACGTATTAAAAGGTGCAGCAGCAGCCGCCCTGTACGGTTCACGTGCTGCCAATGGTGTAGTGCTTATCACAACAAAAACAGGTTCAAAAAGTAAGAAAAAAGCTGGAAAAGGTATGGAAATCACCTTAAATGCATCCTACACGATCGAACAAATAGCAGGTTTGCCTGAATATCAAAATTCTTTCGGTACAGGTAATGATTTTATTCCAGGGGGTGCAAACGGTTCTTGGGGAGCGGCTTTTACAGATGTAACAGAGGTGCCTTTGAGTATATATGCTGCTAATGCTTATGGAAAAGCCTATCCGAATCTTCCCCAAACTATACCTTATAAAGCATATAAAAACAATGTCAAAGATCTGTTCGAGCTGGGAGGAATATATGATCTTTCATTAAACTTCAACAGATATACCGAAACCGGTAACTTTACTGCAACTTTATCCAAAATGGATCAAGATAGTTACATACCTTATGCTGACTTTAGTCGTTATTCTATCAGTGTCGGTGGAAACCAGACTTTAGCTAACGGAGTACGTATCGGAGGAAATGTCTCTTTTTCAAGAAACGAGCAAAATGGTCCGATGTTCGGTAACAATCAATCCAGCGGTATTGGCGCCTCTTCATTTGCACGTGCTTTAATCCTTGGACGTAACTGGGATATGTCACTACCTTATGAAACACCTGACCATAAATCTTTATTCTTTGTGGGCGATCAGGCAGATAATCCAATTTGGTCCTGGAAGTATAATACGATCAACACTCAAATGGATAGAACTATAGCAAATGTAAATATGGGTTATGATATTACAAAATGGCTTTCAGTTGACTATCGCGTTGGTATCAATGATTATAAAATGGATCGTAAGGAGGTTTTAAATTTAGGTTCAAGAGCTTTGGGTGGAAAAGGACGTATTCTTGTTTCTACTTATGATACACAAGAAATAGAATCAACTTTACTGTTACGTTTCAATATTCCGGTTCATAAAGATTTTGGGCTGAAAGCGACTTTGGGACATAATGTGAATCAATTCACCGCTAACGAAACTCTGACAAAGGGTATGAACATTATGTCTCCGGGAGTTTACAATATAAATAATACAGAATCACAAACATCGGAAGAAGAATATACAAGAACCCGTTTATGGGCATTATTTGGAGATGTTACATTGGATTACAAGAATTATGCATTCTTGAATATCACAGGACGTAATGACTTTTCATCCACGCTACCCAAAAATCATCGTAGTTTCTTCTATCCGTCAATTGCAGGTTCGTTTGTATTTACAGATGCATTTCATATAAATGAAGATATTATCAAATTCGGTAAAGTGCGATTAAGTTGGGCTAAAGTTGGTAATGATGCGGGCGCATACTATAAAAATGGTACATTTACTTTGGGGCAACCCTTTAACGGCCAACCAATATTATCATTACCATCTTCCATGTTTGACCCCGATTTAAAACCGGAATTTACATCAGAGGTTGAATTTGGAGCTGAATTACAATTCTTAAAAAGCCGTGTAAATGTTGATTTCACTTGGTACAATCGTAACTCCACTAATCAAATCGCTCCATTAAGCCTTCCATACTCTACCGGGTACGGGAGCTATTATACCAACTTTGGTAAAATGAATAACCATGGTATTGAAATAGGATTGAATGTTATACCTATTTTAAATAAAGATTTCAAATGGGATATGTACTTTACTTATACCCAAAACCGAAGTGAAGTAAAAGAATTGGCAGAAGGAGTAGAACGAGTTTCTTTAAATACAGGTTTTGCAACACCAAAAGCCGTTCTTGAAGTAGGCAAACCTTATGGAATGCTGGTAGGACAAGTTTTTGCGCGTGATGAAGAGGGCAATTATCTGGTGGATCCAAACTCCGGGGCTTATCTCATAGCAGATGAAGAAGGCGACTTAGGAGATCCTGCTCCAGATTGCAAACTTAGCTTGAACAATACATTTACCTACAAAGGTTTCTCATTGTCATTCATGTTCGATGCACAAATTGGTGGTTGCGTCTGGACTTCATACATTCCTGACTTATTGGGACGTGGTGTTACCAAAGACACAGAAGACCGTTATGGTTCCCGTATCTTGCCCGGATACTTGGCTGATCCTTCCACGAAAAAACCGTTGCTAGACGGAAATGGAAATAAAATCCCCAACAATGTTCAAATGAAGGAACTTGACTTATGGTTCTCGCCGGGTACCAGTGTGTCTACATTTGCAACCAACGGGGTAGATGAAGCATCTGTTTATGATGCTACGACTTTCCGCTTAAGAGAGTTAAGCATTGGGTACCAACTTCCTAAATCCTGGTTGGCAAAAACTTTTATCGGTTCGGCAACTATATCATTTGTAGCCCGCAACCTTTGGTATTTTGCTCCCAACGTTCCTAAATATTCTAATTACGATCCAACAGCAAGCAGTTATGGTGGCGGCAACGTACAAGGAATTGATTACACCTCAGCCCCTAACACAAGACGTTACGGCTTTAATCTCAAACTCACATTCTAATAAAAATAAAGTATGAAAATTATCAAATTATTATATGCTTTAACAGCAACACTGCTTGTCAGCACGAGTTGTTCGAAATATCTCGATATTAATGACAATCCGAACAAGCCAACAAGTGCAGAACTGAATAAAGTGTTAACCGGGGCTGAATATGACATAGCCATGTCTTTTGCAGCCGGTAGTTACATCGGTTCTTCATTACCTTCTTATGTTTTTCATCTGAGCTCCCGTGAAGTTGACAACTATGGCATAACTAATGCCACTTCCACCTTGGGAAACACCTGGTTACAGGGTTACGCTTATGGTCTGAAAAACACAAACGCTGTTATCAGAGCTGCAGAAGAAGGAAATAACATGATTTATGCGGGAATAGGCAAATTAATGAAAGCTTATGCATTTACCAATCTCGTTGATCTTTGGGGAGATATTCCATACACTGAATTTGATATAGAAGGTAATTATGCTCCCAAATTAGACCGTAGCCAAGATATTTACAATTCATTATTTGCACTCATAGATGAAGCCATAGGCAATCTGCAAGATCCCAATGCTGCTAATTTATTGAAACCAGCAAACGATGATTTGATATATAAAGGCAACATTGAGAAATGGGTAAGAATGGGTAACACCTTAAAATTAAAGTTATTGGTACAATCAAGAAAAGCTAAAGATGAGATAACAGACTGGAATACAAAGTTATCCAACCTGCTTTCCGAGAACAAATTCATGAATGACGGAGAGGATTTCGAATTCAAACATACCGCCAAAGATACGCCGGACGAACGTCACCAAGCTTATGTAGATGAATATCTCGGTGGTCAAAGCACTTATTACATCAGTCCCTGGATTTACGAAACAATGAGTGGAAAGAATTTAAATGTAACAAACAACCCATTCGTAGGCATCACAGACCCACGTATCCCATACTATTGGGTAAACCAAATAAAAGCGGGGGATAAGGCACAGAATGCTACAGATTACCGTGACGGTGCTTTTGTTTCCATATTCTTTGCATCCAATGCTTCCGGAGCAAGTAATGACCAGCGGGAAACTTCTACTTTTATCGGCATTTATCCATGTGGAGGAAAATACGATAATGGTAATGGCGGAAAATGTGATGCAAAAGTCGGTAATGGCGTGGCACCCGAAAAGATGTTGCAAGCCTATTCAGTCCCTTTCCTTTTAGCTGAATTATATTTAACAGGAAATGCAAACGGAGATGCAAAGGAGGCTCTTGAAGAAGGTATTAAACGTTCTATAAATCACGTCAATTCAGTAGCGAAGGCTTCTGATGCAAATGTACCTGCCATAAGCAATGAATCCATTGAGACTTTTGTGGAAAAAGTATTAGGAAAGTATGACACTGCTGCCAATAATGAAGAAAAATTATGCATTGTCATGACTCAAAAATGGATTGCCAACTTCTTTAATCCAGTTGAAGCATATACCGATATACGTCGTACCGGATATCCTACCCTATTGCCTCAGAATGCAACGTATGCTCAATCTCCTTATAAAACCAGTCAAGATCCGGAACTAGGGCCGGTAAATATTCCACTAAAAGGTATCAATGCTTTTCCGAGAGCAATGTGGTATCCAAGTTCGGAAGTGACACGTAACCCTAACGTTACTAACGAAGGAAGAAATTTGAGCAATCCTATTTTATTCTGGGATAAATAAACTATTAATGATGAAAATAAAAACGAATATGAGATATATACAATTATTCATAGCAACTGCCCTTTGGGCATTGCTGACAGTCAGTTGCGATAGAGACCTCCCTTATCCTATAGACCAGGTAAAAAAAGGAGTAGTCATTGACATTGTTCGTGCACCCGACTCTGATGGGGTACTTTCTGCCGGAATAACAGACGGCAATTATAAAGTTTCTGTATCTATTCCCAAACAGCAAGGAGATTATTCCATGCTTGACTATGCGCAACTCTTATGTGTTTTCACTGATGTGAACGGCAAAACAACTTCCAAAGTCATCATAGATAACATTAAAGAATTCCCTAAAGATATATCAATAGATATGGCCAACGTGTATCAGCAATTCGGGAAAGAAGCTCCTACACTAGGAGAAATTGTTTATTTCACAACCAATGCGGTTCTAAAGGACGGTTACGTTGTATATGGCTGGAATGAATATTCAGACTTCAACAACAAGCTCTTCACCGGATGGGAGGTTGATGGAAGAGCCTATTCATACAACGTCAGATATCCGGTTGCATGTCAATTGGATCTTGAAGAATTTGTAGGCCCTGTAGTATTAAATGACTTTTATGCAGAGTCTTATCGGGCAGAAATCGTTAAAACATCAGATACAGAACTGGAGATACATGGAGTTGCTGAAGGCGTAGAGCCTGATGGTATTCTAAAATTAACAATTGACACAAGTACTCACACTGTAAAAGTAAGCAAACAAATTGTTGCTCATGGAAGTGTTGCATGGGTTGGTGGTTACAATAATGTCGCCTATCAAGCCACTGGTACTATTGACGCATGTAAAGGTACAATAACATTGAATGGACCTCTGACTGTTGATGAAGGTAGCTTCGGTGATTATCAAATGATTATATCAACGAACTATTGACATATTCTAAAATAGAACATTTATAAAAAAACATAATGTAACCGACAGTTTGATATTATTAAAATCAAACTGTCGGTTTTTCTATAATAAAACAGAAGTTTTCTCTATATATAGAATTTAAAAATTACCAAAGTTATATCTTCATTTTGTTTTATTTGAGAATATCACCCATCCCCTCTCTCACAATATCCACCAATATCGGCTTCGCCCCGCTCACGAAACATTCCACCGCAATCACCATCAAGATCAATCCCATCAGACGCATCATCACATTATTTCCCGTCTCACCCAGGACATTCACCAACTTCGTAGAAGCACGAAGAATGAAGAAAGTCAATAGATAAATCAGGGCAATAGTGCCTATCAATATCCCCTTCATTTCATAGGAATGTGCATCCTGCATCAATACAATAGCGTTAGCAATCGCTCCGGGGCCACACAACATAGGTATACCGAGCGGAGTAATAGAAATATCATCCGCATACGTTTTGATTTCCTCATCTTTCAGCTTCATCGGTGTATAGCGGGCTTGAAGCATATCGAAGCCTATCTTGAAGATAATCACTCCCCCGGCAATACGGAATCCGTTAGTAGAGATACCGAAGAACTTAAAAAGGAACTGGCCGGCAAAGACGAAAACCATTATTGTGATAAACGACACAATAGTGGCGCGACGGACAATCGACTGACGCTCTTTCTCCGTCATTCCATGAGTCATCGTCAGAAAGACGGGCATTGTCCCCAAAGGGTTGGTCAACGTAAAAAACGAGGTGAAGCAAAGTAAAGCAAAAGGCAGAAGTGTACTATCCATGATTATATCGCATTTTTATGCATTTATTAAACGCAACAAAAATACGACTTAATCCAGAAAACTTATAATAAATTCATTAATTCTTTCAGAGAATGGATGTGATAAGTAGGAAGAAAAGGGAAAGTAGTCCGTTCCGTCACGTTGTAGAAGGCTTGATGCATCCCTATCCCATGCGCTCCGGTGATATCCGCTTCCCAGCTATCGCCAATCATCAACGATTCGCGCATCTCGGATTGAGTGGCAGACAGGGCAAAATTAAAGATTTCAGGTCGGGGCTTCAACACTCCGAGATCTTCCGAAAGAATCACCTTCTTGAAATAACCATCCACACCCGCCGAACGCATCTTATGCGATTGCAATTCACGAAAGCCATTGGAAAGGATATACAGATTATATTTAGGGGCAAGATACTCCAACACCTCTCTGGCATAAGGCATCAGACCGCTTTTTGTAGGAATAACAGCAAAGAAATCTTTCGAGAACTTTTCAGCCAAATCCTCATCATTCACTCCTACCGCCTGCAAAGGATAAAAGAAACGCTGACGGTTCAGTTCATCTTTCGTCACCTTCCCTTCGCCATATTCAATCCAAAGTTCTGTGTTTCGTTTCTGATAAAGCATATAATAATGGTCGAACGAATCAAAGTAACGGTCGAATGCATATTTCTGATATACCTCTTCAAAGGTATCGCGGGCATTGCGGGAGAAAGCCCAGATAGTGTCGTCAAGATCAAAAAACAGATTTTTATATTTCATCAGTAGCTATGGGTGTATATAAGAAATAAAAAAGCCAATGTGCTAATTTCTCGAATTCAGGAATCAGCACATTGGCAATTCAAAAAAGGAATCCTACCTTATTTTACCTGAATCACCAAGTATCTGGATACACTCCAGAATTCATTAGGATTAGTAATCTTCAATGTCAGTTGACCTTTGTCATCTTTTACCAATTCATAAGAACCGGACGGATGAGTAGTCAGCAACTCAGCACGTTTAGAGTACAATTTGATTTCTTTCGTCGTACGGATATCGATTTGAGTGAAATAATCCTTGTTGAAATCAGCGCTCTTCAGAACATCTCCGCTCTGAAGAATCTTCTGAGCTTTCAATTCAGATTTTGTTCCGAATACAAACCAGGCAGCGTTCAAGCTCTTTTCCTGTTCGGCAACGGTTTTTGCTTTAGCTTCGTTTTCTGCAACCAATGTTTCTTTAGCTGCGGACAAGTCGCTGACAGCAGCGTCCAGTTCCTGAATACGGATATTCTTGGAAGCCAGTTCTGTCTGAAGCTCCTCGATACGCTGTTGTTTAGCGTTCAGTTCGGCAGTCAAAGCGGCAACAGCTTTTTTCATTTGTGCAGAATTGTAACTGCTATTCTTTAACTGAGCCTGCAATTTAGCGATCTGTGCTTTGTTTTCTTCCATCTGCTTAGAGATGAATTCGATGTCAGAAGCGATCTGCTGTTTGGCACTAGCTGAATTTTCTGTTATAGTTCCGCGTTGTAAGTCCACGCGGCTTTCAGCAGCATTGATCTTACGGAAACCTTCCTGTACTTCATTGAAAGTTCCCATCATATCATCCAGTTCAGCATTGCGCTGGGTCAGTTCCATCAATAGAGAATCATTTTCAGCCTTCAGGTCTTTGCTTCCACCTTTAAAGCCATCACACGAAGCCAACATGGCTGCGCATACAAATAAAACTGCTAACTTTTTCATACGTTTACGTTTTACGTTTTTAAATGAAGTTATTTTAATCGTCTATTCCTGCCAATACTATCACAATCTCGCCCCGTGGTTCGGTGGCGGTAAAGTGTTCTATCAACTCTGTCAGACTGCCGCGTACCGTCTCCTCATGGAGCTTGGATATTTCGCGCGACACGGTTGCCTGACGTTCAGCACCGAAATATTCGGCAAACTGTGTCAACGTCTTCAACAGACGGTGGGGCGATTCATAAAACACCATCGTACGGCGTTCTTCTGCTAATGCCTTCAGTCGTGTCTGACGTCCTTTCTTTTGGGGCAAAAAACCCTCGAAGCAAAATTTCTCGTTCGGCAATCCCGATGCTACGAGTGCCGGAACAAAAGCCGTTGCTCCCGGCAAGCACTGCACCTCAATGCCATTGCGCACACATTCACGAACCACCAGGAATCCAGGATCAGAAATCCCGGGCGTTCCGGCATCCGAAATCAACGCAACCGATGCACCGCCCCTTATTTTATTAACAACACTTTCCACCGTTTTATGTTCATTAAATTTGTGGTGGGATTGCATTGCATTCTTTATTTCAAAGTGTTTCAGCAAGATACCGGAAGTACGCGTATCCTCTGCCAGAATCAAGTCGACCTCTTTCAGGACTTTGATAGCCCGAAAGGTCATGTCCTCAAGATTTCCTACCGGCGTAGGTACTACATACAACTTTCCCATATTCTTTTTGTTTATGCTGATTGGTTAAAATACTTCTTTAGTAGCTCCAGAAAGTCAACTACCGCTTCTTTCTCTTCGTCTATTTCAATTTTCGAAGAAAGGAAGGCGACAGCAGTCTTATAAGAACTCATTACCGAAATCTGTTCGACCACACGATTCATCAAATCAGTATCCCCTTTAAATAATTCGCGTGAGAAACGGAAAGAATCATTCAGGCTGATAGAATGGCGCAGGCCGGCAGCCAATTTGATGCTTTCTCCCAACACTGCGGATTTAGGTTCTTCCTTCTTATCAATAACAGGCTCTTCCTCGACGACAGGCACTTCTTCCGTTATAACCGGTTTCTCTTCTGCGATAAGAGAATCGCCTGCTTCATCTTCTTCCACAACAACAGATTCCACCTCAACAGCATCTACCTCCTGCGACAGTTCATCCAGACGTCCCTGCATACGCGCAATACTCCGCTTCAACAGTTCAGACAGAGTCTGAGTCGGCTCTTTGGAAAAAGACTCCATGAGATACTTCAACTCATGAACATCCAGTTCGATATCTGTTAATAGCTTCTGTTTCATGTTCATCCATTATTAATATGGTGCGAATGTAGGAATAATTTATGCAATAACTTAAAATAATGGATATTTTAACAGTTCTTGCACATTGAATTGTTTACCTTTGTGCAGTCATTTATTTAATCAAGAAAGCACGAAATCACATGGTATTATTTTCAGAAGACCACATACAGGAGACTAAAAGAAGGGGTAGAATTGAAGTTATCTGCGGCTCCATGTTCTCGGGAAAGACAGAAGAACTGATTCGCAGAATGAAGCGGGCAAAGTTCGCACGTCAGCGCGTGGAGATATTCAAACCGGCTATCGACACCCGTTATTCGGAAGAAGATGTCGTTTCACATGACAGTCATTCCATTGCTTCCACTCCTATTGATTCATCGGCAAGTATCCTGCTGTTTACTTCCGAGATAGATGTAGTAGGTATCGACGAAGCGCAATTTTTCGACAGCGGACTGATAGACGTTTGCAATCAGCTTGCCAACAACGGGGTTCGCGTCATTATTGCAGGATTGGACATGGATTTCAAAGGGAATCCTTTCGGGCCGATGCCACAACTCTGCGCCATAGCCGATGAAGTATCCAAGGTACATGCCATCTGCGTAAAATGCGGAGATCTGGCATCTTTCTCACATCGTACAGTCAAGAATGACAAGCAAGTCCTTTTGGGCGAAACGGCAGAATACGAACCTCTTTGCAGGCAATGCTATCTCCGTGCGTTGGAAGAGGACGGACAAAAGATATAAAACCCAACAGAAAACATATATGGAAAGGAAGAAGATAACATTCGACAGTTTTATACGCGGTGCCATCGGATGCGTGATGGTGGTAGGGATATTAATGCTTGTAGAACGGTTGAGCGGAGTGCTATTGCCTTTCTTTATTGCCTGGCTGATTGCCTATATGGTTTATCCGCTGGTCAAGTTCTTCCAGTACAAGCTGAAGATGAAAAGTCGTATCCTTTCCATTTTCTGTGCTCTATTTCTGATTAGTGTTGTCGGAGTAGCGTTGTTCTATCTGTTGGTTCCACCGATGATTTCTGAAATAGGCAGGATGAATGATTTATTGGTAAGCTATCTCACAAACGGCGGCGGCAGCAACGTCCCCAAAACGCTTTCCGAATTTGTCCATGAGAATCTCGATTTGGTGGCATTGAACAAGATGCTTAGTGAGGAGAATATTCTTGCCGCAATCAAGGAAACAGTACCCAGGATGTGGGCTTTGCTTGCAGAATCACTCAATATCCTGTTCAGTATCCTTGCTTCCTTTATCATATTATTATATGTAATCTTTATATTACTGGATTATGAAGCCATAGCCGAAGGATGGCTTCACCTGCTTCCGAATAAATACCGCAAGTTCGCTTCCAACCTCGTTTACGATGTGCAGGACGGTATGAACAGATATTTCCGTGGTCAGGCATTGGTTGCATTCTGTGTAGGTATTCTTTTCAGCATAGGTTTCCTGATTATTGATTTCCCGATGGCCATCGCCTTAGGGCTTTTCATCGGGGCTCTCAATATGGTTCCTTACCTGCAAATCATCGGTTTTCTCCCTACCATTGTACTGGCCATCCTCAAAGCTGCCGATACCGGACAGAACTTTTGGATTATCATTGCATGTGCATTGGCAGTCTTTGCCATCGTGCAAATCATACAGGACACTCTCCTTGTCCCCAAAATCATGGGAAAGATTACCGGACTGAATCCTGCCATCATCCTTTTATCTCTTTCTATTTGGGGTTCTTTAATGGGGATGCTTGGAATGATCATCGCATTACCTCTCACCACTTTGATGCTTTCCTATTATCAACGCTTTATTATCAACAAAGAAAAGATAAAATATGATGAAGTCGAAATTACTGATAATCAAGAAACAAGCGGTAAAGAGGAAAAATAATTGAAACTTTTTTCTACGAAACACTTGCAGATTAAATAAAAGTCACTACCTTTGCACCCGCAATCAGGAAATAACTGATTCGCAAATAAGGATTGATTCGCTAGCTCAGCAGGTAGAGCACAACACTTTTAATGTTGGGGTCCTGGGTTCGAGCCCCAGGCGGATCACTCAAACAAAAAGCAATTTAACGTAAACCGCTGATAATCAAACATTGTCAGCGGTTTTTCTTTTCTACAAAACGGCAAATTGAGGCACTTTACGGCATTTACGAGGTGGACGAAAAGGTGGACTTGATTTCCGGTCTAAAAAAGTCCACCTTTTTAGGTTCTATTTCATTGAATATCTGTATTTTGCATAAATCCAACTCGCGTTAAAAACAGTAATTTTACAACGTCAAAAACAAAGAGTATGGCCATGCAAAACAACTCATTTTCGGTGCTGTTCTTCATCAAGAAATCCAAGCTTCTAAAAAATGGAGAGGCACCCATCTGTATGCGTATTACAGTGAACAGCAAACGCGCTGAAGTACAAGTCAAACGGAGTGTGGAACCGGACAAATGGAACCACTTGAAAGGATGTGCTGTCGGAAAGGACAGGAAACACCAGGAAATCAACCTCTATCTTGAAACGGTTAGAAACAGGGTTTTCCAAATACACCGACAACTGGAGGCGGACGGCAAGCCCATTACTGCCGTAACCATCAAGAACATCTTCTATGGAGGGTATGACTCACCCAAAATGCTGATTGAAACATTCAATGAGCATAATCAGGAGTACCGGGAACTGATGGACAAGGAATATGCAAAAGGGACGGTACTGCGTTATGAACGGACGGTCCGTTACCTGGTGGAATTCATGCGCGAACAGTACAACTGCGCCGACATTCCTCTCAAATCCATCAATTATGAGTTCATCACCAAATTCGAACATTTCATCAAGACCCAAAAGGGATGTGCCCAAAATGCTACGGTCAAATACCTGAAGAACCTGAAAAAAATCACCAAGACCGCCATTCTGAAAAAGTGGATCAATGAAGACCCGTTTGCCGACATCCATTTCAAGCAGACCAAGACCAACCGGGACTTTCTGAATGAATCTGAACTTCGCCGCATTATTGCCAAAGACATCGACATCGAGCGTCTGCAAACCGTACGGGACATTTTCATCTTCTGTTCTTTCACCGGACTCGCCTTTACGGATGTAAAGCACCTGAAGGCTGAACACATCGTGCAGGCTGACGACGGACGTTGGTGGATCCGCAAGGCCAGGGAAAAAACGGACAACATGTGCGACATCCCCCTTCTGGATATCCCCCGACTGATTCTGGAAAAATACAAGTCGAGACCGGGCTACTCTGAAAGGGGATTCCTGCTGCCGGTCCCTTCCAACCAGCGCATGAACGGGTACCTGAAAGAAATAGCCGACATCTGTCACATCAAGAAGAAACTGTCCACACATATCGCACGCCATACATTCGCTTCCTTGGCCATAGCGAACAAGGTTTCATTGGAGTCCATTGCCAAGATGCTGGGGCATACGGATATACGTACCACCCGAATCTATGCAAAAATCATGAATTCCACCATCGCATTTGAAATGCAGACCTTACAGGACAAATTTGCATTGCCAACCCATCCATAACGGTAAAAACCACCCTCACCTCAACAACGGGAGTAGCCATCCAAGGTTATTCCCGTTTTTTTATTCCCTCAAACAGACAGCGGTTCTTCAAGTATCCATCCGCAGATATTCCTGATTCTTCCCTGCAAAGATAGCTTTTTGCCTTGTCGCAGGCAAGGCGGCCCTTGCGGGCTGGTTGGCAGGAAAAAATCATCCTCACTCCGTTCCGGTATTTTTTTCGCCAAGCCTTGCTTTGGACAAGGCAAAAAACAGGACGGGGCATGTAAGAAACAGGAATACCGCGCTCCAAGGAGCCGGTCATGTCAAATTTAATCCATCAAGAATCATGAAAAGATACCAGTCTTGGAAAGGTTTTCCGGAATACGTACCGGAAAGCGGATGTGCCTATACCGGCAGGGAAGAACAGGCGGACCGGTCAATTCCGCCATTTGGAAATAACCCAGTCATTAACGCCACAACCCTTTAGCCTATGTTGTACTATCGGTTCAGGAACTACGAAGAGTTCAAGGAAATTTTCGCAGTGGAAAAAAGAAGCAACGGCGCAGAGGTCAGAAAGAACAAGATCCTGCTCAGCCATCTGAAGAATGCAGCCCTGCTGAAATATTGCCGGGAAAGGAATGATTTCACCTTGCTTGACATCAAGGACATGGCTCAACTGCAGCAGTCTGTCACCGATGCCGTATGCAGTTCCGGCAAGCGAGATGATTCGCTTCCCCACAAGGTGGAGCTGATCGGATGCACCTACTGGTCCGGGCAGTACCGCACGGATGAATCTCGCGGTATCTGTGAAGACGGTGACTACGGTTCCATCCGCTATGTCAATATGGAACGCAGCAGGGTGTTCAAGATGAAGTCGGCCAAGTTCCTGAGAGCCGTCATGCTGGAGACCTCCGTAGGAAAGGTCCTTTCCCCGAGTGTCGTGAACTGGCTGTGCGGAGACGTGTTCACCAAGCAGTGGTACACGTTCACCCTGGGCTGTACGTCCAATATGGAGCTGCATGTGGACAACAACTTCGAGGCCATCTATGACAGCTACCGGTGCAAGGGAGACTTCAACTCCTGCATGACGGACAAGGACAGACATTTCTTCTATCTGGACTCGGTGAAGGCCAAAGCGGCCTATCTCAAGGACGAGGAAGGAAAGATTGTAGCAAGGGCTGTCCTGTTCACCGAAGTGACCGACCAGGACAACAGACGGTGGAGGCTGCTGGAGCGCCAGTATACCACCGGTGAGGACGAGATGCTGAAATACATGCTGGTCAACAAGCTGATCCAGGAAAACCGCATCGACGGATACAAGATCGTGGGGGCGTCCTGCCATGAAGCGAACGCATTTGTCGGCATTGACGGAAGTTCGCTTTTTGACCGCCGGTTTGAGATAGACTGCGACCTGGGCATGGACAATACGCTTTCCTATCAGGATTCCTTCAAGTGGTACGACTACGATGAAAGGAAGGCCTACAACTACAAGCATTCGGAAGATGACTACCTGCTGGACACGACCGACCGGAACCTGAACGGCGATGACGACGAAAGCGACGAGGCATGGGATGAATACCACCAGCGCTACTGCACGGAAACCCGGGTCTGCTACATGCAGGGACGGGAAATCGAAGTGGATGTGGACGACCTGGAGGATTTCAACTACATATCCTCCTGCGGTGATTATTACCATCACGATGATACGGTCTGCTGTGACTGGTGCGAAGGCTACTGCCTGACAGACCACTCCGTCTACTCGGAAATCACCGAAGAATACTATTGCTGCGAACAATGCCGGGAGGATGCCGAAAGCAGCCACAAGGAAAACTACTGGCATTACTCCGAATATGACAAGGCCTGGTTTGAAGATGCGGACGAACTGACGGACATCCATATCTGGAACCCGCAGGAAGAAGATTACCGGTCCCAGACCATCCATGTGGATACCGTGGAAAGTCTGCTGGAGAACGGGCAGGCGGGCTGTTTCGAAGATGAATACTACGACCTGCTGGATCCGGAAACCGGCCTTCCACTGAATTATTCCGATGATACGAACGCTTATGAAGAAGAACATGAATACGCAACTATTGAAGAAGCTGTATAGCATATACAGCCCGAGCGGAAAGGAACAGAAGATGGTCCGCTTCCTCTGTTCCTACATCAACGGGCTTCCCGGAGAAATCAGCCTGGAAAAGGACAGCTTCGGGAACCTGTATGTAACCAAGGGAAGCGGCGAGTCCTATCCCTGCCTAGTGAGCCATCTGGACCAGGTGTCCCATTGCAGGCATTCAAAGGACTTTAGGGCCGTCGAAGCCAAAGGCATCCTCTTCGGCTATTCCCCGTCAAAGCGGAGATTCGAGAACCTGGGGGCCGATGACAAGAACGGCATCTTCATCTGTCTGGAATGCCTGCGGAAATACGATGTCCTCAAGGTCGTGTTCTTCCGTGAGGAGGAAACCGGGTGCAGGGGCAGTTCCCGGGCATACATGCCGTTCTTTGACGACGTGCGGTTTGTCGTCCAGCCCGACCGGAAAGGGAATTCCGACCTGATTACGGCCATCAGCTTCACGGAGCTGTGTTCCGGAGAGTTCATCCGGGAGGCTGCTCCCGAAAGGTGGGGCTATGCGGAGAACAACGGACTGATGACGGATGTCCTCACGCTGAAGGAGAACGGGCTGGAAGTGAGCTGTGCCAATGTCAGCTGCGGTTATTACAATGCCCATACGGACGAGGAAATCACCGTCAAGAAGGACCTGCAGAAATGTCTGGACTTCGTGGAGCATCTCATTGAGGACTGCACAGCCGTCTATGTCCATCAGGGGACAGATGCACTCTATGATTCCTTCTTCGAGTGCGAGGAGGAGATTCACGACATTCTGCACCGGCACCCGTCCCTGTCGCTGGAAGACCTCCGCAGCCTGTATTCCCCCTCTTTTCCGCGCCTGTCTGCAGAGGACTGGAGCCGGATCTACGAGGATTACCGGCTGGTATGGGACGATGTGCCGGATGACTCGGCTGACTACGGATTCCTGTCCTGCCATGAAACAGATGCATGAACGGACAAAAGGATATACAATCAAATCAAATACCGGTTCCACGGAACCGGAAGTTTCACCTAAAAATCAATGAGACATGAAAGAAAATGAAAGAATGAAGGATGTTTCCAATCTGGAAAAACATCAGGAAGAGTCATGGAACCGCTTGAAACGGGACATTTCCAGCAGCGCACACACCATCCATGAAATTGATGCAGGACGAGCCAGAGGGTACAGCCGTGCCCTGTTCGTCAGCAGCATCCTGAACAAGGTAAGCACCTATGCCGGCAAGGGTGAAGTGGAAATCGTTGAGAAGGCGGTGGACCTGATCCGGGAGTACAATGCCCGCAGCGGCAAGCCGGTCATCACGGCACGCAACCGTTTCTTCCAGCTGCCGGAAGTGGCCCGCCAGAACCGGCTGAAACTGAAAGAAATCCGGGAGAAGGAAAAACGGGAAGTGGCGTTTGAAGGGGGAACGCTGGTCTGGAACTACGAAGCCGACCGGCTGCAGATTCTCTTCGAAAACATTCCCAACGACGGGATGCGCAAGGAGCTGAAGGCTTCCGGATTCAAGTGGTCTCCCAAGCAGCAGGCCTGGCAGCGCCAGCTGACGCAGAATGCGGTGCTTGCCGCCCAACGTGTGTTGCACCTCAACTCGCTGTAGCCATGGACAGCCGAACCCGATTCATTGCAGATTCCCGCTGTTTCAGCGGGGTCTGCCTGACAATCATGTCAGACGGACTGCACAGCGACAGTAGCGGAGAAACGCTGGAAGAGCTGCGCATCCGGAAAGACAATCCGTACATCACGGCCCTGTCACCCCGCCAGATGGAAAAGCGGATGCGCCTTTACCGGCAGGCACTGTGTGCCCCCTTCGAGGAAATCACGAAGAAGGAATATCTTGAACGGCTGAACGTGCTTCCACCGATACGGAAGCGGGAGGACTCCTTCTTCCTGTCCGAGCCCTATTACGGGGAACTGGCCGAATTCTGCTTTACACGGGAAAACCGGTTCTTCAAGGGAATCCGGTCCGTCTGCACACCGCAAGCCATACTGGACAAGGAAGTGGACCGGCACATGGAACTGATACGGCGGAAGGCTTTCCTCCTCAAAGGGAAGGATACACCGGTCGGTGATAACGACACGGACCTCTGGCATATGACACCTTATTCCTTTTCAGTGGACGGCAAAGCACCGGTTTTCCTGTGCAACCTTGTCTACCGGGATGACCGCCGGCAGGCAAGGACAGATATGGCCCATACCCTGAAAAGCCTGCGGAACAGCCATTACCGGTACTGTTGGGGAAAAGGTACCTATGAAACACCGGACTGCCTGATGGACCGTGCGTTCCAGGAAGATCTTACCATCATTTCCGGCGGCTGCTTTTTCCAGTATCCCACCAACCGGGAATCCGCCACTTTCTTCGGGCAGGTCAAGGAGACCGGAGAAGAGTTCCTGTTCCGTATCTACGACCGGGACTACTTCCTCTATCTGCTGAAGCGGCTGAGGACGGTCAAAAGAGAGAATTGCATGGAAAACATTTCCGATTCATCCACCTTAAAAGCTATCCTGTAATGAAAGAAGGAGACATTGTATTTCTGAAACGCCCCTACAGGGGATACCGTGCCGTTGAACTGATCGAGAGACTGCCTTACCGCTGGCTGGTACGGGTGGTCGAGAGCGGCCTGGAGCTGGAAGTATATGAAGATGAACTGACAGCCGAAAACTGAAAAACAAAATGGTATAACTTAAAATATCCAATCCTATGAACCCTATATCGCAAATTACGGAGTTTCTGCCCAGATATATCAGCCTATTTTATGTGGATTACCGGGACAGTCTGGATGAACATGAAGATATTCAGGAGAAATGTCTCCGGTCCAACAGCCTGGAAAGTCTGTATGAAAAGAGTTTCGAATGGTATGAAAGCCAGGAACAGGAGAATCTGGAGGAATATATGGACGAGACACGCAGAAATATGGAGAAAGCGGGTCTGTCCGGATTGTTTAAAGAACACGAGGAACAGATCCGTGACCTCATCTATGAGCGGAATGATTCGAATCCGGCAAAGGACCTGATACGGAATTCCTGCGACACCAATCTGTTCTATTCCCTCGGAGTAGAAATAGACGGTTACAGCACAGGCTGCCCGGAACGGGGTGAATCGGTATCCATGGCATGCTACAAGGTACGGCGTGCACTCCGCCTTCCCAAAGGAAAATTTGACGGACCGGTTAAAGAACTCGTTGAAAACGCTTCATACGGCGGAGAACTACGGATTTACTTCAATGCCCGGTTTGACAGACTCATCAGTCCCGGAAAAAAGGAGGATTTCCAACGTATCCGCTTCGGCGGAAATGTGGTGGTGGCCATCGTTGACAGCCGCAACGGTTCAGGTTATCACGTACACATTCCCTTGGACATCACCCTGCCGTTCTGCCGGGAGAATCTGTTTGTGGATTCACAGGTACATTATTCCTATGCGGTTGAGATCTGCGGCATGAGCCACGACTGGTGCCAGGCCACCCGGTGGGAGACGGACATGCGGCCCTTCAACGGTTCCATCCGGAAAAGCCGGATGACCGGATACCAACAACAGGAAGAGGCTTATGAAAGGACTTTCCGCAGCGGACGATGCACATTCGGAGACATGAACTACAAGCGTCACCGTGACGTACGCTACTCCAACAACTATCCGGCCGGATGCCGCTGCCCTCATTGCGGCACATTCTGGATAGACTGAATATCAAACGATTCATTCACTTTTAAAATTCTATCATCATGAAAATCTGTTGTTCACAAGAACATTACGACAAGGTCGTACAGTATGCCAACTCCATCCAGGACCGGACTTTGCAGAACTGCCTGGAACGTCTCCAGCAATGGGAAAAGAACGGACAAGGCTGTGAAATCGAACTTTATTATGACTCAGCCCCTTATTCGTTCGGATTCAGCGAACGGTATGCGGACGGAAAAATCGGCATTGTGGGCGGACTGCTGTATCACGGCAGCCCGGACCGGTCGTTTGCCGTAACCCTGGACCGTTTCCACGGATGGAGCATCCATACGTAAACCGCATCCGGATTGCGGCATGAGGCATACAGGAGAGGAACATCATCTCCACCTGTATGCCTCTTACCTTATATATATGTATCACCATTAAAATCATTTGTCTGATGAAACTGAACTATAACGAATGGCTGAAACTGGCTTTCTGGGAATACAACCGGTATCCGGATGAAGAACTGACGCGGGAGCTGTTTCAGGAAACCTTCGGTTCCGTGCCGGGTGTACACTACTACGAGAAATGGGTCCACTACTACGAAAAGAACCTGTTGGGCATGATAGCCTATTTCAGAGGAGAGGAGGACAAAGGACAGAAGTTCTGTGACATGGTCGCCCGGCAAGTGGAGCGGTATGTACAGAACCGGGAAGCATACACGGAAAACAATCACCTATAACAACAAGCATATGGCAAAATTTGAATTATCCAACGAAGTCAAGCCGCTCGACCGAATCATCAGCCGGTTGGCCGGAGAATGCGGCTACGAAGTCCAGCAGGTGTTCAATGACCTGCTGCGGTATATCATACACGGATTCTCACCGGGTGCTCCACCCCTGAAGGACTGGAAATACAAGCGGCAGCAGAATATGGCATTCCTGGAGATGACCCGGGAATGGGTCGGCATCATGCAACGGCAGACTGCCCTGTCCGGCTGGTTCGATGCATTCGGGGAGCTTCACATGGCCTACTGTTCAAAAAGCGGGCAGCAGTATCTCGGCCAGTTTTTCACCCCGGCTTCCATCTGCGAGCTGATGGTCCAATGTACAAGGACTGAGAAAGGCACTACGGGCAAACGCATCAGTGACCCGACCTGCGGAAGCGGAAGGCTGCTGCTGGCCTACCATGTACATTTTCCGGGCAATTACCTGGTCGGTGAAGACATCAGCCGGACCTGCTGCATGATGACCGTATGCAACATGCTGATTCACGGGTGTGTCGGTGAGGTCATCTGTCACGACAGCCTCATGCCGGACAAGTTTACGGACGGATGGAAAGTCAATCCGACCCTGCAATTCAGCGGTCTGCCTTCCATCCGACGCATCAGCAAGGAAGAATATGCTGACAATCATACAGCGGACAATCAGATACGGCATCTGTTGAATGCTGCAAAAGAACTGGAATATCTGGAAAAGAACCTGCCGCCTTCTTTATGGGACTGATGACCGCAGATATTCAAAACCGGATATCCAAAGAAAATTATGAATCAGAATGCAATGTAGAATAAATTATATAACTTTGCGCTGAAGTTTAATTTTGTATATGGATAAAGATAAAAATCTGAATAGGATCAAGGCTGTTTTGGCAGAAAAGCATGTTACCAGCAAATGGCTGGCAGAGCAGTTGGGAAAGTCAACCTGCACTGTCAGCAAATGGTGCTCGCAAAAAACGCAGCCGGATTTGCAGACCATCAATCAAATTTCCAAATTACTTGATGTAAAAAGAAGCGAACTTATTGTTGATTGAACCGTTTTGTTTAATATGGGACAATAGGATCGCATAAAAACATTCAAAGCATATGAGAATCAAAGAGGTCAATATAGTCAATTTCAAAGGTTTCCAGAACGAGACAGTCACTTTCAATGGAAACCTTACGGTTGTCATCGGAAACAACACGGCCGGTAAGACCACCTTGCTGAAAGCACTTCAAGTGGGTTTGGGAGCTTATCTGCAGAGCCTGAAAACGCTTCCCGGTGGAACTTACTATCGCCGCAATTTCAGTTCACTCGACAAATTCATGAGATTTGACCAGGAGCTGAGAGATTATGTTCCCAATACAGAGAAGCCCAGAATAACCATCCATGCCGATTTTCCGATAACCACATCTTCGGATGGGCATTGTCCTGAAGTGTCATTTGTACCCATCCGTTGGTACAGGGAATATGCAGGCAATTACACCACACATACACGCGTTTCGGCAGGTGAACTGATAGATGCGGTTCACCGTATGGAACATTTAAGGAATGAAGAAAAAGAAAACTCCATTTATCCGTTAGTCCTTTCCTTTGGAGCCAAAAGGACCAGTGATGCTCAGGCCAAAAGCAAGTCTACAGTCAAAGAAAGAGCATCCCGAATTGAAAAAGCCTACAAATTTGCCTTGCATGACAAAGTGGATTTCGAGGGAGCCATGGAGTGGTTGAAGCACTACGACAAGAATATCAAAGACAGGAAAGAATTTGAAGGCACAAGAGAGGCTTTTTTTGAAGCTTTGCAGCTGGCCATTCCAGCCTTGTCTGAGATAGATTTCGACAACGGAGAGATTGAAGCCGTGGTCAGCGTTACCGGACATACCCCATCCCGTCATCACTTTTCCTACATGAGTGACGGACTTCAGTCCATGATCAACATTGTCGCTGAAATCGCTCACCGCTGTATTGAACTGAACGGTTTTCTAGGACAGCATGCAATCAAGATGACTCCCGGAATTGTCATGATTGACGAAATAGACCTGTATTTGCACCCGCACTGGCAGAAACATGTCTTGCAGGATCTGACAAATGCCTTTCCCATGATACAGTTCATCGTATCCACGCATAGCCCTTTCATTGTTCAAAGTCTTCAGGAAGGACAGCTTGTAAGCTTTGACCCAAATGTCCTGACCTCTGGAGAACCCTTCCGGGAAGGGCTGGAGGATATCACTTCAGAACGTATGGGATTGCAGCAAGATATCCGGAGCAGACGCTTCAATGAAATGGTGGAAGTTGCATCACGCTTGTTTGAAGCAACCGATAAGGGAAGTGCGGACAGAGATGAGCTAAAGGCTCGCCTTAACGAAATCGAAGCGGAATTCAGCGATGACCCGGCCTATCTTGCGCTGGTCAAGACGGAACTTAAAGCAAGGCAGAAACAATTATGAGACCTGTTGAGAAAAAACGACCCGGAGAACTGATCTGTTACACGGATTCAAACAACCAAAAGATAGAACATCGGATAAAGGAACATTATCCTGATTATGGTGATGCCAAGTTCCCTTTGAGTGCCAACATCGGTGCTTTTTGTTCCTATTGCGAGGGATGTGAAAAAATCCCCACGCTGGATGTGGAACATCTTGCCGCTAAAAGTAAAGGTGGAGCTGAGACAGAATGGGATAATTTCCTGTTGTGCTGTAAAGTCTGCAACAGCAATAAAGGCACAAAAGTGGATGCCGATTGTCACTGGCCTCATTTGAACAATACTTATTATAGTCTTATCTATGATGAAACAGGGAGAGTCCATGTCAATGGCGATATGTCGGAACTGTCAAGGAAGAAAGCCCAGAATTTGTTGGACCTGATACAACTTCAAAGATACCCTGGAACTGACAAGTCTCCTTCTCCGAAAGACTTCCGATGGAAATATCGCTTTGAAGCATGGAACAAAGCATCCAGATACAAAGAACTCTACCTGAAAGGTGCTATAACGGAAAATGATGTGATAGACTATGCCCATTGTAACGGACAATGGTCCATCTGGTTTACCGTGTTCAAAGGTATAGACTCAATCAGACACCGGCTGATTACCGATTTTCCGGGTACCTGCATACATTGCTTTGATGAGAACAATCATTATGAACCTGTTGAAAGGAATCCTGGCTGTCCGGATCCAGTATGACAGCATCGAAACAGCCAATCTTTGACTTTGTATGAAATTCAAAAAGACGTGATTAACCCAAAACAGCATGATGGAAACAATAAACAAGCCCTTGACCAGCATAGATGACCTCATGGATGCCGAGTTCGGCAAAACCGGTACCCGGCAACGTGAAGCATTCCGTAAGGAAGCGTATGATTATTGTGTGAAGTCAAATTTGGAAAGAAAACAAAAGAAAATCAGAAACAGAATTCAGCAACAAAACAAAACCGTATGTATAATGAATGACTTACAGGAAAAAGCCAAGATCGGTTTTTATTGCAACCGGCCCTATGGAATGCGGATTGATTATGCTCAAAAGGGATTTGTTCTTTTCAACCGTTATGCCAATACGCTTGGCAACAGAGAAACCGGCTCCATTGAAAAACTTCCCTTGGAGAGTTTTGAAGATGTCAATGAGATTCCTTTGAACGGCATATTTGTCCAAAACGGGAACCATACTACGGACGTCTATTTCTACTCGGAGGAATCTAATCCGTACAGAAACGCGACGTTGGATTTGGAGGCACTGAAACAATACAACCGGTTCATCTATCCCCTGTCCATCCTTCTGAACCGGACATTGTAAAGCGCCAGCCGTGAACTGCATGATGCTTCACGGCTGGCGCTACATTCAGGGTACGAACAACCGTTCGTATTCTTCTTTCCTTCTTCTTTCTATGGACGGAATCTTCTTTCCTTTGTAATGGCAATATTTCACAAAGTCCGCATAGATATCCCTGTTACCGGATTCCAGCTTTCTGACCAATGTACTTTTGGGCATCTTTCCATAGCCGAGAAGCCGGTATGGACCCACCTGATAAGCAAGGCAAGCTATGATCAATGAATCTTTTCCCAAATGGCGAAAGAGGGCACACAGTTCCTTCAAATCCTTTCTTAAAAGCTGTTCCCCTTCCTTTCTCGTCAAACGGGATGGAAACCGTTCGCCCGGACGGATACGATGACCAAATGCCACATAGGGATAATGTTCCGGACCATGCCAACTTTCGTATTTCATGATACATTCAACAGCCGATTCCCAAAGCGGATTGACCGCATTTCCCTGGGCATTCAATCCTCCTGCAAGGATAGTCAGAAAGAGTGCCCAAAGCATACTGCGTCGTTTAGTCTGTCTTGTCATGCACCTCCTTCTTTATCCGGCTGCGAACTTTTCGGCTCATTCTCAGACTCCTCGTCGGCATGGTTGAAATCGAATTCCATCTCCACCCAATCTCCCCAGTTGTTCTCCACCACCACAACCAGATTCTGCGCTTCGTCACACCGGGAAGTATAATACAGCCGGAATTTCGCATCTTCCAGCAGATAGCGGTCATTCGGTTTGAATACCATCCCGTTCTCCAGTTTCAAGGAACCCGTTCCATCGTACTGAAAATACCGGATGGTATAGACTGTTCCGTCAAAATCCCCTTCACTCTTCACTTCACAGCGTATTTCCGCCGTTTCACCCTTGGCCAGCTGTTTGGGGACCGGCATGGTTTCCACCGTAAACGGGTACTGCTGCTGCACATCCAACTCCGAATCACAGGAGGAAACCGCCATCGCCAGTAATCCCATACACCACAAAACCAGCCAGCCGGCCATTCTTCTTTCGTTTCTCATACTTGTTGTCTTCATGTGTTTTCTTTCACTTTTATCAGATGTTCATTCAAATCCTTGCTTCCTTCATAGACTCCGGATCCGTCAGAAAGGCGGCTTCCGTATCGTTGGAGCAATTTGTTCAGTGCTGACTGCCCGGCAGCATCCCTGTCCAGGTAGCACCGGATTTCCCGGTAGCTGTCCAGCAAGGCATACGACCTTTCCAGATTCGACACGGAGTTCAAGACCAGACAGTCTTCTTTCCCTGCCAGTCCCAGGACCAAGGCTGAAAGGAAATCCATCACTCCTTCAAACACGCAGCACTTGTCCTGCTTGTGATCTGAAAGAGGAACCAAGGACAGGTCCTTTGGAGAGATGCATCCCTTAAACCCGGGATTGCGTACCTCGTAGCCACCGCTCCGGTTGGCAAAGCCGATGGCAAAATACCGCTTTCCACGGATACTGTAGGATATTTCCCGGCAGTGCGTTTGGGCCAGAAACGGTGGTATTGCCCTTTTCTCCAAGTAATCCTTCAAGGCCGGATGGGACAGGCCGGCTACCTTCACCTGTTCGAAACAGGATGCCGATGGCTGCCGGGCAGACCTTGGCCGAGGAGCCAACGGCAAGTGTTCCGATTGACCCGAGAGAAAATCCACCTGCCTGCTGAAGTCCGTACTTCCCGTCAGTTCTCCGGCAAGGTGGAATATGTCACCACCTTTGCCGAGCCCAAAATCGAACCAGACATTCCGGTCTGTATTCACCTTGAACGAGGCAGTCCGCTCTTCCCGCAGCGGAGACCTGTACCATACATCCTGTCCTCTCCGGTAAGCGGGAGCAAACCCCAACCGGGTGAGCAGGTCGACCAAAGGCACCTGCCTGAGCTGTTCTATCTCCATCCTGCATCAATCCAGATAAAATCGGAATCCGGCACCGCACTGCAACTGGCAACGGTCCAGGCTGCCGCCCCACAGGAAGCGTTCCCGCACGGAGGCAGTCAAGGCAATCCGGTCACTGAGGTAAACTTCCATTTCCAGGGTCAGGGCACCGCCATAGACAAAGGCATCCCCGTTCTTCAGCCGGGCCCCGTCATACAGTGTCCGTTCCGACCAGTTCAGCGTTTCGTATCCGGCCAATGCGGACACTCCCGCGTGAAAGAAGAGGGTTTTCCCTGCATCGGATAGTAGTTGGAGATAATAGCCCCCTTCAGCGGTAAACTGCGCAGACGGCAAGGTGACCATCCGGTAATCATGCTTCCGGTAGAGGTATTCCGCACCGAACACCCATCTGTTGCCGCCCTTGGCATGGGTGGTCACACCCAAGCCGGCAAAATAACCTGCTGAAGGAGCCATGCCTCCACGCATTTCCACGGCCTGCATCCCGGGCAGGCAGCGCTGGGCAGCAGCCTGCCCTACGGAGAGGGCAAGCAGGCAGACCAGCATACACATACACATCCACTTTCTCTTCATCGTACTTTCAGTTCGTTGACGATTTCTGCACGGACAAGGTCTTCATTGACCACTTCAAAACGCTGGTGACGGCCACCTTGTTTCTCAAACATCTCGACCACCAGTTTCTTGTCGTCCGGTATCGTAAACTTGGGAAGGGCGAATACCGTACATTCCGAGTCCCTGCCGTTTACACGTGTCACATAATTATAGGCACGCAACGGATAAATCACCTGCTCCTGCATGGCGGTCCGCTTCACCACTTTCTTGTCCACGATCTTGAAGGTAATGAAGTCCACATCGAACGGTACGTGCGAGGTGTTCTTCACCTGGGTATGGAAATAGAGCAGGTCGCTGTGGGTATACATTCCCTTCAGCAGGAACTGGACCCCGAAACGCTTGCTGCCGATGTGGCGGATACGGCGCTTGTCATTCTCATGGACAGACTTCATGATCAGCCGGACCAGCCGGGGGGACTCGTTGTCAAGTTCTGTCAGGTAGATTTCCATGGCGTTGTTCGGACGGTTCACCGATTCCCCGTCATGGATGAAGTCACACATCTCCACATTCAGCAGCAGGGGCTCATCGGCATACTTGACATTGAAGGTGTAAAAATTTCCGTCTTCGGTAATGACCGACATGTTGGTCTCCTGCCGGAAATGGCGGGTCGTGGCTTTCACGCGGATGACATTCTCGGCACCGTCAGCCTTGCCGGCAATCAGGTTGGGTGACCCCAGGTCCACGTATCTCACCGGTGCGGGGAAAATGACGTGGACGGTCTTGTCGTACGTGATCTCCAGCCCGTGGGGTGGAATCATCCGGCTGAAACCGATTTTCCGGGTCAGTCCTTCATACAGATCTCCGTTGCTCTGCTGCGCCATGGCAGCCAGCATGCCCGTCAGGAGGGCAAATACCATAAGAATCTTCTTCATGTGCTTGGGTTTAACGATTGTTTTGATGTTCATTGTTTCTTATTGTTCCGGGGAATGGAGCAGCACCCGGTGTCCGGCCTTGAGCGTGACCTTGACCGTACGCATCCTTTTGGTGATATACTGCGAAACGCCCTGCAGTACGCCTTTTCCCACATCCGAAGCAATCTGGGCTCCGGCATCGGTGGAGATGTTGATGCTGCTGTTCATCGAACTGCCCATGTTGGCTGCAATTTCCCGTGCGGCATCATACTCCAGCGAATGGGGAATCAGGATTCCCTGCTGCCCGTCCGTATCATAGACTTCCAGTTCCACGGGAAGGATGCTGCCACCCGCTTCCAAGGTATGAATGACGATTTCCAGCCGTTCCCCCTGGATTCGGGTTGCACCGACCAGCACGGTCCCTTTCGGGATGAACCGGTCTGCCACGGCCATGGGTTCCGTAAGCCGGAGCCGGAGAGCCTGCCCGTCGGATACGGTCTGCGTACCATGCACACAGGCGGCAATGGTATTTCCGGTTGTCACGGTCTTCCTGCCGACGGGGGTGTGGAATCCGGTATTCCGTTCACCGGCATAGACGGAAAGGAACTCCTCTTCCGTCAGGGGTGCGGAAAGGCTGGACACCACCTGGTTCTGCAGCCGCTTGACCGGCATGGCCGGACGGTCTTCCGCTTTTGCAGCAGGCAGGACGGACGGGGCTGCCTGCCGGCTGTTGTACCTGGCGGCCAGTTCATATGACTTTTCCATGAGGGCCATTTTCTCTTCCATTCCCGGGGATGTTTCCTGTCTGTCCGCCTGCTGCCGTTCCAGTTCTTCGATTCTTTCCAGCAGCTTCTCCTTTTCTGGATCCGCCGCCGGTTCATAGATGCTCCCGAGGGTACGGTTCATCTGCCGGTATGCTCCGGCGGAGGAAGTGACCGCTCCGGCAGGACCTTCCATCCTTTCCGGGTCTGCATCCGGTTCCTTGGGAAAGGTATCCGGCAAACGGACACTGTCCTTCGGCTGTTCGTTCCGGAACATGGATTCGGCCGTATCAAAGAAGGTTTTCCGTTTCCGGCTTTCCTGTTCCAGCAATGCCTTCTCATAAGCATCCTTCTTGTTGCCTTCCAGTTCCTTGTCCTCGGGGGAAGGGATTTCGGTATTGAACCCTTTCCCCCGGTTCTGTCTGGTCTCTTCCTCCTTCGAAGGAGAAAATATCAGGTAAAGGCTGCCCAGACACAGCAGGCCTATGAGCGGATATACCACGAAGCGGGCACGACGGCGCTTCTGTTCCTCAGTCAGCGGTTCCCCGTCCCTGCGGAACGGAATCCTGAACGGCTTGAGCAGCCGTTCCAGCTGTTTCTTGATTTCTTCTTTCTGCATCTTCGGTTATCGTTTGAATAAAATGTTTCCGGAGTGTGTCCTGTCTCATCCACAGATATTCCGTATCACGGCTCCTGCCGTCCGTCAGAGGGGCAACGGCCGTACAGATACAGGAAAGGGCAAACGGGACGAACAGGATGCCCAGGACAATCTTTCGCTGTTTCCGGCCCAGCCGGCGGCAGAACAGTCTGAGTGCCAGGTCTGCCTGCCTGATCGGATTCCTTCTCATCGCTCCACACTCCTCAGGTCCTTGTTTTCCAGAATGGTCAGGTGCTCGATGATGAATCCGTTGGGGTTGTCATCCGAACGGGAAGTGTTCTGGAGCTGGCACTCGGTGACCAGCGAACGCTCCGTCACGTTGCTCTGCCGGATGATCATCTGCCGGGCATAGGTACGGGCCTTGTAGGGGTAGGCGGAAAAGTCGCAGAGGACGCTGTCCACCCGCACCGCCTGGTTGATGTTGCCGGATATAAGACGGTTGTAATACCCCTTTTCGGCAAAATCCACATAATAGTGGTAGGCACTCTTGTCGGCCAGTTGGAGCGCACGGTTGATGTTGTGCTCGATGGCGTCTTTCTGCGGTGACAGGCCGAAGAAGAGTTCATGGAACCTGCGCACATGCTCCCGGGCTTCGGCCGGACGGTTTTGCGCCAGATCCTGCGAGAGGGCCAGCATGAGCGACTTGCCGCCGTCCAGCACATAGATCTTCTCGCGCTGCTTCTCCGCAAAGCGGTAGGAGTGCCACAGGGCGAAGACGGTCACGAGCGTGCAACATGCTACAAAGGCTGCCAGCATCAGACGTATCCGTCTGAAACTGCTTTCGATATTGGTCAATGACTTGAATTCCATCTGTTCATGATTGTTTTTCGGTTATTTTCCACGCAGGCGTCCTCCGATGTTGCCCAATGCAGAGCCGGCTGCGCCCGCGGCAAATCCTCCGGCCTTGGTTGCGGTACGGTTGATGTTGCGGCTGTAGTTGCCCGCTCCACCGGCCTGTACAATCCAGCCGGCCACGGTCGGTACGGTAAAGTAGCCGATGATGCCGATGAGCATGAAGATCACATACACGGAATTGGAGTTGTCCAGCGAATAGTTGGGATTGTTCTGGAGCTCCAGGATGTCGTTCTGAAGCATCAGCACCTGTATCTTGGCCAGCATGCAGCTGAACAGGTCACTCACCGGGAGCCACAGATAGACGGATATGTAACGGGTGAACCACTGGCTGAGCGTGGATTGGAAGCCGTCCCACACGCTGAAGGCGAAAGCCACCGGACCGAGGATGGAGAGAACCACCAGAAAGAAGGTACGGATCGTGTCTATCAGCAGGGAAGCGGCTGCAAACAGCAGCTCAAGCAGGCTGCGGAAGCCGTCGCGGATGCTCTTTTCCAGACTGTACATGCCCACTTCCATGTACATGCCCATCCGGGTGGCCATGGCATCGGGAGACCAGCCGAGTTCGTCTATCTGACGGTCGAACTCCTCATCGCTCACCAGGTAGGCCGTTTCCGGATTCCGCAGCATGGCTTCCCGTTCCAGCCGGTCCTTCTGTTCCCGGTACTGCTGCATGTCCATCGTCTGCCCCTCCAGCATCCTGTGGGTTCCCTGCACGATCGGACTCAGTACCGTATTCATCGTTCCGAGCACCAGCGTCGGGAAGAGCATGATGCAGATGCCGATGGCAAACGGACGCAGCAGCGGATAGACATCCACGGGTTCGGCACGGGCGAGTGACTGCCAGACCCGCACGGCCACATAGAACAGGGCACCGAGTCCGGCCAGACCTTTACCTACCGCCATCATGTCCCCGCACAAGGGCATCATCTCCTGATACAGGCTTTCCAGTATGGTATGGAGATTGGAAAAATCAACGGATAACAAAACCATAGGCTACCAGTATTTGGAGGTTTCACTTCCGTAGAGCGCCAGTACGCGGTCCAGATCGTTCTTCTTCCGGGCACGGAGGATACTCACGGCAATGTTCCGGTTCGTATAATAGTTCACCAGGTTGCGGTAGCGGCGCATGCTGGCATGACAGCCGTCCACCACATCCATCCGGTCCTTGTCCGTCATCGAGAGGGTACTGACATTGATGACCTGTCTCAGGTCCTGCAGCACGCCGTTGCTCTCTTCCAGCAGCCGGGTGTACCCGAAGGCGATGGCGTCCAGTTCCTGCGGGGAAAAATTCTCGTCGCCCAGCATCTTCCGGAAGTTCGTCACATAGATTTCCGACACATCGCCGACCATCAGGATGATTTCACTGACCTTGCGGGCATCCTTCACCAGGTTGTTCACGGATTTCAGCGCATCGTAGTATTTCTTGTACTGCTGGTAGATCTTCACTGTTTCCGCAAAGTTCTGTGCGGTATTGGTGGCCGTTGCGGAAGTGTGCACGATATTGTCCGACATGTTGATGATGCTCTGGGCCAGGTTGCCCGGATCGGTCACCACCCATTGCGCCCGGACTTCTCCGGCCAGCAGCAGGGCTCCCATGCCCAGCAGGAGAACCGCTCTTCTCATGGCTTTACCTCCTTCCTTACATAATCCCCATTCGGGGAGAAGGTCAGTATGTCGGCCGCCTCGTTGTAGGCGACATCGATGCGGTAGCCGGTGTTGATGAACAGGTTCCCGTCCTCTTCCACCAGCAGGTAGGTTTCCGGCTTCAGTTTTCTCGTCCTGCCGCTTCGGGAAAACACCGTCACCTTGTAGGCATCCCCTTCCTTATAGATAAGGACGTCGGGCTTGCCTTCCACACTGCTCCATGAACCGCAAAGGCGGTCACAGTTTCTGTTTCCGCTGCAGCTCTGGAGCAGCAGCGTTGCCGCCCCGACCAGGCAGGCGGCCAGTCTGTACAACTGTCTGTTTTTCATGTCTTGTCTTTTCATGATGTTGTTCTTGTTTTGCCATCTGTTCAGAGTCCCTTCCCGCGTCCTTTCGGTTTGGCGACAACCGGTATATGGGCTTTCCGGCAAGGCTGCCGGTTGCGTAACGGACGTGAAGCCGGCTCCGTTTCCCGGGTTTGCCTTTTGCCGGTCATCCCTGCCATCCGTTCCTCCAGTTTCCTGCAGGCTGTCTGCGCCTGCTTTTGTCTGACGGTGTCGGAAGCACTCCGGTCTATACCGTACCTGACCAGAAAAGAAGGTGTCACAAACGGGTTTTCCACATGTCCGGGATCGGCTTCCAGTGTCTTCAGTTTCAGCCATTCTTCATGCAACCGGTCCAGATACGCAGCGGGCGGACGGGTACAGAGGCGTTCGAAGACCTGCTCTACGGCCCGGGTCAGCCTGGCATCCACTTCAAGGATATCGGGCACGGAACCTTTCCGCCTCTGCTGCCGGTATTCCTCCGGATCCATGTCCTCCAGCTGCCGGTACAGTTCGTAGTCTTTGGAAAAGCCGTAGTGTTCACGGATATCCCGCGGAATATCCCAGCCGTTCATCAGGGACCAGTAGAAGCACTCCACGATTTCGCTGCGTTTCTGCGGGTCGGTTTCAAAAGGGTCATTCATGGTTGTCTTGGTTTAACAGGTTACTGTTTCTGGCGGCTTTCCTACGGTTGGCCAGCTGCCTGACAGCCAGCTGCAGATTGCCGTCCAGTTCTTCCGTCAGCTTCTGAAGTTCCAGCTTTTCCGATTCTTCCGTCGTATAGATGGCGTATTCCTCCTCGCTGACCTCGGTGGCATATACGGCCGAATGGGTACCTCCCAGTCCGATCCATACTTCACGGTAGATACGCCCGGGGTGGTTGGCCTGGTTGATGGACAGGATCTGCCCCCGTTCCTTGTCGGTCAGCCCCAGGAGTTTCTGGATATGGTCGAACTTGTTCATGTATTTCCGCTGGTCCAGCAGGATCTTGCAGTCGCTGTTGTTGATGATGGCTTCCTTCACGACGGGCGAACTGATGATATCGTCCACTTCCTGCGTGACCACCACTGCCTCACCGAAATACTTTCTGACGGTCTTGAACAAATACCTTATATACCCACTCATATTGGCGGACATCAGCGCCTTCCAACACTCTTCAATCAATATCATCTTGCGGATGCCTTTCAGACGGCGCATCTTGGCGATGAAGGTTTCCATGATGATGAGTGTGACCACAGGCAAAAGAACCTTGTGGCTGCTGATGTTGTCCAACTCGAATACGATGAAGCGCTTTTCGGTCAGGTCCAGTTCCTCTTCCGAATTCAGCAGGAAATCGTAGTCACCGCCCCGGTAGAAGGGTTCCAGTACGTTCAGGAAACCGTCTATGTCAAAATCCTTTTCACGCACTTTCTTTTCCTCAATCATCCGGCGGTAATTATCCCGCACGAATTCGTAGAAGCCGTTGAAATTGGGTTTCAGCGTCCGGTCTTCGGCAATCCTGCGGATATAGGCATTGACCGCACCCGAGAGCGCCACCTCTTCCGAACGTTTCGGGGTTTCATCCTCACGCTTCCAGAGCGTAAGTATCAGGGTCTGGATGCTCTCACGCTTTTCCACGTCATACTGCCGGGTTTCCGAATAGAACGGATTGAAGGCGATGGGCTTGTCTTCCTCATAGGTCAGGTAGATGCCGTCCTCCCCACGGGTCCGGTTGTGGATCAGGTTGCAGAGTCCCTGGTAGCTGTTTCCGGTATCCACCAGCAGGATATGGGATCCTTGTTCGTAATATTGCCGGACAAGGTGGTTCGTGAAGAAGGACTTGCCGCTTCCCGAAGGTCCGAGTATGAACTTGTTGCGGTTGGTGATGATTCCCTTCCGCATGGGCAGGTCGCTGATGTCCAGGTGGACCGGAACACCGCTCCGGCGGTCTGCCATGCGGATGCCGAACGGACTGGGAGAGCTGCGGTAGTTCGTCTCCGAGGCAAACAGGCAGACGGCCTGCTCCAGGAAGGTATGGAAACTTTCCTCGGCCGGAAAGTCACCGGCATTTCCGGGAATGCCCGACCAGTAGAGTACGGGGGTGTCAACCGTGTTGTGACGGGACACGCAGCCCATCAGGGCAAGCTGGCTTCCGGTATCGTTCTTGATGCGCCGGAGCTCCTCCCCGTCATCCGCCCAGGCCAGCACGTTGCAGTGGCAGCGTACGGGAAGCAGTCCTTGGGTATGGGCTTCGTCCAGAAACATTTCCGTCCATTCATGGTTGACGGCATTGCTCCGGCTGTACCTGGACAGGGACAGCATGTTGCGCGAGGTCTTTTCCATCTGCTGCAGGATTTCCTGGGCATCGTCAATGAACACATACTGGGAATAGATGTGGTTGCACGAAAGCAGCAGCCCGACAGGAGCGGCGAACGAAAGCATGCAGTCACTGCGGTCGGTGGACAGACGCTCATAACGTCTGTCCGTAGCCACGCTTGCGGGCAGGTCCTCCGTATCGGAAAGGACATGCAGGCAGAGACGTTTGTCACCTACCCTCATCCGTTCGGGATCGAGGCAGATGTCCTGCAATACGGGAGGTCTGTCTTCCATTTCCAGGGCCAGGTACTTTTCGAACAGCCCGGGAGCGTCTTTCGTACCGACCAGTTCTTCCGTTCGCAACCGTTTCATCCGGACATGGCCGGAATCGTTCATGATACGTTCGAACTGCTCCACGGCTTCGAGGAACTTCACCACGGCATCCCAGTCCGTGATTTCCTTGGGGAGGATGTATCCCCGGCACAGGGTGCTGAAGTCGCTCCGGCGGCGGGTCCGCTCACGCGTGGTCTTGGTCAGGTATAGGAAACAGCGGTGCCGCAGATAGGGGCGCTCGTTGAAATGGCCGGCATAGCTCCGGGACAGGAAGCTTTCCGCAACGTCTCCCTCCGCAGAGTAGCTTTCCCGGGTGAACCAGTCCTGCTTGTACACGACCGAAAAGGCGGGAAGCACCTTGATGGCCTTCACCCAGGTGCCGTGCATGGCCTCGTACTCGGCGGATGTCACGGTATAGAGTTCGGGCAGCTCCACTTCATAGGCCACCGTAATGTCGCCATCCTTGCTGACGATGCAGTTGTTCTCCACGGCCAGGATTGGAAAGCGGCTTTCCAACTCAGCGATTTTCAATACGCTTCTCATTTCTTCTTTTTCTTCTTGGGGGTTAATAGGCTTCTTATCCGGCGGCGGACAGTCAGGTAGCGGGGATGGCTTTTTTCGGCCAGCGCCTTCATCAGTCCGTGTTCCCCGTACCGGGCATTCAGGCGGAAGGTCATCCATACGGTCAGCGAACCGGAGAAGGCCCCGAACGTGAGGCAGACCCACTGACTGACACCGGCCATATAGAGGATGACCACCACCAGAAAGACCGATACAAGACCGCCGGCAAAAATGAACAGGTACTGTGACTTCAGTCCCTTGAACTCAATCGGGCGTCCGGCGCCCTTGTTGATGCGGTACTCCATGGATTAAAGGAAGAATGAGCGGAGAATGGTGGCTGCCACAATCAGGAAGATGCAGGCGAAGAACCAGCTCGCCGCCGTCTTGGACGTATCCGGATCACCGCTGCTGAACTTGCCGTAGGTCTTGATGCCGCCCACCAGACCGAGAACGGCACCGATGGCATAGCAGAGCTTGGTGGCGGGGTCGAAATACGAAGTCATGAGGCTGGTGGCTTCGTTGATGCCGGCCAGACCCTGGCCCTGTGCAAAAAGACCGGCTGCGAACAGCACGCTGAATACGGATAAGAGGATTCTTTTTCTCATGATAGAATCGTTTTTGAGGTTTGACATAAATTTGATTTCGGTGACAAATATATCAGTAAAGGAAAGCGGTTGGACAGGTGTGTCATTAGATGGCACCGGATGGCATCAGATGGCGCATGGTCAGATATATTTCCGCCATCCGTCCGCAGGGTTTTCGTTTTCTTTCGGGGGAAGCGGCTTGGGATTTCCGTCTTCATCCAGATACCTGTCCAGAAGTTCGTCCACCATTTTTGCGTTTTCCGCATTGGACGTGAAAATGTCAATCAGGTTGCTCTGCTGGATGGAGAATACAATACGGGCTGCCTGCAGGGCCTTTTCCTCACCGACCTCTCCCTTGCGGGCCAGGTATTCCCCCAGCGTTTCCATATCCCTGCTCGAAAGGACCGGCGAAACGGATTCCACATCGGGGTTCCCGGCATCCAGCTCTTCCTGCTCTTGCTGCAGGAGTTTCATCTTTTCAAGGGCAAGATTGCATTCTACCTCTTCCTGTTCCACATTCTCCTCTTCCCCGATGAAGTTCTTTTCAAGGGGCTGGCTCATGAAAGGGGCAGCCGTCTTGCCGGCATTCTCGTCCAGGTAGACGTAACGGGTGCTTCCCATCACCTCATCCTCAGAAGCTACAGCCCCCGTTCCGGAGGCTTCCGGCTTTTCTTTTTTCACGGGTGGCTTTCCATAAAGCAGGGTGCAGACGGTTTCGATACGTGTCCGCCAGCGATACACGCTGTACAGCAGATAAACGATGCATACAATCCGGACACAAAGATATATCAGTTCTTCCATATCAGAATGATTTTTGGGTATTGCGACGAAATAGCTCGTCAAGTTCTTCACTATAAGTATCCAGATGATGCGTCAGCACATTGTCCAGAAAAGCGGGTATAGTCATATCTGCATTAAAAATGGGAAGTGCACGGGCCAATCTTTGATAGATTTCGTAACTGATATAGGTTTGCCGCTTTTGGACAGTTTTTTTTCGTTCCAAAAACTGCGTCCGATACAGGTCCAGCCTTTCATCCATATTCGGGTCGGTGTGTACCGCTTTGCGTAACTTCTTCTGCTCACGTTTTTCCACCTCTTGCACTTCATTTTCTGATTCTCTGGAAGGTAGATTTTCAATGCTGCCTGTCTCTGGTTTGGCACATGAGATGGACTCACTGGCCATCATGTCCTTCAGGGCATCTTCATTCACCTTGAATATTTCTCTTTTCTTTGCCATAGTTTTTATCCGGGAAAAATGATACGTTCCATTTCCTGCGCAAATGCTTCCAGTCTGCTGTCTTTTAGGAGAATTTCAGAAGGAGGAAGCAAAGTGCAGCGGAAATGCTGCCTCGACAAAGGAGTCATCTCCTTGTTAAATCGCTCAAGGTCAGGAAGCACGGTCTCAAACACCTTCAATCCCATGCGGGATATGATGGTATTGTACATCACAAAGAGCTCCTTGGACGTGCGGCTGTCCATGCGGTTCCAAAACAGATGTATGTCTTTCAAGGGAGCATTCGGATGCTGGCCAATGAAATCCTGCACGGTCGAAACAAAGGAAAGACTGCTCTGCATGACCATCCGGTCTTTCACGATGGGGGTGAAAATAAAATCCATGTTCATGACGGACTCGAACACTCCACGGGAATTGACCGTACCGGGAAGATCGAAGAATATCAGGTCATAATCACCTTCCAGCCTGCCGGGAATCTTTGCGGCCTCTTCCGGAGTAGAAGTGACTATCGGATAGGCCTTGCGAGTGCTGTTCTCAAACTGGCGGCAGAAAAGCCGCTGGTGATACTCGCTCTTTTCCAGGTTCTTCAAATCCCTTCCCCGTAGTTTGTCCAGGCTAAACTGGGGATAGTCACAGTCAACAACTGCAACATTCAACCCTTTTACATAATTGAAATAACTGGCAAGTACTATCGTTACCGTGGACTTGCCCACACCGCCTTTCTGGTTACTGAAGGCGACAAGAATCGGACGTTTGTTCATTCCTTTTCGTTTTTGGGGTTAATATTCACTTTCTCTCTTTTTGTTACTCCACATGTACTACCCGGTAATCTCGTATAGAACCATGAAGCAAACACATTCAAAATCCTTCATGTATTGCATGGTTGCATCAATATATGATTGCAATACGATGT
>NZ_JBCOWR010000009.1:196155-197712 GCF_040918965.1 Bacteroides sp. RTP21281st1_H5_RTP21281_210402 | reverse complement strand
ATGTCATTGCATGGATGCATCGATATACGATTGCAATACGACGTCATTGCATGGATGAATCAATATATGATTGCAATACGATGTCATTGCATGGTTGCATCAATATATGATTGCAATACGATGTCATTGCATGGATGCATCGATATACGATTGCAATACGACGTCATTGCATGGATGAATCAATATATGATTGCAATACGATGTCATTGCATGGATGCATCGATATACGATTGCAATACGATGTCATTGCATGGATACATCGATATAAGGTTGCAATACGATGTCATTGCATGGATGCATCGATATAAGGTTGCAATACGATGTCATTGCATGGATGCATGATTATGTTATTGCAATCTAAAATCTGCGTCAAAAATAAGGTCTTTCAAGCGGTTTGGATGCGATACTCCATCCTTGTGGCATCAGACAGCATCAGATGTCATCAAATGTCGCACAACAGCATGTTTTACAGATGGATATGTCGGTGTAATTTTGCAAAGTCAGAACCGAGAAACGGCAGGAAAGATGCTCCAACGGACCACAGCACGCCGCAAGCGTCGCGCAGCAATCCGCCGGAGGTGGATTCTCTGTTCAAACGAACAGAGCAAGTTGTGTCTTTGTCCGACAGAAAGTATTCTGCCCGACAAAGACCAACTTGCCCTCCCTCACGGTCGGGGGATTTTCCTCCAAAGTCGGAAAATCTGACAGAGAATGCAAAACAACCCAAATGAAGCAAAGCATGGAGAAAAAGCAAGGGACAAGAACAGGCCGGAAACCGAAGACGGATCCGGCGGATTACAAGTACAGCTTCCGTCTGAATGCGGAAGAGAATGGAAGGTTCGAGAGGCTGTTCCTGGAGTCGGGAGCCAGGGACCGCACGGTCTTCATCAAGAAGTCGCTCTTTTCAGGGCAACTCAAGGTGATCAAGGTAGACAAGGTATCCATGGACTATTACATCCGACTCGGGGAATTCCACCGCCAGTTTCAGGCTGTAGGAAACAACTACAACCAGGTTGTAAGGGCCGTACAGAAGAACTTCGGAGAGCAAAGGGCACGGTCCCTGCTCTACAGGCTCGAAAAGGCAACGCTGGAACTCATCCTGCTCAGCAAGCAGATCATGTCATTGACCCGGGAATACGAAGAGAAATGGTTGCCAAGATAAGTCATGGGGCCAGCCTTTACGGGGCACTGGCCTACAATCACGAAAAGGTTCTCAAAGGTTCGGCGGAAATCCTGTCGGGACACCGGATGATTTCCGACCGGCCGGGCCTGCCGAGCGAAGACCTTCGGCTGGTGCTCCTTTCATTCGAGAACCATCTGATAGCAAACCGCCGAACCGAAAAGCCCGTCCTGCACGTTTCGCTCAGTCCGGCACCGGAAGACAGGCTGGACAATGCCCGGTTGATGGAACTGGCCGAAAAATACATGGACAAGATGGGGTACGGACAGCAGCCGTTTATCGTGTACAGGCACAACGATACCTGCAACACACACGTGCATATCGTCAGTGTCTGCATTGATGATGACGGCAGGAAAATCAAGGATTCCTATGAGCAC
>NZ_JBCOWR010000009.1:122860-196005 GCF_040918965.1 Bacteroides sp. RTP21281st1_H5_RTP21281_210402 | reverse complement strand
CCTTAAAGGCGGTTCTGGAAAGTTACCGTTTCCAGACTTTCGGTGAATATGTAGCCTTGCTTTCCACACTGAATATAGAAGCGAGGCAGGTGCGCGGCGAATATAAAGGGACAGCGTACACGGGAATCATCTATTCGGCAACCGATGACAGGGGAAAGGTGGTCAGCCCACCTGTAAAAAGTGCCCGGTTCGGCAAACGGTTCGGAGATGCCGGCTTGTCCGAACGGATGATGCGGCATGTCCGGGATTTCAAGGAAGGCAAATGGGGACCGGCCATAGCCGGCAAGGTCGTCCGTGCGATGCGGGATGCCAGGTCTGAACAAGAGTTCAAGGAATTGTTGAAACAGGGACAATTGGATGTGGTATTCCGGAAAAACGACTCAGGACGCATCTATGGCGTTACTTTCATGGACCATGACAGACGCGAAGTGTTCAACGGTTCACGGATGGGAAAAGAATTTTCTGCCAATGTATTCAACGACCTGGCCAAATGGTGGGACGGTATTCCCCGGCAAGAAAAAGAGTCATTCAGCGGACCGGAGCTTTGGAAACAATACGGTCACTCTGTGGAGGATGGCAGTGCGCTTGAACAGGCGGCAGGCATCTTCTCTATGGATACCAATCCGGCCGTCGATTACGAGGAAGAAGCGTTCCGCCGTCGCATGAAACGCAAAAAGAAACCGCAGAAACGCAAGTCGCGCGGCATCTGACACAATCATTATCAAACCGGGGGACCCTGTTCCCCTCAAATGCTACTTTACTATGCAACAGGAAGACGATTTGAGAGCCCTGGCCAAAATCATGGAATTCGGCAGGGCTGTCAGTATTTTCATTTTGGTAGTCCACGTCTATGTGTACTGCTACCCGAGCATGACTGCCTGGCGTCTGAATCTGGAGGTCATCGACCGGATACTCATGAACTTTGACCGGACAACCGGCATATTCGGCTGCATCCTTTGGACCAAGCTCCTGTCCGTGCTTCTGCTGGCCATTTCCTGCGTGGGCACCATCGGTGTGAAAGGGGAAACGATTACCTGGCAACGTATCTGGATGGTCCTGACAACGGGGGCGGTTCTCTTCTTCATGAACTGGTGGCTGCTGGATTTGCCTTTTCCGCACGAGGCGGTCACCTCCCTGTATGTGGTGACGCTGGCAGCAGGCTATCTTTGCCTGCTCATGGCCGGTCTGTGGATCAGCCGCCTTTACCGGCATAACCTGATGGAGGATGTGTTCAACATGGAAAATGAATCCTTCATGCAGGAGACAAGGCTGATGGAGAATGAGTATTCCGTCAACTTGCCTACCCGGTTCCAGTATGGCGGCAAGTTCAATGACGGATGGATCAATGTGGTGAACCCGTTCCGTGCCACCATCGTATTGGGAACGCCGGGGTCCGGCAAATCCTACGCAGTGGTGAATAACTATATCAAACAGATGATTTCCAAAGGTTATAGCACCTATATCTATGATTACAAATTCGATGACCTCTCCACCATTGCCTACAACACCTTGTTGCACAACATGGACAAATACAAGGTGAAGCCCCATTTCTACGTCATCAATTTTGATGATCCGCATCGTTCACACCGCTGCAATCCCATCAATCCGGAGTTCATGACAGACATCTCCGATGCCTACGAAGCAAGCTATACCATTATGTTAAATTTGAACAAAACTTGGATTGAAAAACAGGGAGACTTCTTTGTGGAATCACCGATTATCCTGTTGGCAGCCATCATTTGGTATCTCAAGTGCGCCCATAAGGCGGTGTAATAAATATCTATTTAGCAATAGATTAGGTTAGAGTTCTATGAAAATAAGACCTACTGTCATCCGACTTATCCCAGAGGGAAACCCGAGGGGGAGTGTAGCATGTCGGAGAAGCCATAAGTCAGCCAACTGCCACGCTGCGACTGAATGGCAAGACAGAAAGACGGACATGAGGATGAAGCCTGAACTGGTTGAACAACAATCCAGTGGCACATACCAGGGCTGTGGCGGAAGGCAGTTACCAACGCCATATCGCATGTACCCCAGCAAGTGTTTAGGTTGTATGGGGCAAAGAACTGACTGCGACACGTCTGCAATAAGCAGATTAACGGACGAACGTTGCATCCGACAGTCTGTCATGCTTGTTATTACACCCGCTAAATGGGGATTGCCTAAACCGAAACGCCGAAAGGCTATAGAAGTCGTTCTTGAATATTCGGCATGGCAACGGAGCTTCCGTAGTAGTCCGAGCAGGGTAATGCCCTGCACATGGCGAAGGGAAGCAGTTATATAATCAATATAATCAAAGGAAAATGTGAGAGACATTATGAGAAATCCAAAGAATGTATTGAGCAACTTAGTGAAACACAGCAATGTATCGGGCTATAAGTTCGAACGGTTGTATCGTATTCTATTCAATGAACAGATGTTCTATACCGCCTACCAGCGAATCTATGCCAAACAGGGCAATATGACCGCTGGGACAGACGGCAAGACAGTTGACGAAATGAGTATTCAGAGAATAGAAAATCTAATCTCCAAGCTTAGAGACGAAAGTTACAAACCCAACCCAGCCAAAAGGGTCTATATCTCTAAGAAGAACGGAAAGAAACGCCCGTTGGGCATCCCGTCTTTTGAAGACAAGTTGGTGCAGGAAGTGGTACACATGATACTGGAAGCCATATACGAGGGAAGTTTTGAAAATACCTCACATGGATTCAGACCACGTAGGAGTTGCCAGACTGCATTAACCCAAATTCAAGATACGTTTCTCGGAACAAAATGGTTTATAGAGGGGGACATAAAAGGCTTCTTCGACAACATAGACCATAACGTTCTGATTGGCATACTCGAAGAACGCATAGCGGACGAGAGGTTCATAAGGCTCATCCGTAAATTTCTGAACGCTGGGTATATTGAAAATTGGAAATACAGACACACGTACAGTGGAACTCCGCAAGGCGGCATCATTAGTCCCATACTGGCTAATATTTACCTTGACAAGTTCGACAAGTACATGGAGGAATACGCCCAATCTTTCAATAAAGGCGCAAGCAGAAGATTGGATAAGGATTACCGTCGGATTAAAGACCGTAAGAACAAGCTGGAAAAGAAACTGAAATCCGAAACCGATACAAAGGTACGGAAAGACCTTATTGATAAAATCAAAGGGTATTACCGACAGATGCAACAAATGCCTTGTGTCATGGAAATGGATGAAGAGTACAGACGGTTGAAATATGTCAGATACGCAGACGATTTCTTGATTGGGGTTGTCGGCAGCCATGAAGAATGTGGGCAAATCAAAGCGAATATCACACAATTCATGAAAGATAAGCTAAAACTTGAACTGTCGGCAGAGAAAACGCTTATAACCCAAGCACAAGAAAAAGCTAAATTTCTGGGATATGAAATAACCGTACGCAACTCCAAAGCCACCAAGAGAGATAAGAATGGAGTGCTCAAAAGAATGTTCAACCGCAAGGTTGTGCTTCTGCTCCCGAGAGAGGTGGTCAAGAACAAGTTGATTGACTACAAAGCCATGAGGGTTATACAAACCAATGGCAAGGAGGATTGGAAGCCAAAGGCACGCAGTTATATGATGAACTGCAAACCGGAGGATATTGTAGCCCAATTCAATAAGGAGATAAGAGGATTCTACAATTATTACTCGATAGCGAACAATATATCTACTCTTTGCAAAAGGTTCGGTTATATTATGGAATACAGTATGTACAAAAGCATCGCCAAAAAGCAAAGCAGCAGTGTACGGAAGATTAAAAAGAAATACTCGAAAGACAAAGACTTTGTAATCAGTTACACGGATGCAAAAGGGCAATGCAAATGCCGTGTGTTCTATAATGAGGGTTTCAAGAGAAAAGACGCTCAATGTGATGCTAAATGCGACATAATGCCAAACACCAATTTTCTGCCAGCCTCAAGTCTTGTTGAGAGACTAAAGGCGGAACAGTGCGAGGTATGCGGAGCGCATGGCAAAACGGTGATGCACCATGTTCGTGCCTTGAAAGACTTGACAGGCAAGAACGAATGGGAACGCATCATGCTCAAAATGCACCGTAAAACATTGGCAGTCTGTCCAGAATGTAATGCTAAAATACATGGCAATGTATAACACTAAGTTGAATTATAACGGAGAGCCGTGTACATGGAGACATGTAAGCACGGTTCGGGGGCAGGCTCTCGGAAACCTACCGCAGAAATGCGGCAAGGCGCCGAGTGCCGAGCCTACAATTTACAAGAACGGTATCTACTGCAGCTTCCCTCATGCCGTGGAACTGCTGAACAAGCCTTATTCCGATTTGTTTACCATATTGACCTCCTATCCGGAGCTGGAGAACTATCTTTCTCCTTTCATGGATGCCTGGAAATCAGGAGCTCAAGATCAGTTGCAGGTGCGCCCATAAGGGCATATAATAAATATAGCTTTGGCAAGCTATTAGGTTCGTGTTCTTTGAAATAATAACCTATCACCAGCCGACTTATCCATTCAACGAAAGACGATGGGGAGTGTAGCATGTCGGCAAAGCCACGAGTGGACTAACTGTCAAGTCTTGACCGAGTGGCGAGGTGAAACGATAGATATGAGGATAAAGCCTATACTGGTTGAACGATAGTCCGAGCGGCTCGATGATTAAGCCTTAACGGAAGACAGTTACAGACGTTATGCTGTGGTACCCAACTTCTCCTTGCAGGTCGATTGGGCAAAAGAACTTGTCACAGAGCAACTACATAAATAGTAAAGGACGAAAGTCGTATCCGACAATCTATCAAGCCAAATAGTTATTATATGTCTAAATGGGGATTGCCTAAGTGGGGCAACCCATATGGCAACAGAGCTTCCGTAGTAGTCCGAGCAAGGGAAAACCTTGTACATGGCGAAGGGAAGCAGCCATTATCGTTTAATGTTAATTTTGGAAAATGTGAGAGACATGAAAAGAAATCCAGAAAAGATATTAAACAGTCTAACACAACATAGTTCCGACTTGGAATACAAGTTCGAACGTTTGTATCGGATACTGTTTAATGAAGAGATGTACTACATAGCCTACCAACGCATATATGACAAACAAGGCAATATGACAAAGGGAGTTGACGGAAAAACCGTTGACGGCTTCAGTATATCCCATATTGAGCAGTTGATTGATACGCTCAAAAACGAGACGTATCAGCCTAAACCCTCACAGCGAGTTTACATTCCGAAGAAAAACGGAAAGATGAGACCGCTGGGTATTCCGTCATTTATGGATAAACTTCTGCAAGAGGTTATCAGAATGATTTTGGAAGCTGTCTATGAGGGCAGTTTTGAAAACACTTCACATGGTTTCAGACCGCAACGAAGTCCTCAAACTGCACTTTCAAGCATTCAAAAGTCGTTCAATGGCACAAAGTGGTTTATCGAGGGAGACATTAAAGGATTTTTCGATAACATAGACCATGAAGTATTGATAGCCATTCTTTCAGAAAGGATTTCCGATAACAGGTTTATCAGACTTATCAGAAAATTCCTGAATGCGGGATATGTTGAAGATTGGGTATTCCACAAATCATACAGTGGTACTCCGCAAGGTGGTATTATAAGCCCTATATTGGCGAACATATACCTTGACAAATTCGATAAGTATATCAAGGAGTACATCACAAAATTCAACAAGGGGAAAAGACGCAAAGATAATCCGATTGCAAAACAACTCGGACATCGTAAAGCCAAGTTAGTTGAAAAACTACGAAACACTATTGATGAAACGAAACGTAAACAATTGTTTGCAAGAATTAGAGAAACAGTCAAAGAACGACTGAAATATCCTGCCGGTGATGAAATGGATGACAGTATCAAACGACTGAAATACATAAGATATGCAGATGATTTTCTAATTGGAGTAATCGGTAGCAAGCAAGATTGTATCCAAATCAAAGAGGACATAAAGCAATTTATGGCTGATAAATTGAAACTGGAACTATCTGACGAGAAAACTCTGATTACCAATGCAAGAAAACACGCTAAATTTCTTGGTTATGATGTCTTTGTACGAAAATCCAATGATACACGCAGAGATAAGAACGGTCATTTGACAAGGTCGTTAGACCACAAGATAGTACTATATGTGACTACCGAAATAATGCGAAAGAAACTTCTTGAATATGATGCTGTTAAAATTACCGAGCAGAACGGGAAAGAAGTTTGGAAACCAAAAGGTCGTTCATATATGAGATGTCTTGATGATTTGGAGATTATAAGTCAATATAACTCTGAAATCATGGGGTTCTACAACTATTACTCGATAGCAAACAACAGCCCCGTTATTGACTCTTTCTACAACATTATGGAGTATAGTATGTACAAGACATACGCCGCAAAATACACAACTTCCAAAAAGAAGATTATTGCGAAGTACAAGAAAAACGGTGTATTCTCCATACCATACACAAACAAGAAAGGGTATGAGGTCAGACGTGAGTTTTATGACAAAGGTTTCAAACGCAAGGAACTACCGAACCGTACTTTGGATGACAGATTACCTAACACAGTCGCTATAACGGGTGGCAGAAATGGATTAATTACAAGACTAAATGCACGTGTATGTGAAAACTGCGGTGCAACCGATAATCTTGAAATGCACCATGTTCGCAAACTCAAAAACTTGAAAGGTAAAAGTGATTGGGAAATAAAAATGATTTCTCGTAACCGTAAAACATTAGCAGTATGTTCAATATGTCATCACAAAATACATTCGGGAAAGTTAAACTGAATGATAAGGTGGAGAGCCGTGTACGGGGAGACCTGTATGCACGGTTCGGAGGTGAGTGCTTGGAAACCTACCATTGTAACAAATGGCAAGGCGCTGGGTGCTTAGCCTATGGCCAGATAGCTTCCGCGAAAATCCCACTTACCCGGATGATTTCCCCGCAGCTTTATTGGGTGATGACCGGTAATGATTTTTCATTGGATATCAACAATCCGGCAGAACCTAAAATTTTGTGTGTGGGCAATAATCCGGACCGTCAGAACATCTATTCCGCCGCATTGGGTCTCTACAATTCGCGTATCGTGAAACTCATCAACAAGAAGGGGCAGCTTAAAAGTACAGTCATCATCGACGAGCTGCCCACCATCTATTTCCGTGGACTGGACAACCTGATTGCAACGGCACGCTCCAACAAGGTGGCGGTCTGTCTGGGATTCCAGGACTTTTCCCAGTTGAACCGGGACTATGGTGAGAAGGAAAGCAAGGTTATCCAAAATACGGTCGGCAACATTTTCAGCGGACAGGTGGTCGGTGAAACGGCCAAGACGCTTTCGGAACGTTTCGGAAAGATCCTTCAGAAACGGCAGTCCGTTTCCGTCAACCGTCAGGATGTTTCCACCTCCATCAATACCCAGTTGGATTCCCTAATTCCGGCTTCCAAGATTTCCAACCTGTCACAAGGTTCCTTTGTAGGTGCCGTATCGGACAACTTCGGTGAGAAAATTGACCAGAAGATTTTCCATGCGGAAATTATTGTGGACCATGCCAGAGTGAGTGCCGAAGAAAAGGCATACAAGAGAATACCGGTTATTAACTCCTTCAAGGATAAAGAGGGGAATGACATCATGCTTGAACAGATTCAGCGCAATTACGACCAGATCAAGGCGGATGCCCAAGCCATCATCAACGACGAGATGGAACGGATCATGAATGACCCCGAACTGTGCGAACGGTTGGGGATTGAAAAAACAGAATCTGAAAATAAAGAGGATAGCAAATAAATCATGGCCGGATTTGATTTTCAAGAAACATTCCGTATCTTTGAACCTGAAATAGAACATAACGGCGGATTACGGGATGTTTTCCGTTGCTTATATACATAAGTCGCAAGATGTCACAGGTAGAAATCTGGTAAATTTCAAAAAAAACGATGACTATTGCGTGAGGCTTATGCTATACCTTATAGCATGAGCCCATGCAAGTTATCGTTTGGGCTATTACCAGAGCCTCTACCTGAAACTGCATGGGCTTCATGCTTTTTTCAGATAAGGGTATGGCAAGAATACGAATCGTTATGGCAATTACATTGGATGGATTTCTTCCAAAGCAAGAGGAAAAATTCATGCAATGGCTTATGGAAGAACCTCGAAAAGGTTTTCCGTATTGGAAAGAAAAAGCTTCATTTCAAATCAATGAATTATATGGCATAATAGACCTGTCTGACATGATACGTAGATTTAGCGCGGATTGTATATGCCAGACTATCATACATGATAAAAATAGTGCAGATTATGCCGATGGTCTTTTCCAATATAATCTTGTTGACGAAATGGTTCTTTATACGTTACCGATATCCTACGGGAAAGGATTTTCATTGATGGATAGTATCGGTAAACATCATTGGCAACTCCGCTCTTTCAAACTGTACCCCAATGGCATTTCCCGTTTGGTGTACGAAAAAAGACGTATGTAATAATCCGTGTCACAATTTGTTACTTTATCTTTTTATAGATTGAAGTACGACTTATTCCTAAAATTTGTGAGGCATGGGAAATGTTTCCATTACATTCTTCTATCACATTGATTATTCGTTTTTTTTCTAATTCTTTCTTCGCAGCCTTGTCCGGCTCCGGGCTTTTAATTTCTCCTGTACTTTGTCCGATGCCAAAACAATCCAATACGGGAGATTCAGAAATAGCCACAGAACGTCTCACCATATTTTGCAGTTCACGTACATTGCCAGGCCAGGCATAAGTCAACATTTTACACTTAGCTTCTTCTGTAAAACCGACAGTATCCTTCTTGAATTCTTTAGAATAGCGTTCGCGGAAAAATTCAGCAAAAGGGAGAATATCTTCAGTGCATTCAGCCAGGGAGGGAACTGTAATTTCAAACTCGTTTAGACGATGGTAAAGGTCTTCTCTGAAACGGCCTTCCTGGATTGCCTGCTGAATGTTTTCATTGGTAGCTGCAACTATACGTACATCTGCAATATGTTCCCGATTGCTTCCCACCGGCATATAGGTATTCTCTTGCAACACCCGCAGCAGCATCGCTTGTACTTCATAAGACATGGTACCTATCTCATCCAAGAACAAGGTACCCCCCTTGGCCTTATCAAAATAGCCTGCTTTGTTGTTATCTGCCCCCGTAAAGGAACCTTTTTCATGACCAAAAAATAGGGAAGGAGCCAAATCTTTGGGGAGAAGTGCACAGTTCACTGCCAGAAAAAGCATATTGGAACGATCACTTCCTTGATGGATACTTTGGGCTATAGACTCTTTTCCTGTTCCGCTGGCTCCGTAAATAAGCACTGACATATCAGTAGGAGCAACCATTTCTGCATACTTCAGGATCTCTCTCATTCTGGCGCTTTTACGCTGAAGCAGCATCGGCTCCTGTTTTCTTACTGTAACCAAAGGAGCAAATACATCCTTGGTCAGTTCCAGCAAGTGTTCTTTGCGTACGGGTTTAGGCAGATAATCTACAGCTCCCAATTTAATGGTACGGACAACATCAGGTACAGACACATACTCAGTGGTAATAATAAAAGGAGTATTATTCTTTTCCTTACGCAGCCACTCCAGCAATGAGATTCCGTCTCCGTCCGGCAAACGCACATCCGAAAGAATCAAGTCAAAATGTACCTTGCGGATTAACGAACGGGCTTTCGTTGCATCTACGGCCGTTATAGCGTCATACCCGGCCTGTACAAACCAGTCTTTCTGCATCTGTGACAGGTTTATATTGTCTTCAACAATCAATACTTTCCTTTTCATTTTTCAATCGTGTTAGTTCTTTTTCTGCTTTCGTCATCAATGTTGAAACATGACTCAGAATCTGCCGTGTGTGGTTCTTCAGCACCACATCACTCACTTGGTCATCCTTTAAAATATCACGGTATTCAAATAGAATATCCTCCATATGCAGAAGTTCCCAGACAGGTTGCATCCGATGGACTATTTCACGCATCTGTCTTCTGTTGCTTGCCGATAAAGCAGCCAGCAATTCATCCTGGTCTTTTCCGGACTGCTCTATCAAGGTAAACAGCAGTTTTTCCTTATCCTGAACCTCTGACAGCAAGGCATCCAAATCACTTGGCGGAGACGCTGCTACATGACATTGATTGATAGATGAAAGCAGATTGAGCAGTTCATTATAAGAAAACGGTTTATAGATACAATCCGTAAATCCGGCTTCCTGTAAGGACTCCTTGGTCTGCTCACCACGTGCGGTCATGGCTATGACCGGTATCGTGCGAGAATTACCTATATTTGAATGTCGTAGCAAAATCAGGAGATTAAAACCGTTGGTACCTGGCATCTGAATATCAGTAAGCAACAAATCATAGTCCTTTTCTCTCATCTCCTTTACCAGTTCTTTGGCCGAAGCACAGGTCGTACAATTAATGCCGTTACGTTCAAGCAAATCCTTGATGACTGCACGCAACATACTGTCATCATCAATGACAAGTATATTATGAGGCAAATGTCCGGTATGGGTCAATACGGGCTTTTCACATTCCAGCGGTTCATCCGTTTCTTCAAGAGGAAGAGTTACCTTGAAGGTACTTCCCTGATGAATCTTGCTTTTTACGTCAATTTCTCCGTTGAAGAGATGGACAAGTCCCTGTATAATGGACAAACCTAAACCAAAGCCATCAGTATTGTTTGCTGTCATCTGCCGTTCAAATGGGCGGAAAATACGTGCAAGTGTTTCCTCCGTCATGCCAATGCCGGAGTCAGTCACTTCCAAATACAATTTCCCTTGAGAATAACCGGCATGAAAGGAGATTTCTCCGCATTCCGTAAACTTGATAGCATTGCTGAGCAGGTTGCCGACAATCTGTTCTATACGGTCCACATCTCCACGTAATCTGACATCCGTATTGTCAAACGAGGTGTTGAACAGCAATCCCTTGTCGTTGACCAGACCGGAAAAACGGGAAGCAATCCGATCAAGCATTTCATGCAGACTGAACGGAACATAGTTGCATTCTTCTTTGGATTGATTCAACCGGTATACATCCAATAAATTATTCAGCAGATGTACTACATGCAGACACACTGATTCAATGTTGGACAAATAGGTATCACGCCGTTGGTTATCCACTTCCCTCCTTGCCAATTCAACTGTTGCACTAATCACGTTCAAAGGGGAGCGGATATCATGCGATATGGTTAAAATGATTTTGTTGCGCATTTGCAACAATGCAGCATTCTGCTCTATGGTTTCCTCCAACATTTTGCTGGTCTTCTGCTTCTCACGCAGGTCCTTCTGGATAATCAGATAAGAAACAATCAGCAGTATAACAGCTGATATAACCAGCCACGTGATGATGCTTTTTGAACGGTCATAAGAGGCATTCAATTGTTTTTCCTTATCTTCAAGTATTTGCTCGGCCTGATCATTCATGGTTGTCATCAGCGAGCGCAGTTTTCCATTGATAACCTTGTTGTGCCTGCGTAAACTATCAGTACAGACATCTATGTTGTCATTGAGTTCGTTCTGCATGGAAAGCAATTCTTTATTCAATGCATGCAATGCAGCCGAAGTGCTGGGTGTAACTTCTACTGTCTCTTTGCCTCCGAAGAAGCCCGCCAATCCTTTTTTCTTGCGAGTTATCGTTTGTGGAAAGACATTATAAGGTATTTTGCTGAATTGTAAAACGCCATGACCATCTCGGCTTTGAATCAGATACATGATTTGAGCCAGGTGCTCTTCCTTGATTTTCAAGAGGGAACGCAGTGAATCTACTTGGCTTCGCGCAACATGGATTTCATTCTCTTTTCGTATATCCAGCAATGTGGAATCCACGTACTGCCGAAGTGAACGATAGTCGGCAAAATCCTTTCTCTCCCAAGAAATGGCAGTTTCACCCAACATGGCAAGAAGTGTGATATGACGATGGGCCGTATTGACCTTGCGCTGTACCTGCTGAATGTGTCTGGCTTCTTTTTCAATATCCGATATACGCATACGTTCATGTTGTAGAATTCCGAATATGCATGCTATTATAGCAAACAGGATAAGGTGTCCTACAAGAATTTTATGTTGTATACTGACTTCGGGTACTTTAAGACTCATAATTTCGTCTGTTAGTTAACCGTCGACACTTCCATGCCTTCCAGTTCGCTATGATAGTTTTGTATATTTAGAATCTGCACATCGGAAGTAAGCCACGTAAGACGTTTTCTCAATTCATTCCGCCGGGTGCTCATGTTGACATTCGCCCGTTTCAGCAGGTTTGCTGTAGAGATATCCATCTCTACCCATGCAATAACTTTCAGTGCTTTATCCTTGTTCAAATGATCAATACACTTTTTCCAATTGTCAGGCAAATGGGTAGAATGCCTTGCACCGCCTATCAGAACAGCCAAAGAGTCCCTGACTTTTTGGGCTATTTCAACCGTTATGTCATCGTTCGTGCCAGCCAGTCTTTGTACATTTGTACGGTTGCCGTAGCCTCTGAAACTTTTTACTTCTACGAAGAGCAAAATGTCTTTACTTTGGTTAAAACCGATAAAGTCAATACATTTTGTTTCGGGCACCTGTCTACAGATCTTTTCCCGATAATCAGGCTCCAGGTCCAACTGATACACTTCCCATTGCTCGGTAAAGCGGAATAGGAGGCCGCTTTCTTTATACTCTTTCATGGTATCTGTTCATGTATTCGTTTTCCAAATCAAAAAATGCAGAATATTCCTCCAAAATAGGATTATGGCTGATATCTATCAGTTTATCTGCCACTTCTGAGGTAACCTTATGTTCGGTCTTGCAGAGACTAAAAAAACGCATTTCCGGACTCTCTTCAGGTGCATATTCAGCCATCATTGACAACTTATGCGACAGCAGATAATCATGTGTAGACACAAATATCTGCACCTCATATTTCCCGGCCAGTTCGATAAGAAGGTCGGCTATGATAGATATCAATGTCGGATTCATATTCGATTCCGGTTCATCCCAAAACAAGATGCTCCCCGGTTTCAGTTCACCGTTGATGCTAAGATACAGTAAGGTAGCCATCTTCCGAAGTCCTTCTGCCACCAGATGTGCTTCATATTCCTTTCCGTCATCAATGATATAAAATCGATTACCTTTTCTCAAAACGCTTATATTCCACTTTTTCAGAACAGGAGCAAGCATATTCTGAACTTTCTTCAACGCTTCATTTTTCAATGGCGCTGCATCCATGGCTTTTGCCAAATCAAGGTATGTTTCATCAAAGGAAATCTCTCTTTTTTCATACAAGCTAATAAATCCTTCAAACAGTGAAAACATTTCTCGCGGAGGGATATAGATAAAATGTGGCTGGTCAATATAGGTGTTGTTGTCTGATTTTGCCAACAAAGCCTTCTCTCCAAAAGTGTATGCCAGTTCACCGGCATCCAATGCTATTTTCACAGATGCTTGTCCGGAACCGTATTTATACACGAGATGTCCCAAGATATCCGGTTTGAAATATCCAATCAGTTTTTCTGTAAACAGATCTGCAAATTTATCTTTTGTTTTAGAGGTTGATTGCTCAAAAAGTGCATTGGCTTTCATTGAAGCTGCCATGCATTTCATTATATGTGTTTTACCCGTACCGTTTCGGCCTATGAACAGGTTAATGCCTTTACAGAAGGATAAACAGCATTCTTCAAAGCATGTAAAATTATTTAAATATATATGTTTAATCATGATTATTTGTTTATTACGCTTTTGAAAAAAGAACTTGCAAAGATAAAAAAAACTCAAACTGCCCCAAGCCTTTTTACATTTTATATCTGTTTCTGTCACAAACGTGAGTTAATACCCAAGAAAGATCTTTTTTCCGAACAGTTTTGGTTGGTAAGACGTATCCTCTGAGGTATACCCTTGAGTATTATTTCCACTTTCATGTCAGCAGGGAACAGCATATCAATTAACTGATTTACGATTATCCTGCTTGTTCCACCTTCTAGAAATTCCGCTATTCGTTTCTGTGGAATATCTTCAACATACAGTTTTGTATCATATAGACCGTCCCTATAGCTGTTGCCCAAGACGAGATTTTCTCCAATACGCATTGCCCCGAGCTTATAGATGTGTCTACTGTTATGGATGTTGGTTATAGCCTCTATCCGTATAGGCAATCCAAGAATCAATGTCATAGCCTTGCTGATATTTTTTTCATGCCCTCTTATACGATGAAGTATCGGTAACATTTTCATGAATATCGTTGTCTGTTGAAGCGACAATAGCCGCACCAGTGGCCAATAATTCACAAACAAGCTTGCAAAATCAGAATAGACATTTTTGTTGTCTACACGTCTTTCCAGCAGCTGCATTTCCACTTTTGCCTGGTCTATCTCATTTTCGTACAGGGAAAAGAACTTTCGTATCTTCTTCTCCTGAATCCGGTTTTCTCGCACACGCTGTACCATGGCTTCTATATCTTCTACAGGGAGCTGCCGTCCATCAAAAAACACTCCTTCTGGCAATATGTCGAACAGACCTTTACGGTTGACAAATATTTTCAGATAGTCCGATGTATCCTTCTCCGGCTTATAATGTAATTCTGCACTGTCGATGTCTTTCCCTACACCGGCTCGCTGTTCGCCTTTACGTACAATTTGTATATCTCCGTAACTTACTCCTTGCTCAATGAGTGCTGCTAAAATAACTTCCGCAAGAAAGTCTGTATCCAGTGTATTGGCATTTTGCAGATGATTCTGGACTATTTGCATGTTAATATCATTCATGATCAGCCTGCTTTTTCTATAAAAATACGATAATTGAATCTGTCAAGCGAACGACTGCTCAAGCGGTTCTCCAAATCTTCTACCATAAAATCCAAGTCTCTCTCTTCATCTTTCTTGAGTGTCAGGTAAATGTCAATGGAGCGTACCAGACCTTCATGGGGCCGTGAGCTTACCATAGTTCCGTGTTCTATGCGAATATTCTGTAAATGTTTTCCAAGTTCTTTCCGACAGAAGTTCAAGATGTCAGTTTTCGTCACAATCCTGTCGCGAGTGGTCAGCGCATACTTGTACATGTCGAAACGATTGGCCGATATGGGTATGCTTTTCCCACCCCGTGTCGTGGTAAGCATAAATATGCTATCTCTCTTCAGACTGGAATCTTCCAACTGCATCAGCGAAGTGCCTACAGGTAAATCATTGGCTGCCTCACAGCTGCTCGTATAATAGTCCACATACAGCATTTCAGCTTTTTCCGACAAATCGACCAGTAAGTAGGAAAGTGAACCGGTAGCGGACTGTATGTCTTTTATCATTCGTTCCATATGGTTTAGCAGACTGTCCATCTCCTGTATTTCGCTTGAAAACGTATCCCTTTCAAGCGAAGCTATGAATGCACCTCTGTCTTGCAGCAGATCAAGTACTCTATACAAGTATTCTTTTACTTCACGCGAATTCATCCGTTCACATCCTCCTCGACGGATTACATAAGTATTGCTTCGTTCCCCTTTTCCTCCATAAGGTATTTCAGTGTATTTCCTATCCATGATATCTGATACCGAGGCTACCGAATAAAAGTGTTCTTCTTCTCCAGTGGGTAGGGGAATCACGGCTGTCAGGTCATTAACCTTCGAGATGAAGTGCTTTAAACGCTTATTTTGAACAATTATGGCGTTCATACATACTTTTAGCTCATCCAGACAGTCCGGGGTGAAGTTGGAAGGAAACTTTACCCTGAACCAAAACAATGGTTCGCTGTCTTCGAACAGACTTGCGGGGTAATGTTCCTTTATTTCTTCCGGCAATACGGATTTTAATTTTACATCCATTTGCAAAGGACTTGCAATCCTTACAAACTGATTGCTGTATGAAGTCAGAATATCATGTTCTATTTCCTGTTCTATATTGCACATCGAGAACAAGGTTTCAGGATTGTCCGATTCCTCTTCTTCTGGCAGCCCATGCTGAATGCTCAATGGCATTCCGCAAAAGCTCCATTTGGAGTAAGCAAGCAGTGAATATAGACTTTGCCTGTTTTCTCGGAAAGGCATTTCAAAATAGAACGGAATATTTTCCAGCTTCTGTATTCTTTCGTCCATTTTTACGCCAATCCAGATTGTATGGTTATATAGTCCAGCCATGTTCAAAGGGGCACGATAAACCAACTCTTTAGTCATGGTTGCATCCAGTTTGTATATATCTCCACTACATATCAGTCTGCGTACGTCACCATTATATAATACAGTATTCTTCACCGGATAAAGGCTGAGTTTCCCCTTCTGTCTGTCTTTACCGAACGGTAGGTTGGCAAAGAAGCCTGTATCCCGTGTGATTTCCGCCTTTGCTATATCATTGGGAAGGGCATGGCATATCCCATGCGCAGGATGCACATGTACCAGTGTGTCTGGTGTCAGCATATTGGCTATCTTATCCAGCATACGGTTGTGGCTGTCTTCTATTTCGTGCGACAGGCCGAACAGCTCGCTGGAGAGTGCTTCGAGCAGCAGCTTTACCAGCGGATCGAGATTCTCCACCTTCTTTACACCCCAGTAGTTCATCGCATGCCGATACATACGGGTCTTGATGGCTTCTTTGCTGTAATTCTGGGTATTCATCTTTATTCCATTTTTAATAGAGGTAAAATTATTGAATTTTACAATAGTATTATTTTTTTATTTAAACTTTTTATTTTGAATTTCTGAGTGTATCTTTTGTTGTTTCAGCGAGTCTTCTCTTTATTTTATGTACTCTTCGCATAAAGGTAGTAAAATATTTGCTTGTATACACCCTAACTCGCTACTTTTTATCCAGTCCTCGCAGGCTCCTTTTTTGTCTCCTATTCTTTTACGTGCCAGCCCACGCCCATAATACAATCTGTAGTCTTTGGGAAAATGCTTTATTCCTTCACCATAGGCTTCAGCCGATTCTTTAAAACGCTCCAGATCGTATAAAGCACGGCCTAAGTTATTATATAAGTTTGCATTGGGTTCACATTTTTTTATGGCTATACGATAATCAGAAAGTTCACCTTCAATATCACCAATCTCATATTTCATTACAGCGCGGTTAATGTATGCATCTATATCTTGGGGAGTTAACTCTATTGCTTTGGTGAGGTCAATAATACCACCTTTTTTATCACCTAAAAAAGATTTAGCATTACCCCTTCCATAATATGCTCCACTTTTTTGAGGGTCTAATTCAATGGCTTTACTATAATCCTCAATAGCTCCCTTCTTGTCTCCCATAGAGGATTTTACAATAGCTCTATTGTAATAAGCTGCAACATAGTTTGGATTAATACTAATTGCTTTACTGTAATCTTCAATTGCTCCATTTTTATCTCCTGCATCATCCTTAACATCAGCTTTTTCTTTATATAAAAGAGCTAAAGAATCTATATCCTTAGTTTTTGTAACAAATTGTTGTTGGGACTTTGATATTTCCGTACAACCTGTAATAATAATTATTATTATATTTATTATATAGTGCTTCATAAATCTTTTGTTTTATCTGATATCTGATGTTCTCTTTCAAATGGTTTAATTCTGCCATCATTAATAGCCTCTTCAATCAACTTAGGATTAGCTAAGTCAAATCCATGTTCGCTAAAAGACGTATTTTCTAATAAATAGATAGCTTTTACCTTATCCAAATACCCAGTAGTATTATACATATCCTGTTTAATATCCTGTATGGCTTTCATTTCTGGATATTTATATTGATATACATCTATTATATCCATTGGAGATTGTTTGTCTTTCTTTTTAGGTGTTTTATCTATTTCATCTAAAAATCGAATAAAATCATATTCTTTTATGAATAATTCCTGAAGTTTTTTTTCATATATTCTCAATTTGGATGAAACTAAGTTTGATGATATTGTTGTATTTACTTTTTCTATCCTCAAATTATCAGGTTCACACACATATCCGGCAAATGTATTTCTTTTATTTTTATACTTATTGTATTCACTGTATTTTCGTAGCTTTGGCATAGAAGGTATGGAATATCCTCTCAGCCTCAAATCGGTAAAGCAAGCTCTTAAATAATCCAAGTTATTAATCCATTCAGCAATAGGCTTTATGCTTATTTGATATGCCTCTTTGCTTATTTGGGGATTAAAATCAAATTCTATATTTGTTGTTGATGGATTTGTAAAAGAACCACTGTTGTCTATTGTCATAGCATGGTAGCTGTGAATCACATTTAATGAGAATGGCTTTATGCCAATAAATGTATGATATGATTTATTGACTATGTCATAAACTCTATCTAATACCCATGCAAAATTGTCTATATAATCCTTTCTATTCCATAAAGCTATGTGGGTAATTTTATCATTGTGCTTCCAATTTTTTGGATTTTCACAATTAACATAAAAATAAAGTCCCAAGGTTGTCTCTAAATAGGATAATTGTGAGGATGAGATATTATATTTCCCAAGATATGGAATATAAATGGAAATGTCCTTGTTGAATTTTGTTAGATTTTTGTTTATATGGTTTGTTGTTATGTATTCTTCATTATATGCCGGTGTACCAATAGTAAGAACAAATACTTGCTCTACTGTTGGAATTCTATCAATAATCTTATCAGCAGCTTGAATGGCAACATTTCCTCCATGACTGTGTCCTATTAAGACGACTTCTTTATAAGATCCTATATTGCTTTTAATATGTTCTATGAGTTTTTCGCTTGCAATACGTCTGTCTTCAACTGAATTGAGAAACCAGTTATTTCCGGGAGTAAACCACCCCTTATTTCCCCATTGAAAAGAGAAGTCACAATATTCTTTCCTGAACTCTTGACTTCCTAAATAACTAATTTTATCTGTTTCTTCTTTTCTTAGCCCTATCCCAAAAGCAATCCTATTAAGCTGCTGTATAGTAGTAGTATACTTATTCCATCTGTCTCTATCCGAAGTGGTACCATGGATATAATATGCTTTTCGGGATATTTCGGGCCATTGAGAAACGACTTTATTATTGTTTGAATCAATAAAATTTATCATATAACTATCATTTGTAATTGATTTTAAAATTTTTTACTTTAACAATACCATCTGGTTTTACTTCTCCAGAGACTGTCATTTCTTCGCTTCCATCTGCAAAGGTTTTTCCTTCTTCAGACTTGATTTTAATGGAGGCCTGTTCACCGGCTATGTATCCTTTGGTCTTTAAGTGAAGAGTTACTGTTTTTCCAGGATATGCAGCCCGTATTATTTCTTGAGTTCTTTCATCAATCCAATATGCATCCGTAATTTGTTTTTCTCTTTTTTCATCACCTTCATTAATGATGAATGTATTCTCAGATATTGGATTGACCGGTAAAATACTTGCCATTATTTGGGGCGACACGTTTTTTAGTTCTTCCGGTTGTGGATTTGCAGATTGACCATGAAAAGCAATTTTCACTTTACCGCCGAAAGTCATACAGGTTGCTTCTGATTCTTCAGTTAGAAATTTCATGCCAGCTTCCGTTACCTCTGCATTTTCATAACATTTGCTCCATTGTACATTGGCAATACAAGGAGGTGGTGGATTGGTACCCGTATTGCAGTTGCCGAAACACATGTTTGCCGGGGTACAATCCTTATCTGTTGCTGCAACTTTACCGCCATTCAGCTCTACAACCATATTGCTTGTTATTGTAAGAGGGATTGCCGTTCCTGGATTATTATTAGTTATTGACTTGGTGCAATAAACTGTAGCTCCTTTGCATACCAGATGTTTCTCGCTCATATTCTATATTTTTTAAAATAAACTCTTAATTTTACTCCATAATGTATTACTGCTTGCAGGCTGTTGTTCTTCCGTTTCTACCGGATTGAAATCTTGACCATAAGGCAAAGATTTTTCATACAGCCGAAATGCGGTGAACTTTGTATTGGAAATGCACTTATCATCAACTAATATATCTAAATTTCCCTCAATAGATTCTATACTCATACTTGCTTTTTCCAAGGTATAATTGAGTTTGAATTTTGAGGACAATTTTCCTATATATCCTCCTATATGTTTGGGGGCTTGCTGATTAAGCAAGTCAGATGTATAGGGTCTATTAGTTATTCCTTCTCGAATAATATTAATAATATCCGATTCTTTTGTTTCTATACTTTCATTATCGGTATATTGTACGCAATCGAAGGATAATTGCGTTCGGAATGGAGCCACAGTTATTTCACAATCAAAACTATGGTTTTCCTCTTTGTGGGTAAGTATGGAAAATAAGTTTGACAGAAATAGGTCATCGGTAATGATACGGCTCCATTCTGCCTTGTTATTCAGAAAATATTCCACATTATCCATATACTGCATAGCTGTTTCGCCCTTGTAATATCGAGTCAGTTCTGCTTTGGTTGCTTTCCATTTATTCGCTATATTTTCTATTTTTATATAGACCGGGATTCTATTTCTATCTATTAATACCGTAATAGGATATATAGTGTTTGCACATTTTTTTGCTATATCATACAAATATTCGTCAGATTCATTTCGATTGACAATAAATTGGTTTTTACTGATACGATATTTGTAATAATTCTCCATATATTGACCGCAAAAAACTATAGCTACCTCAAACTGCAAACGTTGCATTGTATTGTTTTCAGCTTGAAAATAATAATTCACTCCATATATACCATGTATGGATTCCGGGGGAAATTCTAAATCTCTATTTTGTTTTATGGAAGACATTTTGTTTCTTGTAGAATAAAATATAATGCATTGTCAAATAGAGGCTTATGGATTAATATAGCTCCACTAATTCATCACTGCCTTTTGGCATATAAAGGAGGATGAACTTTGATGCTGTAACAGTACGCTTTTCAGGTGATAGTCTTTTCTCCTCCTCTGTGTCATAGAAACGAACCCGTAAGATATTATCGAGCTCAAGTCTTCTTCTTAGATAAACTAATTTCCCATTTCCACAAACGACCATCTCATAATTTTGTATTGGTTCTGCAATCCAATCTATAGGATTGCAGAAAAAACGGAATAAATAGTTTGAATCGATATATGTTTTCTCCAAAGCTTCTTTTCCCAAATAATTCATTTCCGTCAAAACCCATGTACTGGCAAGGCGCATTTTACGATATTCATAACAATTTCCATCAATCATCATTTGACGCACCCTATTGTAATGGGCAAGAACCTTCTCTTCCAAATCGGGTATTGTCTGCAAATCCGTTGCTTCTGCAAGTATTCTTTTATGGTTAAAGGGGAGTGTAGCATTGAAACTTATGGAATCAGTGTAGAACGGGATTTTTTTCAACCCAATATCTGTCGGAGTGTCTAATTCCACCAATGTTTCAGGCATACCAACCAATTTTTCTTTATAATGCACAACCTTAATATTTACACCGGCATCTTTGGTGACTTCCGTTTCTCCCGTTCGAGGATAGACCTGTATACTTACGGTATGTTTACCGCTTCCTAATAGCAAATCATTGATAGGATATAGCATAGACTGACCTTCATTTTTGACAAAATGATGCCCCACCGGAATGTCATTTACCCTGACAAGCAGTCTGCATCCTGTCTTGTTTACCTGCAGATAGTAGGCAGGTTTCTCCGGGTATGTCTTCACCATTCCTAAATACTCCTGTATCAGTTCTTCCATTTTCTTTATTTCCTGTTTCATGTCTTTTTCTGTTTTTACTTGTGCATTTCCACAACCGGTAAATGCCATAAGTATTATTATTAATAATAAAGTTCTCATATTTATTGTTGTTTATAATTTTTTTGCATTAAAAGGATAAACCTTTCCCTTAAATAAAGATTTTTCGCCTATAAGTGGCATTGGATCTTTTCCTATTTTAAAATCATGAGATTCTTTTTCTATATCATCTCTTTCTTGCTCATATATTGCCTCTCCATTAATTGTTATTGTTATGCCGTCAAAATCTACATCAAATCCAAGAAACATCCCTTCTTCCGTATTGTAACCCATACTTGGCTTGAATGTAAGTCCGGTACTTGCGCTTCCATTAGCTCCCACTTTCACTGTGCGGCTTTCTTCCCCGGAGATAGTAACGGTTTCTACCTTTACTTCTGCACTAAGTCCAAGTTCAACGATAAACTTAATATTCATCGGAGTACTTATGTCTATTTCTTTTTCTTCATTTGAAAATTCAAAGACACCTTCTATGCCAATACTTCCTTGAAGGATTAAATTAAACCAAATCAGTCCTTCATATTTTGCTTTGCCATTAGATAACACTTTAGTAGTCCATTCTGCCAAATCATTTATTTTTAGAATAGCTTTTATTATATCACCGGCTCCGGGAATGGCTATAGCACAAGCTATAAGATCTATTCCTCCCTTAGCTTCGATAAGAGGTGAGGCTGATATTGCGATTTCTCCCTTGCGCACAAGTTGATTCCGGGAATTTAAATCATATTGCCAACCTCCTCCGACTTTAAGGACGGGACTGGAAATTTCAAGAAAGAGAGGGACTTTGGAATTTTTTGGTGTTTTATCTCTTCCCTCTAGTTCTTTATTTTCATTTGCCGTTTTTCTGAATGACAATGCATCCAAAGCATCTCTGATTGTCTTTAATGCTTGAAATACCGTTTTGACAGATTGCGCTATGTTGGCTGAGAGATCTACTTTTTCTCCGTCATTGTATGTTGCCAATAAACCGAGTGATATTTCAATATCTGTAAAACCTTTACATGCTTCCAGGACTTTTTCCTGATGTCTCTTGAAGATAGAATATGCTTTCGGCATTCCCTGATGGATATACATGGACGTATTAGCAGAACAGAGTTCAATAAATGCTTCCCACTTTATATCAGGATACATATTCAATGCCACGTTATTGGAGTGTCTGCAATTTGCATTACCCGTGTAGAGTACACTTGTTTGCATAATACCCTCCGTAGGCAATGATATCATATTAAAAAAATCATCTTCATATTTATATTTTAGTTCAATATTTTCTATAGTACCTTTTTTCTCGGATACGTTAATAGGAAGTTCTTTTTTACGTTCTCCATATAGCATAAAAGGAACTTTTTTCTCTTTATGAGATTTTTCCTTCAGCCGACATTTATTGGGAGTATATTCAGATAAAGTGATGCTTGCTTTACGCTTTCCTCCAATAATGTTTACGAAATTTTTTGAATAACTTCCTTCCTTGAAAACTGTAACCTTTTGTTTCTCCTCGGCTTCTTTATCTTTAGTATATTCTACATCAATTTGCGTATACTTGCATGGCATATAGTTATTCTCTGTTATATTGTAATTCCCTACAATAACAGGTTGTGAAGGGTAAGACTCCATCCTTTCTATTTTATCATTCCCATCTACTTTAAATTTATACCTGAAATCACCGATTATATCCGAGGTTTTATAGTCTTGTATTATCATTATAGCAGTCACCTCACGACTTTCTCCGGATTTCAATCCAATTCTAAGTAGATTACGTCCAAAAGAAATACCAATGTTTCCATCAGTGACGGTTACTATTTCTCTTTTGTTTACTATTTCTTCGTATTGTTTATCCGGGCCTAAAATCTTTCTATAAACTACGACTTTATTTCCGTTATACCCCCAAAGCTCAACAAAACAAAAAACGGCTCCAAACTTTTCTCCATATAAATGGAATGATTGTTCTACAATATCTGTTTTTTTATTTTTTTCTAATTGTTTATTATAAAATGGAGTCATATATTTGTCGCACCATTCGATAGCTATAATTTCCTTTTCACAAGTAGGGGTAAATTCAATATTTCCATTTGCAGAAAATGGAGCAAATTCATTATTATTCCATTTTATATATACTTCATCGCTCTCTGTACAAGAAATTTGCTCATTGGCTGTCAAGTTTAATACCAACTGAAATCTGTGTCCTGCATACATAGGGTGGATGGTTATCAATACAGCTCCAGTTGATGTGATTTTTACACATTTTTCTTGACCATCCATGTATAGAGTCCAATTGTATTTTATATCTTTTAGATATTCAATGTTTTTGCATTCGGCCTGGATAGGTATATTTATAGGTTCACCTGCCTTGAAATATAAATTATTATTTTTCAAGACTAAATTTATAGAAATGTCTTCATTTAATTTCATTCAATATCGGATTAAGATAAACGAATTTTTTTTGATTTACTATTAGCAACGACTTCTTTACCTGAACTTAAAAGTAAATTTTCTTTTGTACTCTGAATTTCAGTTTTTTCTGTGATTTCAGTCATCGTTTTAGCATTCAGTTGGTATTCATTTTCTACCTCAGTTTGCATTTCTTTAGTACGACATACAAGAAGTTCATCACCTTGAATGGTGGTAACCTTGGATGCGAGAAGTTCAAGATTATTGTTTGCAGAAACAACAATGTCTTTAGACTCTATTATTATCTTTTCTTGGGAAGAAATGGAGATTGCTTTATTTTTTGTATCTAATCTTATGATATTATTTTCCTTATCAGTTATAGTAATCCCCCATTGTCCGTCTTCATCATCATTGAACTCCAGTGTATGTCCGCTGCGCGTGACAATCGTTTTAATGTGGTTGTCCGCATTACCTCCTTCGCCGTTGTTTTTGTGGAACATGCTTCCACTGACATAAGGTCTGCAAGGATCTCCCAGTTCAAAATCTACCATTACCTGGTCTCCAATCTCAGGAACAAATACGAATCCCCGGTTCTTGGATACCGTTTCGCTGCTTCCTGCATCAAGGCTCCGTACCCTTATCCAGTTTGTGGTCTTGTTTCTGTTTTTCTGCCATGCAAATTGCACCTGTACACGACCTAAGTTTTCCGGGTCGGCATTGTCTGTCACTTCCGCCAGCATGGCATGTGCGACCGGCATCCGCATGTCCTCCGTCGGGATGTATTCCATACTTGCAGGAATGCCTTTGAACGAGTTGGCATAACCTCCACTTACTTCAATTCTATGTGTTAATTCCACAATGCGGTAACGTCCCATATCCCGACGCTTGCACATGTTTGGCGGAATCTGCACTACGACTGGTTCACCGATACGTACACGGCATGTTTTCGTATTTCCTGTCATCCAGACAAGTGAGGAGACTTTACGCCCTTTTTCCACTGCTGTAAAGTGTTCAATATCCAGCGGGTGACCGGTGGCTGTGTGGCTGTACATGGTGGTCTGCGAACGGTACATTCCCTCTGAAGTCTTCATGGCATTGGCCAAATAGGTGTTGATTCCCCTGACGGCTTCCGAATCGTCCCCGAACATATCCATGTGGCTGTCGGACAGATAATCATGTCTTGAGAAATGGAATGGAGCAACACACGATGAGAAATGCATGGAGTCCATGTCAATGTCATAGACAAGATTCTCGTCCTTCTCCTTGTACGGGTTGCCAAAATAAAGCACCTGTCCGTTATAATAAAACCATTCTCCATATTGCCATGCCAAACGGCGCAGAAACTCGTATGCGCTTTCCTCCTGCATCTGTACGTAAGGTATCCTGCTTTTGAATGCCGGATTGTTCACTATACTGATACCATTTCCGTATTTTTCCACCACTTCACTCACGATTTCTCCGAGTGTGGCATCCGTGAATGAATCCATGGTTCGCCCGGATTCAAGCAGTATGGTCGTGCTGTATCCCCTGTAGTGTAAGGTCCCGGATACACCTTTGTCACCGTCCATTCCGATTGAGGTAATGATGCCCTTGAATATGCTTTCGTCCCCACTGAATTCATGTTTCATGCGTATGACGACCGTTTTTCCCTGTAGTGCTATCATTTCCTCGCGTTCATGGTGCCACACATTTTCTTTGACAAGCGGACTGCAAAGCACTTCGATGTCAAAATAATGATGTTGACCAAACTTCTGAACCAGACTGATACGGGTGTAGTTGCGGTTCTCGCCGTCGATGCTCACTGTTGCGTGAACTTGGTTCCAGTCTTCCATAATATTGCTTGTTTTTTTTTAAAAAAAAGGTCTTATGTCACCACTAGTCATATCCGCTCAGGATTCTTGCCCATGTGCATAAGACCTTTTTCTTGAAATTGTCTGTCATTCGTTGAACATGCAATTATCCTTCATCGGTTTCGGTATTCCAGTTGATAGGACCGTCTTCTCCTTTCATACCATGCATCTTCATGATATAGCTTTTTCCTGGGAAGAAAGGCTCCAAAAACACATCAAAATAGATATGTTTTTCCAAATCCTTATCATTGCGTTCCAAACGAAGAATTTCATATCGTTTTATCAATTTTCCCGAACCTTTGATGCTGTCGAGATAGCGTACCAACTCCTTGCGTGTCTGCTGCTGTCGTTTGGGATCCCATGTCTCGAATGCAATCCGGTTGAAAAAGTCCATTGAGGTCTTGCCTACATGGTTGAACACACGAACAACAGAATAAGTTTGACGTCCTTCATTAGGTCCGTCAAATAAAGTTTTTCCTGAGAAGGCCATAACTTTACCAAACTCTTTGACTAACGGAACAAGTCCCATTTGTTCCAATTTGGTCAATTCACTTTTCAACAGTCTGAACCGGACAGCATCCGCATCATATATCGTACCATAAGTCGATCCGGCTGTAACCTGAGACATCAGTGTTGAATAAATACGACCGGCAAGTGCTGATGCCGGAGATATTCTCATGTCGTCCTCTTCTCCAAGTTCATCATACTTGGCACGTGCTGTAATCCAATTACAACAAAGAGACGTGCTTTGCAGATACGTATCTGAGCCTGTCAACTTAGAGTCATAGAACATTTCCATCAGGTCATCCGGATTGTCTACATCTGCAAAATCTGAATAAAGCTGAACCATATATTCATCTGCAATACGTGCCCACTTGTCAACCACCTTTTTCGATCCAAGATAGCCTGGCAATACAAGTAGAGAGTAATTATCTCTCAAATCCAGACGGTCAAAATTCTGTTTTAACTCATTAGCCACATGATCTATAAAAACAGGGTTATCCAGATCTGTTAACTGCTCGTGCGAAACATTGATGATTGAAATGTTCTTTACCTTATCTAATCCCGTATTGTCATAGAAGGATTTCATTTCTCTATAGGCACGCTCCAAATTTCTTACCCTGTCAATGGCTTCATGCTGGTTACTTCTAAGCAGGATACCCGTTTCTTCAATTTCACGGCTGCATTTGTCTATCATGTTGTCCATAGAAGAGTTTTCTTCCAGCAATTCTATCCAATTGTCAATTTTGCGCAACAGCTTTTTGCGTTCCTCTATCTTGTCATCTTCAAAAAAGCGGTCTCTTCTGGCTTTTCGAATCGGACTGATATTTGCAATCTCACTAATGAATGATTCAAAGAAAGGAATACCGCCAAATTTCATTAGCGTGTTCAAAGCTTGCTCGAATTGCTGTTGTGGCTGCTGTTCTTTTTTTGCCGGGGTATCATGTTGTCCCTGTGCAATCTGTATCTTTTCTTCTGGCATTTTTCTATAATGTTAGCGTGGTACAATGATGGTTACAAGGATTTCTCCAGTTCATCTCTGAAATGTTTCAGTATAATAAGCATTGCCGCTTTTGTATCTGCATTTGTTATAGCACGAAGTAGAGGCTTGTTTGATCTCAGCGATTTCATTGCTTTTTCAAAGAATTCTTTATCTTCGCTCAGCTGACTTAGGAAAGGACTTTTTTCCGTCATAGCCTTGACTGCAAAATCTGCTACATTTTTGAAATCAAAATGTTCCATTACGGGCTGGCCTTCCTTATTTTGAAATGTGACGTCAACATTCGGTCGAAAATAGTTGAACACTTCTTCCGATGTTTTGAGCCCTTCCACCACTTCTGGCAGGATAGGCTCATCATCTGTAAATTGATTGGCCATTAAAGTGCGATTCTCAGGAATCCTGGTGATACCCTGTTCTGAATCTTCTCGTATGATGTTTCCACCAAGTTGTATATTATCTATTGCCATATATTCAATGTATTAAATATTTTCTAAAATGCTGTTATACAAAGGATTTTTGAGATAGCTAACTATGAAGGATTATCAAAAAAGGAGATTGTTTTATGCTCATTTCTACCTAATAGCACAAATCAATCTCCTCCTTCACGATTGAAACTTAATCATTTGGCAGGCCAATTCTGTTCAAAGACAGCATTACCTACTTTAAGAATCTTTGCAGATACTGTGAAGTCGATAACCATTGCTTTCTTGCCTTCCACATCTGCTGTTTCTTTAAACTTAACGATATACCCTTGTTCCCAACTCAATTCTTTCATTACGGCTTCCTCATCACCTTTCTTGTATTCAACAATCCCACTATGAGGGTTGAATTGGGTAACCATATTTTCCAGAATTGTTGTATCTTCAGTCGATTCGATAATCATACGAACCAAACCACCATACAAATGAGACGCAGGTCTGCCTTTTGCATCTACATCACGTTCAATAAGGTAATCAACATAACGTACATCGAATTCCTTTCCTTTGAATTTTAGAGTTGCATTAAACATAAATTACAAATTTAAATGTTGATAATATGTTAGTTATCTCACTTATCATTATTTGGAATTTCTTCGTATCTTCAATCGTTAAGGTCACCCCTGCATTTTATTTTAAATGTTCACCTGTTGCCTGTTATGGCATAGCTTATACAAAGCCACCAAAGCAATGCTTGCGTGACACATTAACCGGATTGGTCTACTAACTTGTTCCGCCGTAAATATAAGCAATGAGATTTTAATTCGCAATTCTACAGCAAGAATAAATTTAAATTTTAACGTTCTTCTACTTTTAGCGGGAGTTACAGGATTTATTGGGGCTTTTGTGTCCGAAATCGGTCATTTCACAAATTTTACTTCATCCGTTTCACTGTCGCATAGGAAACAGTCGGTCAATACCGCATCGTCCGGGATTACGATGTATTCTACGTTTTCCGGAGCGAAGAGTTTGAACACAAACTGTTTTTTCCAAAGACCGACTAATACTAAATCGTTTGGATTTTCATATTTTATTTCATTCTTCTGACAATACCATGATACTCTTGTGTAACAATGTATTATGCCGTGCTTCATTTTTGTCAGTCTTTGCTTAAATTCATCCGTACCGTATATATATCCCATATAAGCGTCTGTTACAAGGGATATACTGGGATATATCGGTTTTGGGAAACCTGCCGCCTTTCTGCGCAGGAAGTCTTTCTCGCGGTAGGGGGCGAACACTTCGCCTTGCGGTAGCGGGCGATTCTTGTCCATATAGAGTACATAGAATGGCCACCAATCGGAATCATATTCTGCAAGAACAGGTATGGCTGCTTTAGTTCGCGGATGTAAAAAACAAAACCTAAATGCAAGGTTCATAGTACCTTTTGAATATCCCGGAATGACCTCCGAGAAAGGAACAGTACAACGAGGAAAGAACAAATGGCGTGGAAATGTTACAGTACCGTTCATCCTGTCCAGTACAAACCTACGTTTATGTGCAAATACTTGGCTGATCAGCAGAATAAATGGAGCTAAAATAAATGCTCCACTGAATGGAGGCCAGTAAATTTCACTGTACGGGTTGTCTATTTCTTTGCAGAACAAGAATATCCCAGTGCATAAAATAGCAGCTCCGATACCTATCAGAAATCCGCGTATTTCAGAAGATGTAGTGAAAATAAGAAATTGGTCATCAGCCCTTTCAATCTTGTATAAATCGGCAATTTCAGTTGTTAATACGGCAGGGAACGGATATATGATATGTTTTACTTTTTCTCTTTTCCCACTCCATATTCTCATTGCTATTAATAAGAATATAGTTATAACTCCTAATAGTGCCAAAAAAATTGTTCCTGATATAAACACTATTAATAGTTTTCCCCATAAATATTCAAAAAGCAGGAATTTCCGGGCAGGGTAATGTTCGATAAGATACACTATTCCGGAAAAATATATTCCAGAAATTGGACATAAGCATAATAACACAACGATTCCGGCTATTATTCTGATTGTAGAGGGTCTGTTAATGTCTGTTTTTGGTTCCATAATTATTGCTGTTTTTAAAAATTCCATATTTCTTCACTATCCGGAGATATAGACACCTGTTCAAGTATTGTTTTGGCTTCTGGGTAGTATCGTTTTTGTGTATCCAACGGAGCATGTGGTATATCTACTTTATATTTGTAGATAAGATATGTTTCTTGTCCGTTCCGGGGCATTGGAGTGATGCTTCCATCATTATGCCTGAAACTCACATATAATAATATATACAAATCTTTGCTGGCATAGAAACTATTAGAAGTATCTCTATCCCGAAATGTATAACGATAATAATTGTGAGTCATTATAGGGGTTGGGCTATTTTGTGGAACCCAATTATGGGTATAATCCTGACTTTGGACTTCTTTTAGGTCTATATCAAAATAACGGTTCTTACCGAACTTTTGCTTTTTTACGAGTCTTACATGCATTTTTATCCCGGAAAGATTCATAGCCATTTGCGTAATGTCACTATATATGTCTATCTCTATTTCATCGTATGGTGGGATATATACAAATGAGTCTGCAGATGAAACACGATCGTACTGTCTGTATGTTATGTTTGCACTGAAGAATGGCATCATAGCCTGGGTATATAGGAAAGCTTCAACCTGATATCTGTAATCAATCAAAGCCTTAATATGTTTATTCTCTTCTTTATCAAAAACCTTGCTTCTGATTTCTATGGAAGATAATTTTTGAATTTGTTCGTAAGGCTCTCCTGATAGCTTATTTGTTATATCTTCATATAAGACCGTTTGTTTTATAAATGTCTCAATGTCACTATCTGTAAAAAAAGTGGCGAGGCTACTACTCAAAAAACCGATAGCTACAAGAGCAAAAATTATCCAAGGATTAATCCAAATATATTCAGAAGGTAGACTTAATATAGTTAATCCTCCTCCTACTAAATAAAATGTCGCAGAGATTGTATAAAAAGCGGCAGCATCATTATCATTTTTTTGTAAACGATCAATTATATCCTTTATTGCTGTAATAGCATCCGCAAACATACCAATAACACCAAGTACAGCTATTTGCGTTCTGATTCGTTCTAAAGGTTTTTGATAGATTAGTGCCTGTTGGGTTGAGACAGAAGCTCTCAAATCTATTCCTGCTTCAATAAAACGGCGTTGTATAGCTGCTGCCGCAGATATGAAACTGAAAATTTGAGCTGTTGTTTTGATTCCATCATTTTCCTTACTGTATCCCTCTATAAAAGCTGAAATTTGTATAAAGGAGAGAATAGCCAAATAAGACTTTTGACATGATATACGTTTGAGACTTTTTTGATATTTATGCGGATTCTTTTTAATGGTTTTAATATAAACGGGCTTTGTTAAATCTTCAGCTTTTTTTACTTTTATTCTAATATAGCTTTTGCCTTCTATTATTGTATCGTCCAATCGGGTACGACCATTTTTATTAAGGTATTTAGTAACCTCACCTTTGTCAAACTGAATAAATAGATTATCCCAGTCAATAAGGAATTTATCTATTACCAATCTCGTTTTTCTTGTTTCGTATGCTATTCTCCAAAAAGTATTTATAGCATTATCAATCAGCTGTAAAAAGCCATTGATACTTATGTCCAGACCTGCACTGTCCTTTTCTTTATATGCAGGATTGGTATCTCTTGCTATATCAAGATTCAGTGAGGCAAGGGTAGGAATATCCTTTAACAATAGACCTACTTTATTGTCGCCTTCACCAACAAAGGCGTCAAATATGGACTTTAGTGTAGAAGAACATGGGTCGCTGTAGTCTTTATACGCATCCGGTAAATCCATAGCTTTATCGTTTATATGTGGTACAGGTGACAGTGCCAACAATATGGTCATGATGGAGCTTTGGACTTTAAATTTCATTTCAGAATGCATTACATCCTTTTCGTCAGATGCAATGTTTACCGTATTTACAGTAAACCACTCACAGAATCGGGTGAAAATAGGGCTATTGATATACAAAGCAATCAGTTTGCGCAGATTTTCAATCCTTTCTCTGCTTTCTCTTCTCTCATTAACAGCTAATAGTTTTTCGATAGAGTTGCGGTCAAGAGCTTTTGCCCCTGCTTTTAAATGGTTCTCTTCTTTGGAGTAGACAAAATTATATAAATAAAGTGCCAAAGTATGTATATACTGTGCCTGTTCAATTTTTTCTTTCTGTGGAGTGGAATTGCCCCAATTGAACAAGTCCATATCTGACAAAAGACAGCCATTCTCCTCGCTTTTTGAGACTCTCATTCCGGCACTTTTCATAAGCAATTTTTTGATGTCTTTCGGTGAAACTCCTGTTCTGACAGAGCGAATAAGGGCTTCATGATTGATGCGAGCATCGTTCAAGTCATGGATGAGTTGCTCTACACATCCGAGAGGATCGTCTAAGACGAAAAATACATCCCGGAATTTTGTCCTTTTTGTCTGATACTGTATTTTAGCCGAGTCAATTATATGTTTGTAGTCACAAGTGATTGCATTTGCATATTCGTCTTTTGACGTCATTGTATTGTCAGGCATGAACCAGATGGAGTCAGCATCGACATGCCTTCTTTCAATATCACTTTTAGTTTGACCGTCACTCCACTCCTTGCAATTGAAGCGTGAACCTATAGGACCTTTTTCAAAATATGTTTCATTGATAAAAGAATCGGATAATTCAATGGAGGTATAAAACAACCGGACCTCATCTTCTGAGAGTAAAGAAATGAAGTCATTTTTGTGGTTTATATGTTTATACATTATATCCTTTTTGGTGGATGCGTTGTCTTTCTTCTTTATCCCTTTCAATGTATATTTGTTATTCAGGCATTCGTATATATACACAGATTGCGTATTATGGCTATATACATAGATCCAGCCATTCCGTAAAATCATCGGGCTTAGCTGATAGCCATAATCCTTTACCACAGGAATGGCACCACCTCGTCCATCAATATATGTGAATTTACCGACCGGATAAGTGCTTGCCTTTGCTTTCTCGGAGAAGCGATATATCCCAAATCTCAAGGGGAAGAGTCTGATGCCGTCAATGATGTCAAGCTTTGGAGACTCTGACTTTGTATCTTTATATTCAGCTATGAATCTATAGCTACCTATTTTAACATCATTCATGGTTTATCCTCCATTCTAAAATGCTTGGATAGTATATCCCAGCTTATTTCTATCATTCCATTTTTTACGGTTCCTTCTATTTCCTTGACAATACGATTGCTTTCATCAACCAAAACACTGATTTTCACAGTATCTCCATCAGGAATATTTATTACGTCAGCCATCATTTTTACACCTTCGTCAATTCTATCGGAGTAGATACGTACACCTTCTTTCTCCCATCTGAGATTATAAATCATGGGAGTCGTATCGGATGTACCTTTCTTTAATTCTGAAATATTGTTTTTGGCTTCTTTCATTTTCTTTGAATTGCCAGTCAATATGGCTCCTATATTGTCTATTGTTCGGATTTTAGGAAACGGTATTTTCCGAATGTTCATCGTAATCGGTTTTATCGGTTTTGCCGTGCCGATTACAACCCCTGCCACTCCCATCGGGATTATACCTCCGTGAGCTGTCATACAGTTTTGTACGACGACAGGAGTACCGTCAACCATTACTCCCGGGTATCCCTGTACTATCATGTCAGGTGGTCCGCAGCATACACAAGTATCTCCCATTACGGATACCGGAACCCCGTCAACCAAGACTCCGGGACAGCCGGGACCTACAATCGGACCTCCCACATGTGGAGTTACCCCTGTTACCATTGGGCATATATGGTTTAAATTCAGTGTCACAATCTGTTTCATAGGCTTACTATATGTGTTTTTACATTACATCCACCTTGTGTGCTGCTCCCTGTATGGTTGTTACTTTACCCGATGCCAGTGTCTCTGTACCGTTTATTGTCATCTTGCTCTTTGCGTCCACTCTTGCATTTTGTCCGGAGAGATTGACATCCGTTTTTGCTTCGGCATTGATATTTCCTTTTACAGCAACAGACATATCACCGTCCGCCTGTTCGGTCAGATTTCCTTTGGCAGCAAGATTGATATCACTTTCCGCTGTTATATCCACATTCTGTTTGGCTGCAATCTGAACATTTTCCTGAGCGTTGATGCTTACATTCTTTGCGGTAAAGGACATGGTTTCCGGAGCTGTGATTTCAATGTTTTTGCCTTTCGTGTCTAAATGTAGTGCACAACCGTTACGGTCTTTGATTGTGATACCCCATTGTCCGTTTTCGTCATCATTGAACTCTAGCGTATGCCCACTGCGTGTAACAATGGTTTTAATGTGGTTGTCCGCATTACCTCCTTCGCCGTTGTTCTTGTGGAACATACTTCCACTGACATAAGGTCTGCACGGGTCTCCAAGTTCAAAATCGACCATTACCTGGTCTCCGATCTCAGGAACAAATACGAATCCCCGGTTTTTGGATACCGTTTCGCTGCTTCCTGCATCAAGGCTCCGTACCCTTATCCAGTTTGTGGTCTTGTTTCGGCTTTTCTGCCATGCAAATTGCACCTGTACACGACCTAAGTTTTCCGGGTCGGCATTGTCTGTCACTTCCGCCAGCATGGCATGTGCGACCGGCATCCGCACGTTCTCCGTCGGGATGTATTCCATGCTTGCAGGTATGCCTTTGAACGAGTTGGCATAACCTCCACTTACTTCAATTCTATGTGTTAATTCCACAATGCGGTAACGTCCCATATCCCGACGCTTGCACATGTTTGGCGGAATCTGCACTACGACTGGTTCACCGATACGTACACGGCATGTTTTCGTATTTCCTGTCATCCAGACAAGTGAGGCGACTTTACGCCCTTTTTCCACTGCTGTGAAGTGTTCAATATCCAGCGGGTGACCGGTGGCTGTGTGGCTGTACATGGTGGTCTGCGAACGGTACATTCCCTCTGAAGTCTTCATGGCATTGGCCAAATAGGTGTTGATTCCCCTGACGGCTTCCGAATCGTCCCCGAACATATCCATGTGGCTGTCGGACAGATAATCATGTCTTGAGAAATGGAATGGAGCAACACACGATGAGAAATGCATGGAGTCCATGTCAATGTCATAGATAAGATTCTCGTCCTTCTCCTTGTACGGGTTGCCAAAATAAAGCACCTGTCCGTTATAATAAAACCATTCTCCATATTGCCATGCCAAACGGTGCAGAAACTCGTATGCGCTTTCCTCCTGCATCTGTACGTAAGGTATCCTGCTTTTGAACGCCGGATTGTTCACTATACTGATACCGTTTCCGTATTTTTCCACCACTTCACTCACGATTTCTCCGAGTGTGGCATCCGTGAATGAATCCATGGTTCGCCCGGATTCAAGCAGTATGGTCGTGCTGTATCCCCTGTAGTGTAAGGTCCCGGATACACCTTTGTCCCCGTCCATTCCGATTGAGGTAATGATGCCCTTGAATATGCTTTCGTCACCGCTGAATTCATGTTTCATGCGTATGACGACCGTTTTTCCCTGCAGTGCTATCATTTCCTCGCGTTCATGGTGCCACACATTTTCTTTGACAAGCGGACTGCAAAGCACTTCGATGTCAAAATAATGATGCTGACCAAACTTCTGAACCAGACTGATATGGGTGTAGTTGCGGTTCTCGCCGTCGATGCTCACTGTTGCGTGAACTTGGTTCCAGTCTTCCATAATATTGCTTTCATTAAATAATTTAGACTGTAGTTTTTACTAAGGCATAAAGGTAATAACCTGAATTCTTTATTTGTCAGGCCAGTTTTGTTCAAAAACAGTATCACCAACTTTTATGATCCGTGCAGATATGGTAAAATCAACAACCATTCCTTTTTTGCCTTCCACACTTGCTATTTCCTTGAATTTTATAATGTATCCCTGTTCCCAGTTCAGAACCTTCATTGTTGCTTCTTCATCTCCTTTTTTTAATTCAATAGTTCCAGCATGGGGAATAAATTGAGTTACCATACTTTCCAATATGGTTGTGTCCTCGCTTGATTCTACAATCAAGCGGATTAAACCTCCATACAAATGTGATGATGGCCTTCCTTTTGCATCGATATCACGTTTAATAAGGTAGTCCACATAACGGACATCATATTCCCTTCCTTTGAACTTCAATGTTGCACTAAACATGGCTTTCATTTTTTAATTAACACTAATATCCGTACAGGACTGTCGTGGACACAATTAATTAAGGTGTTCAATGGTTGAAACTTCCGACTTCAGAGCACACCACATTGCCTGAAAATATACCTGTTCAGACAAGCCTATTGCTGCCAACGACAGCACTTGTTGTCAAATACGTTAGGCCGTAAATATAACCATTCAAAATGTAATCTCCAATGTTTTTTCCAAAAATAAAGCGTGATTGATACGTACACTTATTGTTTTTTTTCTATTTTTGCGTATGAAAGAGTGTTTTCTATTAGCAATGCCGTATTGAATGTATATAGAATTGACTCTTTCAGTATGTAAACCTAATAAACGGACAATATGAAAAGCGACAATTGGATTTTTGACGATTCTGCTACAACTGCCATACAAATGGCAAAGTCTGTTGCACGTGACAATGCACATGGGCAATTCTTTCCGGCTCATTTAATCAAGGGCCTGCTTCATCGTGATGTGGGGATTAGAGAGTTTCTTAAATCAAAAAACAAAGATATTGCTTATCTTGAAGAGTGGGCTGACATACGTATAGAAGAAATTCCCGTAGCTGGTAAGGTAATGGATGTGTCATGCTCTTCTGAAATAGAAAAAGTTTTTGATGAGTCAGACCGCATCCGGGCAAAAATTGGCTGGAGTCAAATAACCCCTCTATGTTTGCTTACAGCCTTGTCAAAACCTGGTATAGCATATTCAGTAAACCAGTTAAAAAGTTTTCCGGTCAAGGAGCATGAAATATTAGACGAACTCCTTGGCAATTCCATAGAAGAAGACTTGAAAGAGCAAACAGGTTACGGCAATGCTTCACTAACTGCAAAACACGACTCTTTCCTCAATAACTATTGTATAAATCTAACTCTCGAAGCTTCAGAGGGTAGGATTAGACCGATTGTGTGCAGAGATAATGAGTTGCGCTTGATAATGCAAATCTTGGGACGTCACGGAAAATCCAATGTCATGATTACCGGAGAATCAGGTGTCGGGAAAACTGCATTGGTGGAGGGGCTTGCATGGATAATCAGTAATGGGAAAGTCCCTTCATTCCTTCAGGGAATCACGATTTTCGAATTAAATACAGGAACGCTTATAGCCGGAGCCAGCTATAAGGGAGAAATAGAAGATCGCCTAAAGAATATCATTCGGGATTTACGGAAGATGGATAAGGCTATCTTATTTATAGACGATTTGCACACGTTGATTGATTCTAAACAAGGGAATAACGGTGCAGCAAGTGTATTAAAACCGGAATTGGTCAAAGGTAACATAAGCATGATAGGTGTTACGACTTCGGATGAATACCGTAAGGTTATTGAACCGGACCAAACTTTCAACCGCTGTTTCGAAGAGTTGAAACTTACAGAACCAGATGAAGAATCTGCTCTGAACATGGTTTTGTCCCAGATGGATACATATATACAATTCCACGGACTGGGCATTTCCAATCAGGCTGTAGCCGAAAGTGTGCGTTTGGCCAAACGCTACGTGCAGGACAGATGTTTGCCTGACTCATCTCTGGATTTAATAGACAGGACTTTCTCGGCTGTGAAACTGATGAATGAAACAGTGATTGGAGAGTTGTCGTCATTGCATAAGGAACTGGGAAAAGTCCATTTGAATGACGATTCAGAAGAAGAAATGCACCAATTGTCTATACTGAGGAGAATTTTTTGCAAAATGCGGGATGCTTTATATCCGGCTTTAGCAGACAAAGTTTCACATGAGTTGGATGTGGAAAGCGAAACTGACATAAAAATCATTTATGATTATTTGGAACGTGAGTTTAGCGGACTCCTCGAATTCCTGAAAAATCCCACAAAAGAAATAGGTATACAGGAAATAGCTGCCGTCATTTCCGATAAAACAGGTATTCCACTTGGCAAATTGCAATCGAAAGAAAAAGAACGTCTGTTGAACATGGAAAACATGCTTCGGAAAAGAGTTGTCGGTCAAGACCATGCCTTGAAATCACTGACAGATGCCATTTTGGAATCCCGCTCAGGCTTAAATAAGCCGGGACAGCCTATCGGGTCATTCTTTTTCCTTGGACCGACAGGGACCGGTAAAACAGAACTTGCAAAGGCTTTAGCTGAAGCCTTGTTCAATGATGAAAAGGCTATGATTCGCTTTGATATGTCTGAATTCAAGGAAGAACACTCAGCTGCTCTATTGTATGGTGCCCCTCCTGGATATGTCGGATATGAAGAAGGCGGGCTTTTGGTAAACAAAATCAGGCAATCTCCTTACTCTGTTGTTTTATTTGATGAAATAGAAAAAGCCCACTCATCTGTATACGATATTTTCCTGCAAATCATGGATGAGGGAAAACTGCATGACCGGCTTGGTAAAGAGGGGGATTTTTCCAATGCCATCATCCTGTTTACATCCAATGTCGGTAGCGAATGGCTGGCAGAACAGTTTAAACTGGGACATTTCCCTGACACGGCACAGTTAATGGAAGTTATGGCACGCTACTTCAGACCGGAATTTTTGGCACGTTTATCAGAAATTGTTCCTTTTTCACCCATTAATGAAAATATACTTTTACAAATATTTGATATTCAATTTCGAAATTTTTCAAAACTGCTTGAAAAGCAAAATATAAGAATTGTACTAACTGATGATGCTCGTTACATGTTAGCTCACAAAGGATTTGATCCGCGCTATGGAGCACGTCAAGTGTCCGGAATGATACGCACCTACTTACGTCGTCCCATTTCCAGATTAATAATCGAGGGGAAACTGGACTCCGGTAAAACCTTATCGGTAGGACTTGGAAATAATGAACAATTGACATGGAGTATCGAATCCTGACTAGGCTTTCAAAACATCTCTTGTTTTGGAAGAGTCAGAAAGTAAAGCATCATGTAAACTATAATGTTTTGACGAATGGATACTTATTACAAAATACCGCTACAGATTGAAAATCTTTTTGCAGAGGAGCCTTCTCATTTTGAGACATGTACAGAGAAGGAATCAATTGATCAGAATCTGGAACTGATTTTCACAACATATCCCGGCGAACATAAATTCGACAGGGCTTTTGGATGTAAAATATGGCTCTTGGATTTTGACAGGATGGTTTCTCTAAAAAAGTGGGAGGAAACTTTTTATGAGTATCTTACTGATGCCATAGCGAAGTATGAACCCCGACTGAGTCAAGTAGAAATTAACACGGATATTTCAGATGTTAATTTTCACAATATGCCATTCGATACAATTTCCATCAAAAAACGTGTAATAGTTTCTGTGACAGCTGTCATCAATCGAAATCAGGAGCGTTGCCGTTTTAAATTTAAACTTTTGCTGGGTCCGCTGACCAATGAATAAAAACGATTTATAATACATATATATGGAAGAGTTACTAGGAAAATTTGTGATGTCATACTTGCTGATGCCATTAATAGCAGTATTGTTAGGAAGCGTCATGTTTTTCATTGCCAAAAAGAACCAACTGCTGCGTAATAGAAAACTGATAGGATATTGCATAATAATGGTAATCCTGTTAGTTGCACCGGCAACAGCAGCTTTGGTTAAATACAGTTTCATGCCATATTTTTACATGCTTTCATTACTGTTTTATTTTCTTTTGGGAACTATACATCTCAAAACGATGATGCATTTTATTCCGGAATCACAAAAATGGCTTGAAGGAGGAGAAGACAATTCATATACTTATGAATTGACACTCACTCTGCTGCTGATGATAATAGGAATGGTATTGTATTCGTTTGTTTTTGACCTGTGTAATGATTTGCAGTATGGGTTATGGGCATCTACAGCCATGCTGCCATTTCTTTTTGTCTCTGTCTTTCGCAGAACATACTACAGTTTTTTGGATATTCCATTGGAAATCTACAAGGTTTGGAATTATTCAGAAGATAGGACGCTTCATGGATACAACAAGATAAATGAATCTGATCTTATGGTAGTTGAAGTAGAGCTTACCAGAAACCCAGAAACTGATTCGGAAACAGTCCGCATTTCTGCGCAAGCTGTGGAAACCATGATTTTCGGAGAGTGGTTCCAGATTTTTGTGCAGGATTATAATAAAAAATTTCCGGCCAAGCACATAGCCTGTAATGACGACCAAACTACTTACGGATGGATATTCTATGTAAAACCTTCTTTTTTCCATTCACGGAGGTATATCGACCCGGATGAATCGTTTGGGGAAAATAGAATAGCTAGTGGCAGTTTGATTGTTGCAAAAAGAGTTAGACAAGAGCTTGTAAACAAATAAAATGTATACCTATGAACAGAAGCGAAAACGATATTTTTGAAAGAATTAATTGGGAAAATGGCATGGATATTGATGCGAATGACTTGATCATGACCGAAAACTTTTTCCTGAATAGCATGTATAAGATGAAGCAAACCTCACTGCCTGCATTCGGCTACGGATTGTTACCGGATAAAAACCTTGATACACAGGATCAGGGGACAGACATGGAGGTTTATCATACAGTTACAGATAAGGTGGAAATCCGTGTAAACCGATGTCTAGGTGTAACCCGCAGCGGGTTTATCGTTGATTACAAAGCAGGTGTTGAGGACAACATGAGCCTTAAAATCACAATACCAGCAGAAACAATCAGGAGAGAGATAACGGGAAAAGCAAATCGCTGGAACATTCTCCTTACTGTTTCTCCTTACGAAAGAGTACTGAGCGGAACACCTGACAATGCTACACTTCCGCCGAGATTCCCTTATGTTAAACCATCCTATACATTATCTTTATCACCAATTGAAAGAACCATTATATCCGCAAATGTATTGATACTAGGACGTTTACGTATGGAAGGTGAACGTTTTCTGCTGGATTATACTTATATTCCACCATGTACAAGTCTGACAGCTCACGCGGAATTGATAAGATACTACCGTTATTTCGGACAAATGTTCAATTCCATTGAAAAATCATCCAAAGATATTGTAGCCAAAGTCATTAACAGATCAGATTCATCGCCTATCGCTATCAATACAGCCTGTATATGTAAAAGCATTCTACACTATACAGCCATGTGCTTCTTCGAATATCGCAACTTGGGTATGTTCTGGCATCCGGCCAAAATGATTGACTGTTATTCATCATTGGCTCATATTTGCTTTAATTCCTTGAATTTCCTGGAAAAGACAGAAAAAGAGGACTTGATGCAATATTTTTACGAATGGAGTGATATCAGTCCGGTCGCATTTGAGAGCTTGATGAATGAAGCCATTGATATCGAATACGAACATACAGACTTGCAATCAGCATTCTTTATCATCGAAAAATTTCTGAAAGCCTTGTCTGAATTATGGCAAATGCTGGTTTCTCTTGACTACATTGGAAGGCATAAAGACAATATTGTCATAGGTGAAAGAAAATATTCTGATAACAGAGGAAAATCAACGGAATGGACTCCGTTTGATCGCATGTAAAATTTAAATCGCAATTATGAAACCGATAAACAATAGAGCTGTCAAAAAAGCATACCTGAAATTTTCCGGTTATCTGATGATATGTGTAGGTATTGCCGTGTTTACATTCTATTCATTCATGAAGACTTCATCTGTTGAAGTAAAAGCCATCGTCAATAAAACCGCTGAATATGATAGAATATACACGGATGAATTGAATCTTGTTGTTGCATTTGACTCTATCTATCAATACATGAATTTGATGAATAGTTCTCCAAGAATCAATGATATTCTTCTGCAGGACATGGTCAGTTCCAGAAAAATGCAGCTCCAAAGGCATATGGGCAAGTTTGATGCGCAGGACTATATTCTACATCAAAGATTGCTTAATGCTGTCAATGACTTTCTTGCCGTGAAAGATTCGATACGCTTGGCAGAGAAAGAAGAAAACGTGGTACGTGAAGACTTGATGCGTTCAGTAAAAGAATATAAGGATGTTTCACGAAAACTAAAAATAGGAGGTCTTGTTTATGAAAGAAAATAACCGACAGAATCGTTGCTCCCGTAGAATGAATATCAGCTATCGGGAGAGAGTGATGTCTTTTCTTTACGTCTGTTTATTATTACTTACAACTGCCGGATGCTGCTGCTTTCTGATGTATATTGCCGGTACTGATTTCAGCGCGTCCAAGCAGAAAGGGGTCATAATGAACAAAATGGAAAAGATTTATTCATTTAGAAACATCCAGAAAGAATATGTGTCCATTATAGATACACTGTATTTCAAAATCAATGCTTTGCAACCTGGAATTCATGCCCAATATGAGGAGGATGATATAAAATATTTGTTGAATGATCTCAAGAATGTCTATCAAAGCAACGGATGGGACAATAGATACAAAGTGTTTCTCCAAATTGCTGACTTTTATCAAATGTGGATGATAGATAAAAAAGAATTATGGGGAAGACAACAGAACATCATTAATTTCAGAAAAAATCTGGAGGAATGTGAAATTGGGCTTGAAAGCAAAAAGCAGGACTGGCGTTCCAATCTAAAAAAATGAAGCTATGGGAAAATTGAATAACAAGAAAGCATTTATTATTTTTGGTGCAGCGGCTGTATGCATATCACTTGCGTACTGGTTAAGTCTACTTGCACAGGGAAAAACGGTACAAGCTTTTGTCACTCCGATGGATGCTGAAGTCGGGCAAGCCATTTCGTTTGGCGACAGTACATCCAGGGCACATTCCTGGTTATGGGAATTCGGCAATGGCGAAACATCAGAAGCAAGAACAGGGAACTACTCCTACAGTAAGGAAGGGAAATATCAAATCAGATTGACCGTAGATGGTCAATTCGAGGAAAAATTTCTGGTTAATGTACGCCCTAAAGTAGACAAGGACCCGTATGGTGAATTGATAAAGATTGATGCGCCAGGATTTGCACTACAAAACGAAATTATATCAGTACGAGGTCTGGGGAATGCCAAAGAATGGCGATGGGAGTTTGGAGAAACAGGCATGATTGATTCACGTGAAAAGAATACCTTATATTCTTATTCCGAAGCGGGAACATACGAAATTCTTTTATCTACAGAAACGACACAATATCCTGTAAGACATACAATCCGAATCGAACCCAATTTCCAGAGAAATGATTCTGCAGATGTACAGACATTGATTGGTAATGACATCAGGGAAAGGCTTCAAGCTATTGTTGACGGCAAACCTTTCAACCAAAACTACAACTACATTCTTTCATCTTATCTCTGCAATAATCCGGATGTCGTTGTTACCGTAAACGGTGAAAAACATAACGATTTTTATTCCTATTGTCAAGGACTGAAAATAATAGGTCGCAAAAGGCTTGTAATAGAAAATGTCGTTGTTGATGTCAAAGATGACGAATCCGATGAGTGTGTTAAGCAATTGCTTGTCACCCAATATGACAAGCCGTTAACTAAATGACTGAATAAATATGGAACGAACTACAAGCATTTGGGGATTATATATACTGGCACTATCTTTTTCATTGGCTTTTACTGCCTGTGGACCGGTGAACCGATTTACCAGAGTCAAACGCATCCCAAGAGAATATGCAATGAATTATTGCGGTACAGATATCAAAGCATCCCGATCTATATGGTCAGGCAAAGCTCCATGGGTTGTGTTTTCTGATCAATTGGATAATTTCAGCTACAGAAAACCCACTGGCAAGAATGTATATAAAGAACTGAAATTTATGGAGCCCTATCTGGTCATAAAGGAAAAAGGTGACTGGCTGAAGGTTGTCAAATATTGTCCGGACATTATAAAGGACGGAAAGCTGGTAAATCGTAAACAAGCGCAATATTATGGCTGGATTAACAAATCCGACCTGCTGCTGACACAGTCTTCTATTACGGACTTGGCTACTGGTCTTAAAAATAAAATGGTTACAGTACTGGCTGATTCTACTGTTATAGCTGTGCCGGATAAATATTTCAAGAATGATTCCGTACGGGTGTTCCAAGATACGGATTTTATGCAGGACTATAAAAAAGTAGCAATGCATACTATCGTCTATCCGCTAAAGGAATCTGACAACGGAGACAAAACTTTAATCGCCATAAAAAGTTATATTTCCCCAGACAGTGTCGCAACTGAAACCCTGGGTTGGATAGACAACGCATTGATAAGAAATATAGGACAACAATTACATGTGGATATAAACACCTTACCCTCTGACAGGATTCTCTTCAAGGACAGATATGAAATGGATACTGTGACTTATGGAAAAGAAAGCCTACAAAAATCGGAAGTACTGGAGCATAATGAAAAAGCTCTACTCTATAGCCCCATTGTATCTTTTAAACGCTCTAACTCTTTCTCCAGTTTTAGAACTGGAGCCTTTTTCCCTTTAACAGATTGCCATAATAGCTATATATTGAATGTTGACGGAAATCCTATAACCTATAAACAGTTTAAGGGTATCGAAAAACAATTGAAACAAATCAACATCCTTTTCGTTATGGAAGATGACAACGAGGTTGCCAGACAATATCCTGGAATTATCAATGTTATACAAGGGTTACAATCAAGATTCTCTCACCCACAGAGTGAATTCACATATAAATTTGGAGCGGTTCTTCCCACCAAAGGGCATGTCGGGAACCATGTTGAAACCATAGCGTTGACATCCGACTACATGGAACTTCTAAATGCCCTTTCCGATAGGGTTGACACTGCAAATAAATTAAGTAGAAACAGCACAAATCATAACTGGAAGTCTCTACGTAAAGCTATCAATATGCTTGAGAATCATAAAAAAGAAACAAATGTTATAATTCTGATAGGAGAGACCGGAAGTGGAAGTGAATGGGCTGAAACAGCTTTAGTCAATAAACTGGCTGATTATAATTGCCGTCTGTTAGGCTTCCAGCTGCATAGTGGACGACCTGATAAATATACAAATTTTGTTCTTCAAGTCGAAAACATGATTGACAGTTACGCCAAACAAATCGCTGTGTCAAAACGTGAAAAGATTGTGTATGCAGATCAGCTAAGGACTATGAACGAGTACAATGAAGTAAAAAGAAATATATATTGTCTGGACTTCCCCAACAGAAGTATGACACAAGGTTGGGTGGTTTTCCCATCTAAAGATGAAAGTATGCCATTCGAAGGACTTACTTCTTCTGTAGATAGCCTTATAAAACAGGTTGAGAACGATAACAGATCGGTTGCTTCAAGTTTGCGCAAGGCGTTTACTGAAACAGGAAATTTCAGAAACAGGATTGACTCTACATTTATTCAATTTCATAGGATGAATAAACCTTCTACAGAATTGATTACACATTCTTTGAAATCTGTTTCTCCTCTATATTTTATACCAGCTCAAACCGTTCAGATACCAGATTCTTTATCTTCTTCCGTAGATTATAAATTACTTTTGTCAGATGCTGAATTTAAAAAACTCAAAAATTTTATTTCCCAGCTGGCTGGCTTTTATGTTGACTATAAATATGACAAAAATCAACAGAAAGGTCATAAAAATCAGATTTGCGGTTGCCCTGATGATGTTTGGCTGCTGAAAAATGTAACTACTACAGAGAGAATGGATTCTATTTTTAATAATGAATATGCTTCTACTCGATCTGTACGACGTAAATTACGCAAGCTGTATTATAAAAATATCAATACAGGGAAAGTACATCGGCTAAAGAGAAGAGAAATGAAACAACTATCTTTGGCTGATGCTCATCACTTGATAATAACTTGTCCAACAGATAATCAATTTCTAAAATCTTATAAGATTGCTGAATTAAAAAGAAGGAAGGAACTGTCTGATGAAACATTAGACATGCTGATTGATTATTTTAAGGAAAAGAAGAAAAAGCTGGAACAAGCAGCCGGTAATACTTTCAAGTCAAACGGGCAGACTTATTATTGGATAAGTCGGGATATGCTTCCTTAAATTTTTAAACAAATCATATTATGACAGAAACTTATATTGAATTAGAAGGTCTTTTGTCTTCTTCTATTTTGAATAAAGAGGAAAGAGAAAGAATTTCCGCACTGATAGCTGATAAATTAGATCAAGAACAACGGATGTTAAATGAAATGTGCACGGAAATAGCATCTTTTATCGAGCTTAGTAAAAACGGCTTTTTCAAAACAAACAAGATGCTGTTGTTTAAAGAATTCTTGTCTTCAAAGTTCTCGTCTGCATACAAAAAGATATATGTCCAAAATTTGGATAATATTTATAACCTGTTTAGATTAGGTCTTGGAGAACATATGAAAGCCCAAAGAATGAAAACTGATATAAGTATTCAATTCTTTTCGGATGAAACGGTTATGAATATAGCAAAGATATATTTAAATTCAATAGTGCAAAAAGTTGAATATGATTCCAAGTCCATGGAAATGACAGTCACTCTAATTATTATGGACAGAAATCTAATAACTTGGCAAGGCTGTGATTTGCTGAATTTAAATCGTGAAATAAAACTGTGCGGAAAAATTATTGAAGAAAAAAAATTGCTGTATGTATCAATAAATGAGCCTAAGCATATTTTTGAGAGTATTTATATTCCGTTAGTAATGAAAGATGATACGGTACCAATATCTTTCATTTTAAGGGATTCTTTGGAAGCAGCATTGCGCTTCTAACCAACCTGAATACCTCTTCCAACTTAAAGCAGGTGTCATATCCTATTTCTGAGGATTGATGACACCTGTTTTAGTTACTCATAAAACGTTTTTCCCTTCCATCAAAGGTAATCCCTCCCTCGTTTGCCAGCCGCATTTGTACTTTTTTTCGGGAGATTTTTCTCTTATGGCTTCGCCATGAAAATTCTTCCGAAAAAGAATGCGGCGTCAAACGTCTGGAGGGATTGTTGTCTGATTACAGGGATAAACTGCGACCGACGTGACGCATAGCCGTTTCAGTACAGGCGGCTGTCCTTATATTTCCCGATACCTCAAAAGAACCGTGAAAGCATCCGTTCCCCACCAGTAAGCTGTGCCTATTTCATCCTATCCCGAGATAAGACAGGGATTTCAGCTCCCTCTGTTCTGCATAGTTCCGCTGCTTCATGTGTTCTGCACATCCTGCTGTCTGCGTCTTTGCCTTCTCTATTTTCCCCTTCACCTCTCTCACACATTATACTTCCAATTCCTCTTTTCCTTCGTGCCAGACCATCTATAGGTTGCCATTTGATGCCATCTGACGACATCTGATGCCAGCTTTTTGAAAATCAGCTGATTGTAAACAGAAAGCCCTTACATTTGGACTGTGAAACCAATCAAACAGTCACTCAAAACAGAAAATTATGGCACAGAACAACCGTCCAGACAAAGGAAAGCAAAGCCGGAACAAGAAACCGGAAAAGCCTTATGTGGAACAGATTGACGAGCTGCTGCTGGTCCACAACAAGAACGACCCGAAAGAGGGAATCGGTGTGGTCAGCCAGGCGGACGAGAAAGGCAACTATCGGACAGTTCCACCGGAGGAAAAGAACGAAAACTCGTTTCTGAAGTTCGACAAGAATTCGAGCATCCTCGAAAACTTCATCAAAAACTTCTGGAGCCAGCTGAAGGAACCTACCCATTTCCGGCTGATCCGCATGACTTTCCATGACTACAAGCAGAACAGGCAGGCTCTCAAGGACCTGGCTTCGGGAAAAGAAACCGATGCGGTGAAAGAGTTCCTGAAACGGTACGAAATCGTGCCGAAGAACAACCAACAAAGCAATGTCCAAACCAAAGAGGAGGAAAAAGCAATGGCAAAAAAACAAGAACAGGCACCTCAGGTGCAACCGGAACAGGTGACACAGGTGGAAGCGGCTGCGCAGGGACGAGAACAGCAGGTTCCCCAGCAGCAGACTCCAACCTACCGGTACAACGAGAACATGATCAACTGGGAAGAACTGGGCAAGTTCGGAGTATCCAAGGAAATGCTGGAGCAGTCCGGACAGCTGGACAGTATGCTGAAAGGCTACAAGACCAACAAGACCATCCCGCTGACGCTCAACATTCCCGGCGTACTGACCGCCAAACTGGATGCAAGGCTGTCGTTCATGTCCAACGGCGGACAGGTGATGCTGGGCATCCACGGAGTAAGAAAGGAGCCGGAACTGGACCGTCCGTACTTCGGGCACATCTTTACCGAAGAGGACAAGAAGAACCTGCGCGAAAGCGGAAACATGGGTCGGGTGGCAGATCTGAACCTGCGCGGCAACTCGACCGAGCCGTGCCTCATTTCCATCGACAAGAACACCAACGAACTGGTGGCCGTCCGACAGGAACATGTCTACATCCCGAATGAAATCAAGGGAGTGACCCTGACTCCGGATGAAATCCAGAAGCTGAAAAACGGCGAACAGATTTTCGTGGATGGCATGAAGTCCAACCAGGGAAAGGAATTCAACGCCCATCTGCAGTACAGCGCGGAAAGAAGGGGCATCGAGTTCATCTTTTCCAAGGACCAGGCCTTCAACCAGCAGACGCTGGGCGGCGTGCCGCTTTCCCCCATGCAGCTCAAGGCACTGAACGAAGGGCATACCATCCTGGTGGAGGACATGAAACGCAAGAACGGTGAGGTGTTCTCTTCCTTTGTCACCATGGACAAGGTGACGGGCGGCCTGCAGTACACCCGCCACAACCCGGAAACGGGCGAAATCTACATTCCGAAGGAAATCTGCTCGGTCCAGCTGACACCGGAAGACAAGGAGGCGCTCCGCAAGGGACAGCCTGTCTTTCTGGAAAACATGATCAACCGCAAAGGGGAGGAATTCTCCTCCTTCGTCAGGCTGGACATGGCCAGCGGAAGACCGCTATACTCGCGGACACCGGACGGCTTCAACGAACGGCAGGCCCCGGCCATTCCGGCTGAAGTATACGGACACCTGCTTTCGGCACAGGAAAGGGCCAACCTGCAGGACGGAAAAGCCATTCTGGTCACCGGCATGAAGGGTCCGAACGGCAAACCATTCGATTCCTACCTGAAAGTGAACGCCAATACCGGCCAGCTCCAGTATTTTCAGGAGAATCCCGATATCCGGAGAAACACGGCCCGCCAAGCCGCACAGACGGACAACGGCCAGCAGCAGGAGCAGAAAAGAAATGCCCGCCAGGCTGTCTGAGACTGTCCGTGAATGTACAAAGAAATCTTACTCACCTCAACCGATATGTATATGAATCCGAACAAACCCATCATTTTCAAGGCCGAACAGCTTGACTGGGAAAAGCTGGAAGCTGTCGGCATCCGCCGGAAGGAACTCGAAAAGGACGGCAACCTGGACCTGCTTCTCCAAGGGGCAGAGACCGGAGTGACCACGCTGAACCTGAAGACCCCGGTCTTCTCACTCACCATGGATGCCACCCTCAAGCTGGAGGTGGAACCGGACGGCCGGCCGGTCATCGGCATCAACGGCATCCGACCGACGGAAGAATAACCTTTATTACAATGTATCACCGGCTGTCCATACGGTAAAAAGCCGTATGGACAGCTATAAAACTCAACAGATTATGATTGCCATATTGACAGACAGACCCAACGTAGGAAAAGTAATAGGAAAAGTGGTAGGTGCCACCCGAACAAGAAACGGATACCTGGAAGGAAACGGATATCTCGTCACCTGGACATTCGGTAACATGCTTTCGCTGGCCATGCCCAAGGATTACGGAGTCCGGAAGCTGAGCCGCGAGGACTTTCCCTTCATTCCTTCGGACTTCCAGCTGACGGTACAGCATGTCCGCACCGAAAACGGATGGATTCCGGACATCCAGGCGGTCCTGCAGCTGAAGGTCGTGGAAAAGGTGCTCCGCAGCTGTGACACCATCATTGCGGCCACGGATGCCAGCCGTGAGGGGGAAATGACCTTCCGCTATGTGTACGCCTACCTGAAATGTACACAGCCCTGCCTCCGCCTCTGGACAGCCTCCCTGACGGATGAAGCCATCCGCAAAGGGATGGAAAACCTGAAACCGGACAGCTGCTACGACAGTCTCTTCGCTTCGGCGGATTGCCGGAACAAGGCGGACTGGATTCTGGGCATCAATGCCAGCTATGCCATGTGCATGGCCATGGGGCTCGGCAACAATTCCCTGGGCAGGGTGCAGACACCCATCCTGGCGGCCATCGCCAGACGGTACCGCGAGAAGGAGAACCATATCCCGACGGATTCATGGCCGATCTACATCAGCCTGCACAAGAACGGACAGATCTTCAAGCTGAAACGCAGGGATACGCTCACAGACCCGGAATCGGCCGAACTGTTCTACCAGGACTGCAAGCTGGCTTCCAAGGCACAGATTACGGAAGTGAGCCGCAGCGTGCAGGAAATCCATCCGCCCGCCCTGTTCAACCTGACACAGCTGCAGAAAGAAGCAAGCCGGTACCTGGGGCTTACCCTGTCGGAAGTGTACGACATCGCGCAGACGCTTTATGAGAAAAAGCTGATTTCCTATCCGCGCACGTCCAGCAGATACCTCACGGAGGATGTGTACCGCACGCTTCCTGCCATCCTCCGGAGACTGGTTTCGTGGAACCTGTTCGAACTGGATACCGACCTGTCGGAAGGGATGCTGTCCGGTCTGTCACGAAGCGTGGTCGATGAGAAGCAGGTCAACATCCATCCGGCCATCACCGTTACCGGCATCCGTCCGGAAGGTCTCACTCCCAAGGAACAGGAGGTGTACCGGCTGATTGCAGGCCGAATGCTGGAGGCTTTCCTGCCGTCCTGCCGGACAGAGACAACCTTCGTCAAGGCAGTATGTGCCGCACAGGTCTTCCAGACCACCGGTGTACGTATTCTGGAAGAAGGCTGGCACGCCCTATTCCAGCGCCCCGGTGTCCTGTCCGTACCGGAAAACCCCGACGGATTGCCGATGCTGGAAGAAGGTGATACACCGGATGTCTGCAGCTGCAACCTGCTCCGGAAAAAAGACCTTCCGGTCCATCCGTTCACCGATGCCGAACTGGTGGAGTACATGGAAGACAAGGGGCTGGGCACGGTGGCATCCCGTACTTCCATCATCCGGACCTTACAGAACCGCAACTACATCCGCTATGCGGGGAAATACATTGTACCGACCCCAAAGGGCATGTTCACCTACGAGACCATCCGCGGCAAAAAGATTGCGGATACGGAACTGACAAGGGACTGGGAAGCCCTGCTGGCAGGAGTGGAAACGGGGCAGGAGGAAAAATCCGGCTTCCTGGAACGGGTAAGAAACCTGGCCACCCTGCTGGTGGACGACATCTTCCAAACCTATGCGCCTTCCGGAGAATGAAGCTCCGAAAAGGAACGGGAATGCAGGCCTGAAAGGGTCTGCATTTTTTTGTGTCTGAAAGCAGCGCTGTTTTTCCGCTTTTAGGCGGCAAAGGTATTGGATTGCCGGATCTTTTGCTGCAAGGCGGCCCTGCGGGCTGGCCGGACGGAAAAAATCATCCTCGCTCTGCTCCGGTATTTTTTCCGTCCGGGCCTTGCGCAAAACGGCAATCCAAAAGGCTGGGGCCTATAAAATCGGGAAAACACATCCCGATGGGATTATTCATTTTAAAAGAAAAACGATGAAAGTAGCACGTATTGAAAAGACAGGCAAACAGGCCGTGACGCTGTTCCTGATAACCGGGATCTGCCTGCTGGCCAACAAGGGGATTGTCCCTATCGGACTGATCGCCTTGCTGTTGCTGACGGGAGGTCTCATGGACCTGCTGTTCAGCCTCCTGTTCCTGGTGGTTAAAATCATGGCAGTCCTGGCTGTGCTCGGGCTGCTTTTTCATTAACATTCAATCTATGCAAGTATGGAAACGATCCGATTCACCCCGCAGGCTCCGGCCGCTCCGGCTCTCTGGCCCCAAAATGACAGCAGCAGACCGGTCAAAAGACGTGTTCCACGTTCAGTGGACGAACCCAAAAGCATCGGCTATTACCTGGAAGGACTGCGCGACATCGCCAGCCGTCCGGACCGGGAAGCCGTTCTGAGAGAGTTCTTCAAGGAAACCTATGTATAATTTCTAAACAATTTTACAGTATGTTTTTTCAAACGATTTACCAGATGATGACTCCGGGTACAGACCTGAGCATCCACATCCGCAAAGTGGAGGATAAACTGAGTGTGGCTGTCATGCCGAGACGGAACAGCCTGAAAGAGGAGGTCCAGCAGAAAATGGTACCGCTGGTGCTGAGCGGGAATCCGTACGAGCTGGACAGCGCTTTCCTGCAGGCCATCGTGCAGCCCTTGCAGAAGGTGCAGGGGCTGCTGGTCAATGCAGAGAATTTCGAGAAGCAGGCAGCCCAGGCTGCGGCAAACGGTAAAAACGGCAAGGGCAGTGCGCCTGCGGAAAGCAAGGAAGCCCGTGAAAAGCGGGAAAAGATGGAGAAACTGCTGGCCAAGGCGGACGATGCCTTCAAGAACGCCAGATACCAGGAAACGCTTACTTGGCTCCGGCAGGCCCGGGCACTGGCTCCCGGTGAGAAGCAGGGCGAAATCGACAGCCGGATGAAAGAAGTACAGAAAAAGGCGGATGAAGGCAGCCTGTTTGCGGGAATGTCACCGGAAGCGCAACCGGCGGCAACCCGGACAAGCCAGCCGGAAAATGGAATACAACCGGCTGCTCCGCAACCTGTTCCACAGTCGGCTTCCCAACCGGCTGTTTCCTCTACAGTTTATAACCAGCCGGAACCGTCCCAGCCGGCCGTAAGGACAACGGACAGGAGCGGTTTCAGACAACCGACGGTTCAGCCTGCAATGTTTCCTCCCCAACAGCCCCATCCGGCAGCGGGACAGCATGGCGTGAACCGGCAGCCGGGCATGACCGGCCAGCCCCGTACAAACGGCCTGCAACCGGTTACGCCTGAAACGGGTTTCGCCGGAGAGAATTACCCGTATGCCAACGGGCAGCAGTCTTTTGACAGTTTCGGTTTTGACCCCGAAGAGGAGGATGACCGGGAACTGCTCAGGGAAGACCCCTATGCGGAATACCTGGATTTTCCGGAAGAATACAGGATGAGAGACCAGGCACAGCAGGCTGAAATGGTGTATTGCTGAACAAATGTCTAACATAAAACGATAAAGGATATGGCACTTGAAATTAAAGGAATGAACAGAGTGTTCAAGATGAAAAAGAACGGCAACGAACTGCTGCTGGATGATCCGGACAGCAACCTGTCACCGGCGGAAGTGATGGATTTCTATTCCATGAACTATCCGGAACTGACCACCGCATCGGTACACGGACCGGAAATTGAGGACGACCGGGCGGTCTATGAATTCAAGACCACCATCGGAGTAAAGGGATAAGCCATGAAAACGAAACCATCCAAAAACATACGACCATGTACACCACTTACAGCGCAGGCCATGCAGAATCTCGCTTCCCTTATCCTGTCGGAACTGGGAAAGGCGGACATAAGCCGGGGCATCAGACAGTCCGGACGCAGAAAGCTCCCGCCCGCCGGAAGCCTTACGGTTTTCTGAACAGGACACTGCAGCCCATTGCTCCGGACCTGTATACGGAAACCTACCGCGGAAGAGTGAACCTGACCACGGAAGAGAGCTTTGACTATCTCTACCGTTCAGCATTGAACTATGTGCAGCTCCTGGAAATGGAGCTGCCATACACTCCGCCGTCGAAAGCTTCCCCGAGGGAAAAGATCTGCCGGCTGTACCAGGTGCTGGATGCTTCCCTGACCGACCATGTCAATCTGGAGGTACGGAAGGGAAAGCTTCAGTTCTGCATCTACCGGTACCATTCCTGGCCGGACTATACCTTGTTCTGGCTGCCGGTGAACTTTACGGAAAAGCTGCACGGGACATTGAAAAGGATTGTGCTGGAATTCATCAGACGCTTCATCCGTCACCACCGGATGCAGGACATTACGGATACACCCTATTTTGAAATGGCCGAATGTGGTCTGGACTGCTATCTGGAAGAGATAATGGACCGGGACGAGCTGAAACGGCAGCGGGAAAAGAACCGGATTTTCCGTTCCTACAGCGAAGGGAAGATCAGCCGGTGCCTGAAGCGGATGCGGTCCCGTGCTTTCTGCCGCAAACTCGAAGAACAGGTACGGCAGTATGTCCCGGTCACGAAAGCAGAGGGCGGGTTGCTGGAACTGATCCGGGAAGGCCTGCCTTTCATCGCAGCTTCCAGTCCGTGCATCATGGATTATGAATACGACTGGCACAGTGAGGAAGAGCCGGACTTCATGCCGATTCCGATGGGATACCAGATTCTGCTGACCTATTCCAATGAGGACGAACTGACGGATGAGCTGGAAAGCTATTTCACCTCGGACAGCCAGGAGACCTACTGTCTCACTCCGGTATCCGGTCTGCTGATCACACCCCAAACTGAAAAGCCGCTTCCAACGGATGATTTTCCGGAGCGCTTCGCAAAGTGGCTCTCCCGTTTCATGGATTATATTGCCAACCGACTAAATGACTGAATCATGAATGAACTGACTCAAAAGATACAACGCATCCTCACACCGAAAGCGGCTCTCATTGCCTATCGGTGTGACGAATGTAGAACAAACAGTACGGAATATTTCCTGGAACTCCGTCCCATCCACAAAAACGGACAGATGGGAGCCGGGATGCCGGTGACCTATGAGTTTATGAACGCCCTGATGGAATCCTATACGGAAGAAATGAGCGGAATACCGGCAGGCGTCCTTCCCGATAACCTGCTGGCCTGCAATCCGAGAAAAGGACAGGAGGAATACATCTGGTACAACCCGCCGGGCAAAAGGCAGATGTTCTTCCACAAGCAGCTGAACATCCCGGACGGTGTGTTCCATGTGCCGGGCATCATCTACCACATCCGCAGCGAGCGGATGGACGTCTATGCCTTCAAGGGAAAGAAGCCGACCGGAAAGACACCTCTGTACCTGGCCCCTTTCTTCAATGTGACGGGTTCCAGCGTATGTCTGGGTTCCTGTTCGTTGGAAAAGCCGCAGAACCCGTCCTTTCTTTCCCTGATGGAATATTGGGAGAAGCGATTCTGGCTAACGGAATTCGTCCATCTGGGCGGCAGACAAAATCCTACCGTGTCGAATCTGGTCACGGTGACAGAAAATGCGAGAAACCAACCTTTTGACATGAACGAACTGAGACCGTTCAACAAACAGCTAAAAGATATCCTGCCATGAAAAAAGTACATTTTACAGAAAACTACCTGCTGAATCCCCACCATCCGGTCACCGTCTTCGTCATCGGAGCGGGAGGGACCGGCTCGCAGGTCATCACCAACCTGGCACGCATGAGCATGGCGCTCCGGGCATTGGGGCATCCGGGACTGCATGTGACTGTATTCGATCCGGATACAGTGAGTACAGCCAACATCGGGCGCCAGCTTTTCAGCGAGACGGAACTGGGACTGAACAAGGCAACGGCCCTGGTCACCCGCATCAACCATTTCTTCGGCTATAGCTGGTCGGCAGAAGCAAAACGCTATCCGGATGTCCGGCAGAAGGAGGAAATGGAAACGGCCAACCTGTTCATCACCTGCACCGACAATGTACGCTCCCGGCTGGCTCTGTGGAAGTTCCTGAAAGGCCTCAGCGGAAAGGGACCTGTCGATCACCGGACTCCCCTGTACTGGATGGACTTCGGAAACAGCCAGACAAAGGGACAGGTGCTTGTAGGCACACTGCGGGATAAGATTGTCCAGCCTTCTTCCCAGGAATACATACCCGTTCCCAGGATGAATGTCATTACGGAAGAGGTGGACTATTCACAGGTACGTGAGGTGGATTCCGGTCCCAGCTGTTCCCTGGCGGAAGCACTCGGTAAGCAGGACCTGTTCATCAATTCTACACTGGCACACATCGGCTGCAATCTGTTATGGAAGATGTTCAAGGAAGGGAAAACTGCCTATCGGGGTGCCTATGTGAATCTGGACACGATGAAGACAACAGGGATTCCGGTATGAAGCCCCAGACCGGACTGGCTTTCCATTGAATTAGTTGAATGGTCAGTCATCCTGGTCCGGGGCAACTGTCTGAAACTTTCGGATGCTTCAGTTATGTCCTCTTGCCGCGAAGGAGCAGGAATTCCTGTATTTCAGAGGCCAGATAGAAGGATTTTCCGTTCTTCTCCACGGAATAATATTTGATCTTGCCCTCCTTCCGGTAACGGGCCAGTGTACGCTGCGACACACCCAGCAGTTCAGCCAGATCCACGTTGTCCAGCAGTCTGTCACCGTTCATGCATTCCTTCAGACGGTTCATCTGATCCAGTTTTTTCTCAATACGGGCAAAGCCTTCCACCATTGTCCCGATCAGTCTTTCGAGTATCTCATTATCAATGTATGACATAATCCATGCGTTTAAAAGTGAATAAATCGATACCCTCGTTGTGCGCACTTGAAGAGTATATACCCTTATATGTGAAAATCTCGTGCCAATACGGACGATATTATCCGCTTTTAAAACCATATTACTGAAAATCAATGAAATACAATTTAGAACAGGAATCCGGGTGTAAAGGAAAAGTGTAAACCTTGTAAACACTTTCTGTAAACCGGTTTACAGCCTGCCTGACATCTGAAGACACCTGATGCCATCTGATGACGCAGGTTTGCATCAGCTGCAATGAATTGTTACATTTGTATCAAACCAAAAAAATCGTTTTATATGGAAATCATAGGTATGGAAGCAAATGCTTACGAGAAGAGTATCCGGGAATTGAATCAATTTCTGGACAGGATTGACCGTCTGCTGGAAAACACGTCCCCGAAAACCATCGGTGAATGGATTGATAACCAAGAGGCATGTCTGATATTGAACGTATCTCTCCGGACACTGCAAAATCTGAGAGACACCGGACAAATCGCATATACCCAGCTGGAACGGAAAGTTTATTACAAGCGAGAAGATATCCAAAAGTATATAGATAAACACTGCGTAAAAAGATGAGCAAGTTAATCACCGGAGACAATGAACGCATCGTTCAGTTCTACCAAAGGCTAAAAGAAACTTTAGTTGCACTGGAATCAGCCCTTAAAGAGAAACGACCCCTGTTGAACGGACAACGGTATATGACTGATGCAGAATTAAGCCAATATCTGAAACTGTCAAGAAGAACCTTACAGGAGTACAGGAACAATGGACTTGTGCCTTACTATCAGATAGGAGGCAAGATTCTGTACCGGGAATCCGACATAGAGGAGCTTCTGGAGAGAAACAGGCAAGAAGCTTTTAAATAGAAAATCCATTGCAATACGAAGTGAAAGAAAGATTCAAGGATACGATTTTTCGGTTCATCATGGTTGAAGTTCCAAAGAAAAATCGTATCTTTGGCATATAAAAACAAGAGTTCTATTTGTGTAAAACATAGAAGCCAATTTCAGACGAAATAGGTGGACTAAGATTAAAACTGTTTGATAAATACTTGATTATTAGCTGGATAAAACTTATAATTCGAGCCCCAGGCGGATCACTGAAAACAAAAGAAAAATCAAGCAAATCCCTGATAATCAGACATTATCAGGGATTTCTTTTTTCTGGCAGGTAGCAGAAAACAGCCGTTTCAAAAAAGGGGCACGAAAAGACACACTTTAGTATCCAAATCGTACCCCCTTCCCCAAAAAACGATTAGGGGGGGGGGGGCAAAGTTTATCTGATTGCGGCGGAAGCTGATATCTACCTGAATGGCGGTGCGAATGCAGCCGGCTATATCAATAAGGTTCGTGAACGTGCCGGAGCAAACCCGCTTACAGGAAGTATTACGGTGCGGGATATTTTGGACGAAAGAGGCCGTGAGCTTTGTGGCGAATATTGCCGCTTTTACGACCTAAAACGGACAGGAATGTTTAAGGACTCCGGGTATCTGGAAAACACTCATCCGGATTTAGCCCGATTCTTCCATCCGAATTATGCATTACGTCCTATCTCAACCACTTTTACCGCTACAATCACCAATGGCAGTGAGTACCAGAATCCGGGATATTAAGTAGACATTATCATAATGTCAGATTTAAGTGTTTTTCTAAATAACACTTAAATCTTCACGCTAAGTTCTATCCCCCACCCTAAATATTGCTATATTGCAACAAATCATGACTGTACTAACTATTAATATACAAAACTGATAAAGATTATATGAATATCATTTCACTACGAAAGTCACCTCACTATTTGGAAAGGACTATTGCTTATTTTCAAAGCAAATGGGCGGACAATGATTCTAAGATGGTTTATGACGACTGTTTCAGACATTCCATCACAACGGAAAGCCCCATTCCTCAATGGTATCTTTTAATGAAAGATGATGAAATCATCGGGTGCGTAGGACTTACCACTAATGATTTCAATTCCCGCATGGACTTATACCCCTGGCTGGTCGCTTTGTTCATAGAAGAAAAACATAGGGGAAATAATTATGCAAACCTTTTAATAGAACAGGTAAAGAGAGATACACTGGCGATGGGGTATTCAAAATTATATCTAAGCACACATCATACTTCATATTATGAACGTTTTGGCTTTACGTATATAGGAGAATGTTATCATCCATGGGGCGAACATTCCCGAGTATATGAAATTGATTTGAAATAAACAATATATTAATCAAGAACTAAGAAGCAAGTATATGAAACTTTGGAAATACAGTGGACGTTTTTTAACAGTAACGGGAGTTATTCATACGATTTATGCACTATTCATCGGGAAAGATGCATTTTCGGAAATGTTCGGAAAGGGATTGGTAAACTCTGTCGGGGAAAATTACAACCTGGGATTTGCTTTTTGGTTCTTAATCTGCGGAATAATACTCATCCTTTGGGGAGAAACACTTCAGTATTACATCAACAAAGAACAGAAACCGGCACCTGTATTTTTAGGTTACGCTATTTTGTTGTTCACCATAATCGGCTGCATTATTGAACCAGTTTCCGGCTTTTGGCTCTTCTTGCCGCAAGCAATAATCATTATTTGTTCAAAGCGGAATTGAACGTGAAACAATATATAGGTCGTCCGATAAGGATACAAAAAAATAAGAGGAATAATTTGTCATGCCAATAGAAATAAAATATTTTGAAAATAGGAAAGACTGGCGAAAGTGGCTGACCGACAACTTTGAGACTGCCAATGATATTTGGTTTGTATTTCCCAGTAAGGCTTCGGGCAAAAAAAGTATAACGTACAATGACGCTGTTGAAGAAGCCCTTTGTTTCGAGTGGATTGACAGTACAATAAAGGCTCTCGACAAAGAACATAAAATCCAGCATTTCACGCCCAGAAACCCTAAAAGTACCTACTCGCAAGCCAATAAAGAAAGACTAAAATGGCTACTGGAAAATAAAATGATACACCCTAAATTTGAAGATAAGATACGGGATGTCTTGTCTGCTCCTTTTGTTTTTCCCGATGATATAATGGGCAGATTGAAAGAAGATAAAATGATATGGGAGAATTACCAACATTTTTCCGAACCATATAAACGTATCCGGATAGCATATATTGAAGCTGCAAGGAAACGACCGGGAGAATTTGAGAAACGCTTAAACAACTTTATCAACAAGACAAAAGAAAATAAAATAATAACAGGATTTGGCGGGATTGATAAATACTATTAATCAATATTCAGAAACAAACGACTGATCATCCGAATTTATACATCCCCCACTTCAATATGTACAGGTGCTACAGATTGACTCCATAGCACCTGTCAATTATAAAACAATCAAGTAATTATGTCTGTTTTCAAATGTTATCCCTATTCAAGATCTCTTACACAACGTACATATCCTTTTCCGGCATTCACAAGCCTATCTTTATCTCCTCCCCATCGTGTGTCAACAGTCGTGACAAACCTGAGATAACCATCAAAATACATCTGATAACCAGCACTAAATGATCTTGCACCGTTCATATCGCGTTTGGAAAATCCTGTCCGAGAGTGAATAACTTGTCCATTTTTCATGTTGAAAGAAGGTAAATTCCCACCAAAATCATAGACTTTATCCTTCTCTCTGTCATCCCAATCAAACAAACCTCCAGCCATTATCATCAGTTCAGCTTCATTGGGTAAACGCCATGTCCCCAAATCGCTCTTATCCGGGTTCTGATAATAATAAGCACACGGAGATTTTCCTTTCTCTATATCACTTATCAAAGTACTCCAGATTTCATAATAATATTCACTTTCCCTGTTAGGCTTATTCAAATCCTTTGGTTTGTCTATTGTATTGGCTATATATCTGGCAACTTCAAACCCTTTCTGATAAACCGTATTTATCTGTGAGGTTTCATTATGTGCCGGTAGTTCATAAATAGCCCTTGTAGCCCGGGTAACATTAGAAGGTAAATTCTCAGCCCTGAAAATCAAGTACTCATTCTCCGTCCATTTATTGACTAATGTTTTATTGAGTTCCTTACTTATTTCATCGAGATGGTAACTATGATCCTCCGAAGTTTCCAAAATTCCCAAATCCCTGATCAATCTCACATCCGAATAAGGCATTCTTTTTCCCGGAGCAGAACTATTGCTATAATAATCAAAATTATATATAGGAGTCATACTATGTGACTCTTCCACCAACATAATGGTATTACAACTGGCCAAAGTCAAATTGGTACTTCCCATAAAAGCTCTTGAAGTGTACAATGCCGTAGCATTATCTGATGGAGCATGCCCGACAAGCCTGCTCTTTAACGGTAACGCTCGTTCTGCCACATACAACATATTCGTTTCACAAATGGAAGGAATATACCATTGCATTTCATTTGCCTGCATCTGTCCGTCACGATTGTTATCCCTGTTTCTTAAGAATGGGGTAAAACAAGCATACGTAGCATGATAATTAGACATTGCCAAATTCGTATGATCCTTACTTAATGTTAATTTTGCATTTGCTACTTTTGTCATAACCTGCCATAAAGTATTCTCTTTACTTCTAAACATAGGATCAGGCATTACATTATCAGTTAATCCTCCAGTACGTCTGCTCATTACAGACCACGTGTTTGCCCAACCATTAGAATAATATTTATTATAAAAAGCATCTGCTTCAGTAGCGGCTCTTACCATGTAATCCAAATCTGGCGTCTCATTTACATTCTCCACTCCCCAAACGCGCATACCGTCAGGACTATTGACAAACACTGTTTTTATGGACATCTGCCGAATGGTCACAATAGCTTGATGATAACGTGACTGTCCGTCAGGAGAAATTTCATGTGACGTATTTACCAGCAAATCAAACGTCCGATCCGGAGAGTTGGCAAAGATTTTCCACAAATCCTTGTCCTTAGGAGCGTTTTCCTGCATAGGATTTTGTTCGTAGAAATATTCATTGGCATAAACTGTTACTTTACAAAGTCCCGAAGCCGCATTGAATACATAATCAGGTTCATTCATCAGCCTGTAAAGGAACTGTTCCAGCGAAAGCAGATTAGCACCCGTATCGGAGAAATATTGCATATCCTCGTTTCCATTGTCGGCCAAAGTGCTTGGATGGATATAGAATTTGAGCCAGTCTGTATCAGCCTTTTTTTCTTTGAGGGGAATATAGTTGTTATTCTTCAGTTGCTCCAATTCCGCTTTCGTATAAGATATAATCTTGTCACAAAACGGCGTACGAATAGCAAAAGAGAGCATAGCATCATCCTTCAAACTGCCATCCGGGTTAAAAATAGCAAGCTCGTCCTTTTTAAAACGCATTAACCCCTGCTCATAATGGCAATCAAAGATAAACGACCTATGTGCGTCATATACCAAACCTTCCGTACCAGGAGAAGGTTCCTCTTCCTTATCCTTGTCTGACAATGCTTCAATAACCAAGTCATTCATCCCCTTAATAGTCACATTATAAGTATAATGCACATTACGTTCTATATCATAATCATTAACCGGATCCTCGATTGACGTATATCCCAAGTAAATACGGTAAGTCACTCTTCCAAAACGTTCGGTCGGAATATCTCCAGTCATCATGCTTTGACGCAATTCACCTGTAAATTCAATATAAGGAGCAAGATCCGGCGCATATTCCGTTGCACCGTTTTGTAGATTCGGTTTGTCAGTTGCACCTGCAACGGGAGACTTCAGTTGCTTCTGTCTCAGGTCATACCCTTTCCTATCCGCATTATATCCGGGAGAAGTGGGAAGAATGGCCTTCTTCGCAGCCTTCCGGCTTTCAGGCATATAGAATGAAGTAGTTATGTTGTCGGCATCTCCCTCAAACTGGAATTTTTCCGAGTTCCAGTATGATTTTCCGTCCATCCCGTTCGCGTCCCACGAAGCTGTTTGATCAGAACCTTTGGTATGTTCCGTAAGGAACGTTGAACTTGGAACATTACCGAGTTTGTATGTTCCAGGCTCAAATACAAGCCCGTCAGCGGTTTTCACATTAACCGTAACCTTAGCCTCACAACGCTTCAAAGAAACCTCTACCCGTTTAGTAGCATTGGAAATCGTCACCTTATGAGTCACTGACATTAGCAGGTTACCATTCGGACGGAACAAAGTATGTATAGTCATAGCCGCCTTTATTTTTTCCAAGTCAGACAGATTCTCTATCCCCTCCAGCACATCCGGCTCGACATGAAACAGCCCGTCACCGTCCGATTTATAGTTTGCCAACAGGAACAGTGTCTTTTCTCCCGTGGTGAGACCTATATTTTTCAGCAACCCCATACTAGTAGGCGCATCGTTGTCTTTCTCGCCCGTTGCCGCTTCCAAATCACTTGCAGCCATATTAAGCTCGTCCCTCGGATATTCACGAGAGAACTCCACACCACCTGAAGCATTGAAAACCCACAAGTAAAGATCATAGATTTTTCTCTCTTCACTCTCTAATAAGGCAGAACGGGTCTTGGCGGTATTGGCTGCCGTACCGACACTTATGTCCACCGTGGTAGGTATTCCCTCCGTCACGCCACTCCTTTGAATAAGGTCTTCATCCGTGCAACATACAAGCAATGGAAGCAATAACAGAATGAAATAAGTTGTTTTCAGTTTATATCGTTTCATAAGTAATAAAATTTATCATGATAAATTCTTGTGTATATCATTGGAATGGAGGAAAATCCACATTTTTCCTTACCCACGGTTCGACCCGGTAAATGATCTCCTTGTCAGAAGACTCCGGTAAAACAATGAACACTTTATAATCTCGATTTGGATAAATCGGTCCGGAATATACACCAGGAGAGGTTTCTTCACCAACATCAAACAAGAAAGTCTTTGTCTTTAACTGTGAATTATTTCCTCCATCAGAATGCTCCACAGTCAACTGTATCTTTGGATGAGGGTACCCCTTTTGCCAAGTATTGCTTTCCGGAATATAAGGAGCCAGATACTGTGGCAAAAAGAACTGTTCATATTTCCGAGTTTCCACCTGCGTATGATCAATCTTTCCATCAGTAGTAAAAGGGGCCTCATATATGCTCATTGCTCCCCCGTTCTTTATTCCGTAAGAATAGACACCTGTATGTTCCATTATATTCTCTGTACTTGGGCTAGAAGCGGCCAGTTGGGATTCATCCGAATCATTTTCTCTGAAAGAAGGAGACATCATCACCGGAAAATTAAGAAAAGCAATCCTCTTATAAATATAATTTATTCGGTCATGAGCGGCCGCACTTGCGATATATATCCGGATGCGGGAGAAATCACGGAATAAGGGAACTGTAACCTCCTGTACCTGTTCCCCAGTAGAAGGTTGCACAGTTGCTTCTGCCTTTCCCGAAAGCATGCCCATATGTAATCTGTTAGACATTCCGGGAACATCCTCCCAAGGCTTTGCAACAGTCTCCGTCCAATCTATAATTTTTTCATTTGCCGGCGAAGGGTCTACGCCATCATAGGGGCTATTTGACGGAAGTCCGATACTACCATTCTCCTGCTCCTTAAGAATAGCGGGGAACGCTGCACCTACAATAGCTTCTCTGTTTATTTCTTCTATATCCATCTTTAGAAAATCCCATGGAATCTTATTGCGAAAATCTCCTTCAGGAGTATAATAAGGCAAATCCTGTCCCGTCTGATTGGGAGCATAAAAAGCATAAAACTCTGTTTCACCTTTAGGGATACGTACCTTGATCTGATACCGTCCACTCGTACCATCGGGATTAAAGGATATCAAGCTGTTATATACATACCGGTCTAGATCCTTGTTAAAAATCATAAGCGCGATTCTCGGCAAAGCAGGTGGTTTAGGAAATAACGTTCCGGTTTTATACCAGTTAGCAGGATCGGAAGAATATTCATCCAACATGTCACTCTCTCCTGCTTCAACACTTCTAGTCGATAAATTCAATCTGACAGTCACATTGTCCTCATCTGAAAACTGCTCCATAATATTTTCCTCTCCCTGGCAAGACAGCAGAACAAAAGAAAGGAGCAGTGGCATTGTAATCATAAAAAGACCAATAGCTTTTACCGTATGGATATATTTCATATATTTCAACATAATCTTCATCAATCAGTTATGGGAACCACATCCACTGCTTCCCATGGTTTTACACTTACACTCAAAGAAAACAGATTTTGACGGAAATATAATGGAAGCAGTGCTTCCTGCCGACCTGTTATCTGAACTTTATCATAGTACTGTGCGATATATTGCGCTACATCTACAGTACAAAGAACTGCCTCATTCTGTACAAGATAAATCAATATCGGATCCTCGTCCTCAAAGCGCAAAGTATTGAAATCAAGTACAAAACGATCTTTTTTCTCTCCGGCTGTAAATGGAAGATCAAATGAGGTAATTCCAGAACGAGTACCGGTAAAAGAGAAACGGGCTGACAAAGATTCCACCTGCAGACGGAATCCATTCTTAGTATTCTGTTCAAACCAAGGCTGTATATCCGCATCTCCATCGGGAAGCACTTCCGCATGTATTTTTACATGTTGAGAATAAAGGCGTACCACATCACGCGATTCATTCAGCACCTTCGATGTTACCATAGTTTCTCCTAAATACAACCTGTCAAACGTACCCACAGCCGGGATATCATTTTCTGTAAGTTCAAGACGGGACACCAGTCCTTCTTTATAACTATCTTTTTTTATAATGGAAGTTTCTTTCAAGGCATTACCTACAGCTACCACCCTATACTTTCCTTCAGGAAGTCTGACTTCCAATGGAGAGGATAACTGCTCTCCTTTGAGATGATATTTTTCTACCAGATTTTCATCTTCAGCATCAAAAATAAAGACATCAATATCATCTACATATTCTTGTAGATGCTCTTTATTATCATCAGCCAGATAGGAAAAGACAATGGTATTGCCAAGACAAGCGCCTAAGTCATCGTAGACTTGGTTGCAGGATGTCACGACAAACGCTGTGACCATCAGTAGCAACCATGTAAATGCGTATCTAATGCTCATATTTTTAAAATAATAATAATCAAATATCTATTTCACAACCCCCTGAAAAGTCTTATGCTTCCATCAGTTTGTCTTACAAAAAAAGAAGGGCAGGAAATACCCTCCTTACGAGAACTTTCAGGCTTTCCCGTTCTTTCCGAACATGAAAAAAACGGGAAAGAACAAACAGACAATTAATCTATACCTACTTGTATATTAAAGAATAGGAAATACATTTACTGCCACCCAAGGTTGTACCTGCACTCTGACAATCACGTTTGCACTCTCGTTATTGAAATCTTCCTTACCACCCGGTTCAGGTATTACTCCTTCAGGAATAGTCGGGTCAGCATCTACTAGAATACCATTACCGCCATTCACTTTCGACAGATCAATGTTCAACAGTTTTCCGACCTTGTTTGCAGCAGCATCCAAGCCTGCATCCTGTCCTTCAGTTTCAGTATATCCAGTAACATTCAGGAAACGACGGTTTTCACTAACCTTTCCTGTCTTAAAAATAAAATGCAGAGTAGGAGCATCACCACCTTTCCCATAGTTAGTCACTTTATCACTGAAGAAATTGAAAGCAGCAGCTTTTTTAGCTGTCTCAAAATCAAAACCAACAGCATTATAATAAGAAGCAGCTTCAGACAAATCATTTTTTCCATCCGGTTTAAACGTACCTGTAGCGAAGTCATATCTATCACCCTGATAAGTTTTTGCTTCCAGCAACTCATTGGAACTATGGTTTGCAACATGGAACTTGTTATAGAAGCGATTCATCACAATGCCTGTATTCTCCGCTGTTACATCAACAACTTGGAAATATTTCTTCCATTCTGCATCATTTGGAGACGCTCCTGTCTTCACGTCATACTTACCGACATGAGCAACAAAAGCTGCCAGAGCTTCTTCAGGTGTTTTACCGGCATTAGCTTTTATCCAGTCTTCCTGCCATTTTTTAGCATCTGCCTTTCCTGACTGAGTCCATTCTATCTTCGCAAATTTGGTTCCCAATATCTGGAAACGGTTCATATTACCGGCAAGAGTGAATTCAGCGGCTTTAACCACTCTCTTATCATCCTGTGGATTAACACCATAAGATTCTTGACCGATTGTTGTCAGGCCTTTGGCATCTGCGTAAATAACCTCTCCAATTTTTGATTTAAGCACATAATCTACAATATCGGCCATTTTACCACCTTTCTGAACGATAGCTCCCTGAGGATTACAGATTACAACTGCCTCTTTAGTTGCAGCCGTCACATCGAGGAATTTATATCCTCCCGGGGTTTTATCGGCAGAGGCGGGAACGGCATTCACCAGTTGCCCCCACTTCGCGTCGTCCTTTATAAACTCTTCTGCAACCGTGATATTACCACTGCCATCTACCAGATACACATGTACTTTAGACAGTGTGGCCGCCGCCTGGTCAGCTACTGTTTCCTGTAAGTCTCCCATAGCGGCACGTGTCCCCACTTTATTAGTATTCAATGACACCCTAACGTCCACCGGATAACTTGTATTGTCTGATGTAACTTGATTTTCTTCATTACTACATGCCGCGAGCAATGCCAAGGCCGCAACAGTAAAACTTTTTACTACTTTCATAAGTTAATTGTTTAAATAAATATTAAAATTAAATCTAAGTTATATATTGATTATTTTCTATTTTTGAAAAACGTAGCGGCATGAATGTTACCATATTTAGCAGCCTCCTTCAACAAACTCTCAGCCCGCTTCCACTCACCTTTCAAACTATAGGCAATTGCCATGGGAAAAAGAGAACGAGAATCTTCTTTTACAGCATCCAGCACCTGTAGAGCCCCATCCGGATCATTCCCGTATTTCAGCAGGGCATTGGCATAATTCAAAGTCGCCACAATGTCTCCCGGAAACTGCTCATATGCCCTCTTGTACACTGAAAAAGGATTCTCACTTCGGGAAGCATATAATTCGGCCAACAAGTACATTTCATACTGGCTAAGACATTCCGGGGTCGTCTCAAAAACTCCCGAAAGTTCCTCTAGTTCATAAGGCCTTACATCAAAACTGAGACTGAATGTCGTACGCCGTAGCTTTGGATAGAACTCCTTCAGGAGAATGTGATAGATTCTGCCATTATCCAACTCACGGATAGCAGACTCGCGTTCCATATCATTTTGGTTATGTTCGATAATAAAAAGGATTTCGTCCTTATTGGCAAGATTGGAGCCACTGACTGCCGCCTTAAGACCTTCCCAGTCTTCCCCGATACCTTCAGCACTATAGACCACTGCTTTCTTCAAGGCAGGATATCGGTTGGCGATATAGTCCGAAAGGGTTTTAGTACGTCTTTGCGCAAGAGACCTATTATAATCAAAATCTCCTTCGGGCGAGGCATAGCCTTTTATATATACACTCTTGAGTTCCGCTCCTTTGATTTTCAAACTTTCAGAAACAAATTGTCCAAGCTTGGCAAGTTCCTGACTATTATCGGCAAAGGTCTCACGAAGCCCATACTGTGCCACAGGAAAAGTCACTTTACAATCAAAAGAATCCTTGTAACACTTAACCAAAACCTTTTCCGGTTCGATAAAATCATAGACATAATCTTTTGCTCCAAAAAATGGAATACCAGCTTCCAGTGCCATACCCTCATTCAAACTTACTCCACACTCGGCACAGCCATACGACACTTCCTCCACTATAATATGCCCATCTGCCATCCAACTTTTAAAAGGAAAAGTACTCTTAAATACCATAGGAGCATCTTTCAACTCCTTAACAGAATGCACTTCACCAAAACCAGCTTGTCCGGGCTTTTGATTACGTAAAGCCTTACGGCGCTTAATCACCTTATATCTTCTTTTTCCGGATATGCACACCTGTTCCAACTCTATGCTTTCTTTCCCGTCTGCCGAAATGTAACGGGGAGAAATACACACAACTTCTTGAGTTTTCAGTTTTACGACAGGTTTTATCGCAAACTCGATATTCAAATCACGTCCATCCACACTCCTCGCCACACGGCTATCTGAATAATCCCAACGTAAGTTGCCAGCAGGCAACACAGCATCCTGAGCATAAGTACACAACGGTAGTAATCCGCACCAGCCCACCATAAAAGACAGTTGCTTATAATATTGTAACAGTTTCATTAATATACTTTTTTAGCAAAATAGAAAAACAATAAAACGAACCCCAACTTATTAAAAGTCTACTTTAACATATAGATAAGGGAAATTGCCGCTTTAGTGGGGCCGATGTAATCAGCATTTCCCTTACCCATTTTTTTACCACATGTAGTACAATTATACTTATCATACTCAGCATGTACATAACCAACTCCCAAAGAAACCTCCACATTAAAACGATTGGAAACAACCCACTGATACCCAGCGCTCAAACCGCCTCCCCAAAAGTAGCCCTCGTAGCGGTGTTCTTTCATACTGTCATCCTTTCTTTGAAGAACAAAAGGCACATCAACCCCGCCGATATTCATCTGTCCTCCATGGGCATGCAACCCGAAAAACCAACCATTAAACACATCACAAGTCCAATAACGAAGCTCCGGCTGCACCAGCCAATGGCTAAACTTCTTATTTTTGTATCGGGGAGAGGTAGCATTTTTCGTGAATAAAAAGAAATTCATCCCCACCTGCGTGTCCAGAGTCCATTTTCTACCCATTGACAATTCAACAGAAAGATTAGGAGTCTTCAAGGCATCATATGCCAAATTGTTTTTTAGCGCCACCTTTTGAGCAAAAGAATGGGTACAAACAATTAAAAATAAGAGAAAAACCGATCTCTTCACACTAAAGATTTTTGTCATTTTTATTAAAACTTTTCACATCAATTTTTATTGATGCAAAATTAGTGCAGAAGCGCGGGAATGATGTTATACAAAAAAGACATAAATTAATAAATATACGCCTATTTATCAATAATGCACACGTCCTTATCTATACAAAAATATAACGGAACAAATAACAGGTATCTTTATCCTCCAAAACACTCTTATCTTTCAGTATTACAAACAACTGATCACAAGATCTAGCCCCCACACCATGCAATCTGCCAATTCCGTCAAAACCATTCCTTTTAATAAACCGCAACAGGTCTTCCAATAAATAGATATTATATTTTCTAAGGTTTCGTAATATCCTCGGAGATATTCCAAAATTAGACAAAGGAGTGGACAGTGTTTCCAGATACTCAACCGGTATATCACACTCTTTAACAGGAACAGCAACTTTGGTTTCTTCACAAATAAAATTGTTCCGAGACAAGACTGTTTTACAATTTCTATACCGGAGATCGGCTAATTGAAGTTTTTGTTTTCCTTGGATTATATCCTCCCAACTATCACTCACTTCCCTCATAGCTTTTTCATACATAAAAATCAACGCTTTCCTGGAAAGGTTATACTTACCAGACAGCTCAACCATACCTCCTCCTGCCAACATGGAGTAAAAGATATCCTGCATTATTTTGTCTTTCAAACACATGGACATCTTTCCGACAAGCTCTTTAAAAAGGTCGGAGCAATGCTCTCTTGAACTACATAAAAGGTATTTGTTCTCTCCCTCATTACCGTCTCCAAATTCCATATTATTCAATTCACCACTCACCATATCAGAAAAAACGTATTATAGTTTAGTTTTATTTTCTTTTTCACAGCTGCTTCGTAGTTCAGTCGGCGTTGCACCAAACAACTTTTTGCAATAGCAAGTCAGATGAGCAGGAGAACTGAACCCGAAATCCATAGCTATTTCCCGAAAAGCAATATCCGGTTCGCTAATTTTCTCACGGATCAGTTCAGCCCTTCTCTCCTGCATCCATTGATAAGGGCTTTGGTTAAAATACTCTTGAAACTTACGGTTAAAAGAACGTTCCGAAACACAACATAAACTCGCGAACTCCTTCACTGTTCTCACTTTCTGATAATTATCCAATACAAAATTTTCAAACTTCCGTCCTATTTCGGTTGTTCCAGAAAAAAAAGTAGCAAGCTCAGACTTTGTATAAAAGCCTCTTAATATAAGGTTTATTTCCTGCTGTTTAAGAATATGCATATGCCTGCACAACATCCCCTCTCCCAAATAAAAAAGCAACTGCCTCAAAACGTACAATAGCGGTTTTCTGATTGGCAAAACACGACAATTCTCATTTTCTATTTTGTCATGCGAAATTGATTCAAGAAACATTTTGTCACAAGCTGTTATTTGTTTATCCCAAAACAATAAAAGACCTTCTGCCGATACAATACTATCAATCCGGTTTCTTTCATTCTGCGGTATAAGCAGCATGTTATTTTTAAGAAGGGGAATGTGACATTCTCGACCTATACTAACAGACAACTCTCCTTCTAAAAGAAACAAAATACAAAAACAACTGCTATTATCAATTTGGCCGGATTCTTGTGACGCCAATTTGTATCGAGCAAACCCACTGTCAAATTTTAGCTGATAATTAAAACAGGAATGATGTTCTGATAAATAAAGTAATTTCATGTTATAATACAAGTAGTTTTAAAAAAAAACAATCCATTTTACATATTTGTTTTTCACAAAAAAGACATCTATTTTTAGATTACAGACAAAAAACGATGATTATACAAGAAGCCTACTTAATAGTAAATATAATCAACACAAAACACTATTCTGGAACAATTAATATTTCGTCTTCCTTTTACTTTCCCCCAACCAATTAGCATCGCAAATATTCGAATCGAGCATAAGGGCACAAAAGCTTCCATAATCAAATTGATCCTACACAATGTTCTACAAAGAAAAACCAATTCATTTTTTCTCGATTATACATAAATGACTATTTTTTATACATGAAAGACTATTTCCTCATTCTAACAAATTGACAGTAGTTTATTTATAAGCAAGATATAAGCCAAGATTTGTATTAAAAAAAAGCATCCTTTTTTCCACTGAAAAAAGGATGCATCATACAAACAAAACAAACAATAGCCACCTTCCCAGGCAGCAAAACTCCATTACTCCATTTTCTTATATTACCACAAATAAAAAATGGTAAGGGCATGGATTTTTTTAGGGAAACAAGGTGCTTCACAGCAGCTATATCATATAACTATATATAAACAACAAAACCGAACCATTTTTCCAACCAATAAAACAAATGATAACTTATAAATGTAAGCACACATCCGAAAATCATAAAACAAGACTCCTGTCCGGTTAATAAAATCTTTGCCAACCGACTATTACATATTATCATATTCTCTCCTTTATTCATAACAACAATATCACAAAAAGCTACCACTATTATTTGGGGGCAAAATTAGTTTGATATGACAAAACAAACATTATATTAAACAGACATTAATTTTTAAGAAACAGACAATTGCACATACACTTATAGAGTAATTCCTAATTTACTCTACAAATATTTTTCATGCATACTTTACCCTCATACCCTCATAATTCTTCTACATTCCCTTATTCATCGGCCTTTCAGCTATGAGAGCAAAACACATTTACCCCCTGAGGGTAAGTTTTACCCTCAGGACACCTACTTATATTGTAACGACATCACAGATGTGCCATCCCCATCACTCCATCCTCACCAAATGATAAAGCGTCCCCCGATAAGACTTCCGGCAAGGTATATTCAATTTTTGGAGCGTGCGACCGAATTGCGCTACCTTATTGATAGCCAACTTATCACGTGTCTTTGTCTGTAAATAACTCAAAATTTGCATGGACGTCAGCCATTCGCCATCCTCTTCTTCCGCCACCGGACTAAAATAACAATGAAACAACTGCTCCAACGGACTTACCTGTTCAAATTCACGGTTTGTTTCTTTCAGAATCTGCTCATCGTCCTCGTTCAGCCAGTACCGTTCACCTTTATAAATAGCATCCATCGCCTGTGCATAAAGCTGTTTATAATTGATGGTGACATTCGTGTTGATAGGACCTGTCACCTCTATACAGATGAAACGGCGGCTTCCGCTGGGATCGGTCAGCAAATCCTTCTGATTGCTCGTGCCGATAAAGGAAGCATAACGACGCATTTCGCGGATAGTGTTGCCGTAAGGTTTCCGCAGATTAGCGACCGGTTTCTGCAACAGATGCTTCAGGAATCCCTGCTGACTGACATTTATCTGGTCGAACTCATCAATATTTATCAGGAAAAAACGCCCCAGATAACGCTCCGCTTCCTGCTTGCTTTTGAAGTCGATGCTGTCCGTATAGCCGAAACGCAGTTCCGGCGGCAGGATAATGCGGCAGAACGTTGACTTGCGAAACCCTTGCGGGCCGACAAGCAAAGGCGAAGTATTGTTTCCATGCTGCCGGTCTACCCCTCTCCAATGAGCCACCATGCTAAGAAACCAACGGTAGAACAACTCCTGCCAATGCGGATTGTCACAGGGAACCAGACCTGCCAACGCACGGATACGGTCTTTGCCGTCCCAACGCCCCACTTCATAAAGATATTCCTCTACTGGATTGTACAAAGGAACATATTCCGAGTTCAGGAAGCGGTCTACATCGCGATCCCATGCGCTGATACCCTCTTTTAACGCACAGATAGAAATACTGTTGCGCACACGCTTGTCCACGGGCTTGAAATGAAAATGAATGGAATCACGCTGACGGTACTCCAAATCATCCAACACGGTGTTGTAACGAAGTTCGTAACGCCGGTTCATAAATTCTTCCAACAGGAAAGCTGTCTCCTGCTCCCTGCTGATACTGCTCTTCTTGCCGAAACCCTTACATTCCTGATAGAGATTATGCAATTCGAGGCGGATGACCTGCTCATCTTCCTCACGATAATAGTGGATAAGTGTCTGCCGCACGGCTTCCTCTTCGGGGATACCCGCTTTGAAACAATGTTCGGCAAGATGCACGAGCAAGGGTTGAAGGTCATCCCCGCGTTTCCAGTCCTCCATTTCCTG
>NZ_JBCOWR010000009.1:0-122709 GCF_040918965.1 Bacteroides sp. RTP21281st1_H5_RTP21281_210402 | reverse complement strand
AGGCAGAACGGCACCGCGTCCGGGTTATAATAAGGAGCCTCATCCAATGTCATCCGGCATCTTTGCGTCAGTACCGGTTCTTTCAGGTCGATGTCAAAAGGGAATAGCGGCTGATAACATTTCACTGCCAGCCAATAGGCATGGACATGGAACAGTTCCGCGTCCGTTTCCTTTTCGGGAAGTCCGCCGGCATCCGACAAGGCAAAACGCACCCATATTTTTACACTCCGCCCACTGGAGCCGCAGAAAGCGGCGAAAGTCTGCGGTAAAAGCGCCGCCTGCCGCTTCACAAACTCGATTTCGGACAGACCCGCCAAGTGCTTCACTTCCAGTTGCACGAGTCCGTTATATTGTTTTATCTTCCGTTCGCCGTCCTTCGTACGGGTATATTCCACGGCGGAATAAATATAGGGCAGCTTGTCTATGTGTTCATAGTGCCCGTACGAACCTTCCATCAAAGGTATCAGTTCGCGCAAAGCCGTGATATGTCCCGATTTTGTCTCCGTCTTCATTTTGTCGAACAATGTGCTTGCTTCACAAATGCTGAGAGTCTCTTTTCCACTCCCGCTATCCTGTCTGATTAAAGTAAATTTCATCCTGTTTTTGTCTGTTTTTTCTACAAATACAACATCTTGTTTATTTCCTGTAAAGATACGCTATTAATTTGCAGGAAACAAGCATTTCTTCTGATTAATACCCGCATTTTATTTGCATTACACCTATATTTCATGTATCTTTGCTTAATAGTTACCAAGGGCTCACTAATGTGAACATACAGGCTATCAGTTGTAAACAAAAACGTCCACAGACGTTAACGGCTTTGTTCACATCAGTGAGCCCTTGTAAAGCATTAAGGCTTAACAAAACGAACAGTAAGCATTAACGTACAACTATATAAGAGAATACATAACAAGAACAGTTACTTTAAAACAAAACATGAAGCTATGGCAATATTATTTGACTGGTATGAAGACCCGAAACCTTCGGACAAAGAACAGGGAGAGAAAACACTGCATCCGCGTTTAAAATATAATGGTTCGATAGGGACTGACCTGTTGCGCCAACGTATCCAGGAGCGTTGTTCGCTGACGGCGACGGATGTCACCGCCGTGCTCGACGCCCTTTCCCACATCATGGGACAAGAGTTGGCGGACGGGAAGCAGGTACATCTGGACGGCATCGGCTACTTCCGCCCCTGCCTGACCAGTACGGAACCGGTAACGATAGACACGAAACGAAAGGCGACCAAAGTAAAACTGAAATCTATTCTGTTTCGTGCCGACCAGACATTGAAGAATGAGTTCGGCATACTGAAAGTCAAAAGCCTGAAAGGCGGACTGGACTTCTCGCAACCGACCAACGAAGAAATAGACCGGAGACTGACGAAATACTTCCAGACACATCAGTTCATGCGGAGATATGACTTCCAGAATCTCTGCGGAATGGCAAGAAGCACGGCTATGCGGCATATCCGACGGCTACGTGATGAAGGAAAGCTGAAAAATGAGGGTGGAGTGATGCAACCGATTTATGTGCCGGGAAGCGGTTATTATGGTAATAATGAACCGATTACGGGATAAACAGGAACTTAGCACCCTGAGGGTAAAAGTTACCCTCAGGGTGTTTTATCATTCTGCCCTCATAGCTGTAACAACGATGAATAAAGAGTTTCAAGCAAACTATGAGGGTATGAGGGCAAAATCATGAAAAATAATATTCCGTGGTGTCCGATTGGCATACCTTTCCGATTTAAATAATAAACTTATATAACTTAAAGAAATCGGAGTATGAAAAAAGTATTCATCCAACTATTATTCGCTATCCTGCCACTTTGGATAGCAGCACAAGAAAAAGGTGTCGAAAACAATTATTCACAGAAGAAAGACACCGTTTATGATGAAGGTAAAGGTGTCCTGTTCCTTGATATCTCTTATGAACAAGCCCTGAAAAAAGCAAAAGCGGAGAATAAGCGTATATTTGTAGACTGTTACGCTTCATGGTGCGCTCCCTGCAAAAAAATGCTGGACACCACTTTCAAAGACACCCGGATCGGTAACTTCATGAATTACCAGTTCGTCACCATCAAGGTCAACATGGAAAAAGCAGGCGACGGCAAAATGCTCAAAAACAAATTCGGAGTCAAAGTCTACCCCACTTATCTGCTGATAAATCCGGACGGCACCCTTTATAATAAATTTGTAGGCGGAGCCTATGTCACAGCCTTTGCCAACAAGCTAAAAAATGCATTACTGGGTGAGGAAGACGAATACACCAAAAAAGAACGCATGCAGAAAGGGAACTGACATTTTTCTTTTTCCGACAGGTTCCTTCTTTCGGTTTTTCACTAAAATCTTTTGAAATAAAGACAAAAATACTATTTTTGCACGCAACTCTCAACTAAATTAATAAAGGAATCAAAACGTTCGGAGTATTGGAAAAGGAGACTGAGTTTGAACTGTTTTTTAAGGGAAACTATTCCCGCTTCTATTATTTTGCCTTTCAAATGATAGGTGACAAGGAAGTGTGTCGGGATATTGTAGGCGATGCCTTTGAACAGGCATGGGCATTTTCCCATCAGAAAGAACAGTTCAACCTTACCAGTTATATGTATTCGCTGGTACGCAACAAGTGCGTTGACCATCTCCGCCACGAGACGGCAAAAGCCCGGTATGCAGATTTCTATATGTACATGTATAACGAAAGTGGCGAGGACGACACATACGAGGAAATGGAACAACAAATCTCGGAAATGTACGGCATGTTGGACAAGTTCACCCCTAAAACCCGTACCATCCTAGAAATGTGCTACTTCCAAAAGAAAACATATAGTGAGACAGCCGATGAACTCGGTATCAGCGTCAGCGCCGTGCGGAAACATATCGTTAACGCTTTGAAAGCATTCAGAGCGGTAATTGCAAAAAAAGACAAATAAGTGGTGTACAAAACCTAACCGGATACGATATATAACAAACAGACTGTTACAATCAATGGATAAAAAAGAAGATATAAAGGAAGAAGAACTGGAACGAATCGTCAAATTGATGGAAGATGGTAAACAGCTGTCCGACGAGGAACTTGCATCAGTCATGCAGGATGAAGAGGTTATGCGTACTTGCCGGGAACTGCAAAACTGCAAGAATGCCGTAATACGCCAATGCGACAATGACGCTCCCGATGTGGAAAAGGAATGGCAGGCATTCCGCCAAAAAGAGCGCAGTATTCCGTTCTCCACTACGCAGCCCCGTTCTCTCGCGAATCCGGCGGCCCCCCTCCAATCCTCCAACGGAAATAAATCACACCGTTTCTTATGGGGGACGTTGACGGGAATAGCCGCATCTTTCCTCATCGTTTTCCTGTACTCATGGCTGATAGGAACGCCGTCGTCAAAAAGCGGAATCGTTGCCTTCCAAGCCATTGACAGTGTGCAGCAGGTGACGTTGCAGACAAGCGCAGGCGACCGGTTCGCCCTTGCACGGGACACACGTGAAGAGGCTTTGGAAGCAGTAGGTACCTTATTCAACAATAAAGACACACTGGAACTTGCCTATACTGCCAGAAACAATCCGGATGTGTCCGAAGAAAATATCGAGACACACCGTCTTTCCACTCCGAGAGGACAGGATTTCAAAATCACCCTCGAAGACGGAACCGTTGTCTGGATGAATGCGGAAAGCAGTCTGGAGTATCCTTCTCAGTTTGGCGGCAAGACCAGGTCGGTCCGCCTGAAAGGGGAAGCTTATTTCAAAGTGGCGAAAAATGCGGAATGTCCTTTTGTCATCTGTACCGACCGCATGCAGATACAGGTATTGGGTACGGAACTGAATGTACGCAATTACGTTTCCCGCGACTCTCACGTCACCTTGATTAACGGACGGGTGCAAGTCAGTGACAGTGAAAACAAGGAAAATTCAGTCTTTCTGAATCCCGGCGAGGATGCCCAATGGTGTGAGAACGAAGCTTTCGTGGTCAAGAACGTAGATACGGACGCTTATGTCTACTGGAAAGACGGATATTTCTACTTCGATAATATGCCGCTGATGGACGTAACTCAGGAACTCGGACGCTGGTATAATATAAACGTCATATTTGAAAACAAAGCATTGATGGATATGCATATCCGGTATTTCTGCGTACGTAGCGAGACACTGGAACGGGCGATAAGCCTGCTGAACCGCATGAAAAAGATTCACGCCACATTAAGCGGCAACACTCTATATATCCGATAAATCTTGCACTGATTCATACCTTCCAAATTCATTCATGGAATAATACTTTCTTCCGACACCTGTCAGAAAAAACTAGTATCGGAAGAAAGCATACGTACATTCTGTTAATATTCTATTCTTTTTGCTATTATTTACATATCCTCCCTTTCACAAGCGATTTCAGAATGAGCAGAGCTTCTTCTCCAATCATAAACTAATGCTACCTTTTCCAATAAATCACTCTTTTTTTGAAAAAAAATCATTTTTAGGGGTGTCTTATTGCTAGTGGATTCCGATTTAACAGTAAAGGTCTAATTATATAATGTTAATAGTTTATGAGAAAGTTTTCAGTTATTTTCATTTTAGCCTTCCTGCTTATCCAATTCTGCCCGGTCACAATGACCGCCCAGAAAGGGAAAGACAAGGAAATCGTGCTTGAAGTGAAAAACGAGCGGCTTCCCCAAGTATTCAAACGCTTGGAAAAAGTGACAGACTACAAAATCATGTTCATCACGGAAGATGTGAACAAGTATGGCGTAAACGGAACAATCCGTGCTAAGGACATTCACGATGCCATGAAGCAAATCATTGGTAACAAGCCATTGGAGTACACCATTGACAAACAATTTATCACGGTGACATCCAAAGAAACCAACCGCACGGCAGAACCCAGACAAGAAACCATCAAGGTACAAGGAAAGGTGGTGGACGAGAACGGAGTTCCCGTGCCGGGAGTCAACATCAAAATCCACGGAACCAAACAAGGAACGATGACCGACCTCGACGGACGGTACACCGTAAAGGTGAAACCGGATGATGTACTGGACTTCTCGTTCATCGGCTACAAGACCGAACAAATCCCCGTGAAAGGAAAGACGACAGTGAACCTGAGCCTGGAACCCTCTTCGAAGAATCTGGATGAAGTGACAGTCGTGGCTTTCGGCTCACAGAAAAAGGAAAGCGTGGTGTCTGCCATTACGACCATACGTCCCGGTGAACTGAAAACTTCAAGCAGCGACCTGACCTCCAGCTTTGCCGGAAAAATCCCCGGAATGATTGCCTGGCAGACCGGCGGACTTCCGGGAGCCCTGACTGAAGACGAGATGAACACAAAGTTTTATGTACGTGGTATCACCTCATTCCAGTCCAGCGCCAACTCCGACCCGCTGATATTGATTGATGGAGTGGAATCCTCCAAACTGGAACTGTCCCGCCTGGCAGTAGAGGACATCGAATCTTTCAGTGTCCTGAAAGACGCTTCCGCAACTGCCATGTACGGTGCACGCGGAGCCAACGGAGTGATTCTCGTCACTACCAAGAAAGGAGAAGAAGGAAGTGTCTATACCACCGCACGCTACGAGATGGTTGTCGGCAAACCGACACGGGAGATCGACGTAGTAGACCCTATCACCTACATGAAAATGTATAATCAGGCTATCATGGGACGTTCCAACGCCGGAACTCCCAAATATAGCGTAGAACACATCAACCGTACAGCTTCCGGCAGGTATCCGTCATGGGTGTATCCTGCCAATGACTGGTACGATATCCTGTTCAAAGGGCAGAGCATTAACCATCATGCCGGTGTCACTATCCGCGGCGGTTCCAAAGTAATACAATATTATGCATCCGTCAATTATAACCGTGACCAAGGCATGCTGAAATCCGACAAATTGAATGATTTCGACTGTAACATCACCAACAATCAGGTAAGCTTCCGCACCAATTTGAATATCAACCTGACTTCGGGTATACGGCTCGTTATCAACTCGGCTACCAACATAGATAAATATCACGGTCCGGTGACCGACCAGTCTGCCGCTTATTCATATGCCTTTAACGCTTCTCCGGTAGATTTCGCCCCTATCTATCCTGCCGACGAAAACTACAGCTGGCCACATATCCGTTTCGGTACAACCGCTGCCGGAGCCACCAATCCTTATATGATGAACCAGCAAGGATATAAGGAACGTACCCGATATTCCACTACCAACAAGGCGGAATATATCCATAATCTCAGTTCTCTGGTAAAAGGTCTGGAAGTCCGTCTAAGCGCTTCTTATGTCCAGTCGGGTTACTATGACAATACATTTACAACCAGTCCCTATAAATATTATCTGAAAAATTATGATTTCGAAACCGGCAGACACACCTTGGCGGGAGTAGGAAACGCAACCGCTTCAAAAACGCTGCGAGTAGGCGGAAACAGCAATACCACCGATACACGCGTCACTTATGAAGGACGGGTCTATCACACCGCAGCCTGGGGAGATCACCAGACCTCATTGACCGGAGTATTCCAAGCCTACGAACGTACCTTTACTCCTATTTCATCCGTTCTGAACGGGATGCCGCAACGCAACCTGACTTATTCCGGACGTGGTTCATATGGGTACAAAGACCGATATTTCGGTGAAGTAAGTGTCGGTTACAATGGTTCCGAACGATTTGCAAAAGGCAACCGTATGGGAGTATTCCCGGCTTTGGGAGCCGCATGGGTGGCCTCAAGCGAGAAATGGATGCGTCCGGCTTCCAACTGGCTTTCTTACTTGAAATTCCGCTTCTCCTGGGGTAAAGTCGGTAACGACGGCATCATTTCCACCCCACGCTATGTATATTTGCAGGATATCGGTTCAACCGGAGCCGGCACCACAAAAGACGTAGAAGCCTATAAGACTGCAGGTTCAAGCTCCCGTAGAATTGTAAACTTCTACGGTGATGAGGATATCCAATGGGAAATAGCGGAACAAGCCAATCTGGGTATCGAAGCCAAATTCTTCAAAGGACTGCTTGAAGTGCAGGCAGATATCTATCAGGAAATCCGCCACAATATCCTTTCCAACCGTTATGTCATTCCGGCGAATGTCGGTATTGAAGTGGCTCCGCTGGATAATATCGGCAAAACACGTTCACGCGGAATCGACCTTTCGGCCAAAGTACAGCATCAGTTCAACAATGACTTCTGGATGATTTTAAACGCTACCGCCACTTATAATAAAGTTGTTTACAAGGAGATTGAAGAAGCTACCAACAAACCGGCCTGGCAGCGTATGGCAGGCAAGGAAATCAGTCAGGCAGTGGGATATATAGCCGAAGGAGTATTCCGCGACCAGGCTGAAATCGACAACTCGCCCCGACAGGACGGAGATGTCATGCCGGGAGACATCAAATACCGCGACTTGAACGGTGACGGTGTAATCACCGTGGCGGATGCCACCTACATCGGTTATCCGGAGACTCCGCGGGTCATCTACGGTTTCAGCGGTTTCCTGAACTATAAAGAGTTCGAGTTCAGTTTTGCCTTCCAAGGTTCGGGCAAACGCACTTTCTTCATGAATCCGAAATCCATCTCCCCCTTCTATGGCGACCATGCCATGCTGACAGCCATTTACGAGGATCACTGGTCGGAAGACAACATGAGTTCAAGACCATTTTGGCCACGCCTTTCTCCGCAGAATATTGTCACACACAATCCACAAGAGGACTGGTACAGCGGGGCTGAAGTGCGCAAGAGTACCTATTTCATGCGTGAGTGCAGTTTCTTGCGTTGCACCTCACTCCAGTTGGCCTACAACCTGCCCAGAAAGTTGCTGAACAGATGGAAGATGCAGAATGTAAAGCTCTTTGTCAGTGCAAACAACCCGTTCTGTTTCACGAACTTCAAGATATGGGATGTCGAATTAGGTGAGAACGGTTTTAATTATCCTATTCAAAAGACCTATTCCATGGGCTTAAATATTAGTTTCTAAAAACAACACATGATGATGAAAACAAAGAATATCATATACAGTTTATTGTTCGTCGCGTCCATCTCCTTCACCGGCTGCAAGGGCTATCTGGATGTAGTGCCGGACAACGATATCGAAACGATCGAGACGACTTTCGAGAAACGGGAAGATGCCTACACATGGTTCAAGACCTGCTACTCCATGATAACGATGGACATTTCCGACATCAATGCCTGTCCGGCCTTTTGGGGAACGGACGAAGTGGTGGCTGATGATTATATCCGCCTGACCAACCCCAACAGTATGCCGGGACTGATGATTGCCGACGGTATACAAATGGCACAGTCTCCTTATGGTGATGTATGGAAAAGTACGAAATTTTATGGCGGTATCCGCTATTGCAACCTGTTCCTCAGCCATATAGACGGCGTGTACAATATGCTGCAAGAAGAAAAAGACCTTTGGCGTGCCGAAATACAAGCACTGAAAGCACAATACTATTTTGAACTGATGCGCCGCTACGGTCCCATCATCCTGGTTCCCGAGAATATCAATGCGGCAGCGCCCATTGAAGAAATGCAACAGCCCCGCCGTCCGATTGACGAAGTGGTGAAAGCAATCGTGGAACTTTGTGACGCGGCAATTCCCAAATTACCTTATTATAAGGAGCAAGAACAAAACCACTACGCCTATTTCTCCAAAGAAGGAGCGGCTGCTCTCAAAGCAATGACGTTGCTTTACGCCGCTTCCAAGTTGTTCAACGGCAACACTATGATGGCGGATATGGTAAACAAGAACGGAGAACGCCTCTTCCCCGCATATGACAAAGAAAAATGGAAGAAAGCAGCGGAAGCCGCCGATGAGGCTCTGAAAATCGCAGCTGATGGTGGCAAACAATTAGTTGAGGGAAGCTCAGAATGGCCGACTCCCATGCTGAACACCATCCGTGACATCCAGCAATCATGCCTCAACTACGACTATAACAACAAGGAAGTGCTGCTGTGTGTACGTCATCAACGTTTCTCCGCCCCAGTGTTCTACCATCCCAGATTTACGGAAGAAGAGCTGAATTATTATGATCAATATTGTGTCGGTGGTTTCGGTGCTTCCATGAAGATGGTGGAAATGTACTATACGGAACATGGTCTGCCTCTCTCGGAAGACAAACAATGGGTAGCTTCCCGGTATGCCATGTCCACGGAAAGCGACGAGCGGTATAAAAATATTGTTCCGCTGGGCGAGCCCATCCTGAGCCTGCACCGCCGGCGCGAGCCCCGCTTCTATGCCAATATCATAGCTCATAATACATTCTGGTATAAAAAGAGTGTAAACAGCACCAACGAACCCATGCTGTGCGAATGCCTGCAAGGACAATTGATGGGAACTGCTTCCAAACGTTATGACTCAAGTATCCCTCAATGCCTCACTGGATATTATGTGAAGAAATTCGACAATGCGGATGTAGCCTTAAAAGATTATTACGCAAACAGTTCTTCCGAATCCGGCGACATCCTGTTCCGCCTTCCGGATTTGCTACTGGCATCGGCAGAAGCATGGAACGAATATCTGGACAAACCGGACGAACGTGTATATGACCCGCTGGACAAGGTTCGTACGCGAGCAGGAATTGCCAAAGTACGTGATGCATGGAAAACTTATGCGCGTAATCCACAAAAGGTAGAGACACAAGCAGGCATGCGTGAAATAATCCGGCAGGAATGGAATATCGAATTTGCTTTCGAAGGACGCAGATTCTATAATCTCCGCCGTTGGATGACCGCACACGAGGAACTGAATGCACCGCTTTACGGATGGAACATTATTGGAGATACGGAAGAACGTTTCTACAACAATAATAAGGAACCGGTCATCGTATGGAAAAAACGGGGATTTACAGCTCCACGCGACTATTTCTTCCCTATCGGCAGTGAAGAAGTAATGATTTCGGGGTGTGTCCAGAATCCCAACTGGTAATCGTTGAATTGATTTAAAGACAAGACAAGTATGAAAAGATTAATTTATTTAATAATAGCAATTTGTACCTTTGTTTCCTGCAATGACGAATCAGAGGGATTTACTGTAGATTTGCCGGCAGGCGCTTTCCAGTTTACTCCGGCAATGGGCGGCGCAATGCTGCGCTACAAACTGCCCGACGATCCGGACGTGATAGCCATAAATGTGCGTTACAAGGATGTGTACGGTAATAATATATTAAAGACAGGCAGCAATTCGACAGACTTGCTGGCAATCACGGGATTCAACGAGGAAGCAAGTGACGTTCCGGCACATGTGTCATTCCTGAAACGAAATAATGAAGAATCACAACCGATCGACGTAACTTTCAGCACCTTAGACTCTGCACCGATCTGCTTTATCAACGGCGCGGAAGTGAAATCCGGCTGGAACGGATGCACGCTCGAATACAACAACCCGGAAGGCACTACAGGAATGGCGCATGTATTCTATCTCGGCATCAATCCGTTAGATAACCGACAAGATACGATATTACTCGAATCATTCCCGTTGAATGCAGGACAGGATATCAGACATTATACGCCGCAACAGAAAAGTGCATACAACACCATCATTGTACGCGCTGAAGATTACCGCGGATATATTGTGAAAGAAAAGGTTTGGGAGAACATTCAAGCTTTCAATGTGGAAAAACTTGAGCCGTCCAACTTTGAGATTGTCTATAATAATTCATTGGAAGTGCCGGAAGAGAAAATCGGGCTTCAATATCTGACAGATGGGGATAATAAGGGAACTGCCTGGTTCCAAACTCAAAATGCACATCATTATTATACATTCCTTTCAAAAGAAAACGGAGTAGGCGAAAATTCTGAGCCTATGTATATTGATTTGAAAAAGATGCGTCCGATATCAGAAGTTAGATTTTATGCTTATCGTCACGTCGGCACATATTCCTTTAGCGCCAAGTCTTTTATAGACTGGGGCGGCAGTAGTACTTCAGCATCTTATCAAGGACCGCAATATTTCAAACGATACCTGATGAATAAACTGCCATGTTCCATAACCATATACGGTTGCAGACAAGATGCTTCCGGTTCTGACTGGAATAATTTGAAATGGGAGATTTTAAGTTCATTCGAAGACGATCCGGATATAGACGATGATGCACGCTGGACTTATCACGCAGCAACTTGTGGAGGAGTCAAAAAAGCTCACTGTTTCGGTACACTAAGCTTGATGGAAGGTGCCAGCACGATTTATAAATCAATGAGCATCAATATCGACTTACAAAAAGAGGGATTCCGTTATTTGAAGATAAAATTTAATGGAGCTTATAACATGTATCCGTCAGCGTACGAGCGTGATGATACGACAAACAAACTGACGAAATACCTGACATTGCATGAACTTGAAATATATTCTGATAAAGATTAAAAGGAGGAGTATAAACATGAAAAAATACATAGGATTATTAGTAGTTATCTTAGCAATGGTATCTTGCGAGTCTTTGGAAGATACCTATAAGGACTATGCAGGTGACGGCCCTATCCGTTATCTCGGTAAATGTACAGACTTGGTTGTTCGCCCCGGTTGGAACAGGCTGATTGTCAGCTGGACAAACAGTGCCGATCCGGTAATTGATAAAATTAAAATCACCTGGTCGAAGGATGGAGTAGTAAAGGAGCAATTATTGGACCGGGAAATAAACAGTTTCAATATTCCGGATTTAGAGGACGGCAATTACGAAATAACAGTATGTTCAATTGACAAGGAAGGAAATACATCTTTAAAAAGCCCGATTTACGGTCGCCCGTACACAGCAAACCATGAGATGGTACAATCGTTTACTCAAATTGTCTCCAATCATTATTTCTTGAAGAATCGCCTGGTTCTCCTCTTTCAAGGATGGGAAGAGAATGTTACAGAAGCCTGCCTGACATATACCCGGCCAGATGGCAGTACCGGACGAATCGAACTGGATGAACAACTGGTCAATAAACTTTATTACTTGTTGCCCGATGCAATAGACACATCCAAACCGGTAGAACTTTACCGCTCCGGCCGTATTCCCGGCTGTGATGATGAAATTGTATTTGCCCCCACGGAACTTGATAACGTCAGATTATTCAATGCAGACTTCAAGCAGGAAATGAAACGCCAGTTCGGTTTTGACGAAGATATTCCGGATAATTGGGCTTCCACTGTCGAAGAAATCAGTTTTGACTGGACTATCGGCAGTTTCTCGGACTTATTGAATCTGCCCAATCTAAAGAAACTTGTATTAGGGAAACATCGTTATATCCGTGATGAGTTGGTGAACGATTCCGAAACTGCTCAAAGCAAGGTATATGATGCCGCATTAAGTGATTTTGTTTTAAAGACACTGCACGAATTGAATCCGGATTTCGTAGTAGAACGTTATAACAAACATTATTCTAATCTGACTCAGGCTGAATATCTCGAGGAAAAAGGAACAACCTCTATTCCCGATTATTCATTCCTTGACCTTTCAAACCTGAAGTTCACTTCTTCTCCAGCTGACGCCGAGAACTACAAATCATCTTTGGAATATCTGACAGACAATAATATTGGAACGATCTGGGAACCTGCCGGAACAAAAGAATTGACGACTTATTCACTGACATTGGACTTAAAGACTGAAAGAAACCTGCAAGGCCTGAAACTTGTACAAACCTATTTCGAGAATGAGAACAAACGTTCCTGGTGTCCCGGCATAGTCAAAATATTCGTATCCAAAGATTCTGAAAATTGGGAAAACGCCACTTATCTGGAAGAACTGGAAGTCGGACATAGCACCGGAGAAGTGAATATCATTCCATTTGTAGAGGGCGGCAAACAAGCCCAATACGTAAAGGTAGTGGTTTCTACACCACATTCTGAATCTATTTATAATATAAGTTTAGCTGAGATAGGGCTATATTAATTATTTCTTACCAGGCAAAACCTATATCGAACCGACACTTAAACAAACAAGGCAACATTCGCTTTTCTGAATGTTGCCTTGTCTGTTTAAAGCTTCCTTATAACCCGGCAAGGATTTCCTACTGCCAGACTATTCGACGGAATATCTTTAGTTACTACACTTCCGGCACCAATAGTCACATTATCACCAATGGTAACTCCCGGCAAGACAACGGAACTACCGCCAATCCATACGTTATTTCCTATTGTAACGGGAGCAGTGAGTGATTTCCAAAACTGGCTGTCTGGAGATAGTCGTTCCGTCGGATTCACGGGATGAGTGACTGCGTAGATGTGTACGCCGGGACCTATACCGCAATTGTCTCCAATCGTAATGCGATTGCAATCCAAAAAGACACAGTTCATATTTATCTCAACATGGCTGCCTATATGTATATTCTCTCCATAATCGACAAAGAAAGGTGCCGCAATCCATACATTATCCCCACGCGAGCCTACTAATTCATCCAAAATAGCAGATAATTCTTCACTATTCCGACTATCCGTATTATTATACCGGAGCTGAAGTTCCTTTGCATAATGCCAACGTTGGAGTAATTCCGAATCGCCGCAATCATATATTTCTCCGGCAAGCATTTTTTCTTTTTCTGTCATAAGTTTCATCTTTTATATGTATATTTCCAGAATATAACCTTCATTCCGCCATGCATTTTATTGAAGCAGCAGATAATACGGAACAAACATACACAAAAATCTTCAAATCTTATGTATGTTTGTCTTTTGAAATCAGCATTGATAGCAAAGCCGGATAAGACATCTGTATTTTCAGAAATGTATGTCCCAAATTCCACAAGACTTTTCAAGCTCTACCAATGAAGTAACATATCCTTTCATTGTTTCAAGATACTCCTGTTGCACTTCATTATAGGTACGCTGCGCCACCAATACATCCAGAATATTAGTTTCGCCACGTTTGTATTTATATACCATTCCATCCAGTACCTTTTGAGAATCTTCAAGCATTCCCGATTTAAATTGAGCCACTTTCTTTTTCTCCGCTTCATAGCCGAACCATGCCTGGGTAATCTCTGCCTGTATTTGTAATTCCATATCTTTTTCGATTATTTCAGACTGGGTTATACGGAATTTTGCTGCTTTGATAGCCCCCTTATTCATATTTGAAAAGGTGAGAGGAACAGATACTCCCGCAGTGGCAGAACGGGCCGGGGGAAGAAAACCGTTCCAGTCCCTTTCATAAGAGACGGACAGACCGATATTCGGACGACGTTCCGTCTTCGTCAATCTATATTCCCGGGTAGTGACTTCTGTACTTTTCTGAACAGCAAGTAAGTCTATGCGATTATTCAAACCGGCTTTAACCAATTCCGGCAAATCAAACTCGCGGCTTAATTCATCCCAATTACCAAACGGAATATGGAGAGTATCCGCAGCAACTCCCATATGCCTGTTCAACATAACTAATGCAGATTGATACGCCGCTTCCTGTCCATAAACCGTATTGAGCAAAGTGACAGCTTCCAGTTTCGACTGGCGTGCATCATTCTCCGTGATCTCTCCGGCCACATAACGCAAGCTGTCCGACTGGCTCAATTTCAACATATATTCGTAGGAGCTTTGCTGTACTTTGAGCAACTCCCTTTGTAGAATCGCTTCCAGGAAAAGATTGGCAGCCTCTGCCCTCAGATTCTGGAATCCCTGTTCTAAAGTCAATTTTTCAAGCTCGGCCTGACTTCGTGCTAACTGGATACGTGCTCCCCGTTTATTTCCCAACTCCAAGGAATAAGAAAGTCCCAATGAGAAAGTTTCATTACCGGCTTCAAATCCCAGTTCCGGGTCGGGGAATATTTTCTGAGCAATTATCTCCGCGTCGGCTATACTCACATTCAACTTTTCCGCCAGATAGTTGAGATTATTCTTCCCTACCCTGCTCAGATATTCTTCGAAAGAGATATCCTGATGGGGAGCATTAACAGGAAGTTGCGCAAAAGCAGAGATACACATTGCTTCCACAATCAACAGGAGAAATATAATATTAGAGCGTATATTCTTTTTCATCATCCTTCTTTTTATTTAAAACATTCTTCTCAATCAGATAATAGAAAACCGGAAGCACAAACATGGAAATGAGCGTTGAGAACATTAATCCATATACGATAACCGTCGCTAAAGGACGTTGCACGTCGCTACCGATTCCGGTTGCCAAAGATGCAGGGAAGAGCCCGAGCACTGTGGTGACAGAAGTCATCAGAATGGGACGGAAACGCTGGCGTGCCCCTTCAATAACAGATTTCTTCAGTTCCATTCCACCTTTGCGCAAACTATTTATTTGTGATACCATAATAATCCCGTTTTGTATGGAAAGCCCGAACATGGCGATGAATCCAACAGCAGAAGATACATTCAATGTCATCCCGCGTACATTGAGGGCAAGCATACCTCCGAAAAGAGCTAATGGCACGATGGATAGTACCAGCCCTGCCTGACGAAATTTTCCGAATGTAGCATAGAGCAAGATAAACATACACATCAACGTCAAGGGAAGAATGACGGACAGGCGGGTATAAGCCCTGTTCTGATTCTCAAAAGCTCCTCCCCATTTCACGGTGTATTTGCTTTCATCATAGTTCACCCTTTCATGGATAGCATTCTGCGCTTCTTTCAGGAAAGATGCCAGGTCGCGTCCACGCAAATTCAGTTTCACTGTCAGATGCCGCCTGTTCATCTCACGGGTAATCGTACTTTCGCCGACACTCAGGTTCACGTCGGCAACCTGCGAAAGAGGGATTTTAGCACCTGAAGAAGAAGTCAGCATCAGTCCGGCTATCTTTTCAGGCGTATCCCGTGCCTCTTCTTTATACTTACAGGTAATATCATACTGCCTATCTCCTTGATAAAGCTGCGCGATAGCCTTCCCGCCGATTGCCACTTCTATCAAATCAGCGACATCCGACACATTCAGGCCATACCGGGCAATCGCATCCCGGTTCATGATAATTTGTAGTTGAGGCAATGGCGGTTCCTGGTCAATATCCAAATCGACAGCCCCTTTCACCGTTCCCAATACCCGGGTTATCTCTTCTGCGATGCGGCGTGTTTCCCGGAAATCTTCTCCATACACTTTCACGACCAACTCACTATGCGCACCGGCAATCTTATCCATCACGCCGTCTATCATCGGTTGGCTGAATCCTACTCTAAAACCGGGCAGTGTCTTGTATTCTTCTTCCAGTTCATTAATCAAATCCTTCTTGGTCTTTCCTTTCGACCATTCATCATACGGCTTTATACCGATAGAAACTTCAAAATGCGAAGGGGTGAACGGATCGGTACCATCATCATTTCTCCCTGCCTGCACCATGATATAAGTTACTTCGGGATATTTCATCGTGCGGGCACGAAGGGTATCGGACATCTCTCTCGATTTCTCCACGGAAATGCCGGGCGGAAGATTCACCTGCAACCAAATAGAACCTTCATCCAGTTCCGGCAGAAAATCTTTTCCTACAACGCCACTCAATACGATGCCTGTTATCAGAACCAGGCTTGAAGGTACAGTTGCCTTCATGGGGTTCTCTACCAATTTCGCTATCGCGACGGTATATTTCTCTTTCAACTTTTCCAACCATTTATTCTTATAAATCTTACGTGGCTTGCGATAAATAGCATAAGCAAGTCCCGGAATCAACAAAAGAGCAACCATCAGAGCGCCAATCATCGCATAACTCATCGTAAACGCCATCGGAGTGAAAAGTTTGCGTTCGACACGTTCAAAAGCGAATAAGGGCAAATAGGCTGTTATGATAACGATGGTTGAAAAAAGAATAGGACGGCCTACTTCTTTGGCACGCTGCGCAATGCTTTTTTCTTCGATGTACTGTCCGGGATTATCTTCCCGTTTCTTGAGAATAGTTTCCAGCATAACGATAGCTCCATCTACAATTATTCCAAAGTCAATGGCTCCGAGCGACAAAAGATTGGCAGGAATATCCGTGAGATGCATAAGGATAAAGGCGATAAGCAAGGATACGGGAATCGTGACAGAAACCAGCAGCGCCCCGCGCCAGTTACCCAAAAACAGGATAAGTACAATAATCACCAAAGCCATTCCCATCAGGAGAGTATGGGATACTGTATCCAACGTTGTATCTACCAGGCTCGTACGGTCGAGAAAAGTATGTATCCGCACCCCTTCAGGCAGGGTTTCATTATTCAATTCGTCCACTGCCGCATGAATGCCATCCAGCACTTTGGACGGATTTTCATGTTTCAGAAGAAGCACAATCCCTTCCAGGCTTTCGGAATAATTGCGGATACGGTCTGTATATCCCAATACTCCTTTCCGTTCCAGATTACCGTACTTCAAAGAACCTATATCATTCAAAAAAACAGGGACACCGGACGTCGTACTCACTACGATATGTCCCAAATCCTCCAAATTCTCAATCAATCCGATGCCTCGTACCACATACCCCAAGTCTCCCCTGCTCAAGACACTACCGCCTACATTGGCATTGTTATTTTCGATAGCTTCGATCACCTGGCTAAGCGACAGGTTATATTGTTCCAGTTTATAGGGATTGATTTCCACCTGGAACTGCGTAGTGATGCCACCGAAGTTTGTTACGTCCGCCACTCCAGACACTTCTTTGATACGGGGAATAATCACCCAGTTCTGAAAATCTGTCAGTTCACGAAGCGAATGACGGTCACTTTCTATAATATAGCGGTAGACCTCTCCTACAGGTGAGGTTAACGGGTCAAGTCCCGGAACCGCTCCATAAGGTAATTCTACTTCATTCAGTCTTTCCTGTACCCGCTGGCGGCTCCAGTAATCTTCCGTTCCGTCCTTGAACACAATCGTAATCATAGATAGTCCGAATGTGCTTTTACTACGCATGACGTGCATACCCGGCAGACCGTTGATAGCGCGTTCCAAAGGAATGGTAATCTGTTGTTCCACTTCTTCGGCGGCCAGTCCCGGCACTTGGGTAACAACCTGCGACGTGACATCTGCAATATCAGGATAGGCTTCTATGGAAAGCTGTGTCCATGAATAGTATCCGAAAACACTCATCATCACGAACAAGCAAAGCATCACCCATCTTTTCTGTATAACTGAAAGCATTAAATCCTTCTTCATAATCTTCTACTTTAAATAATATCCTCCTTCACTGATTACCTTATCTCCCGGATGCAACCCGCTACTGATTACAGCTATTCCGCCTTTGGTAGCCTCCACTTCCACCGCAGTTCTCACAAAGACTCCAGGGGCGACCCGCACATATACATAACTGGCTTTCTCTCCCTGCAACAATGCCTTCTCCGAAATCTGTACCTGCCCAATGGGGGCACTAAGAAAATGTACAGTAGTGTACATACCTAATTTTAAATGTCTCTTCGAATTCTCACAAACAGAAAGTACCTTTATAGACCTGGTTTCTTCGTCAACCGCTTCCTCAACATGATAGACACTACCTTTAATCACCGTGCCGGGCAATGCCGACACTTCAATATCCAGGCTACTACCCGCATCGATAAAACGAATATCCTTTTCTTTCACCTGTGCCGTAATCCAAACTTCGGACAAGTCGGCAACTATCGCGACAGGTTCGGCATCATCTTTCAGATATTGCCCGGTCACGATATTATTCTCTATAACTTCTCCCGAGATAGGTGAACGAACCACAAGAGGTTGCCCGAGTGCCATATGTTCCGGCTGCTCCACTTGATACACTTCCAATGCGGCAGAAGCATTTTCAAACTCTTTATCAGCCATCAATAAAGCATTCTGCGCTTCTTCCAGTTCTTTCTGCGAGCTAACCCCTTTTCTTATCAGGTCTTCCTTACGCTTCAAATCCTTCTTAGCCAGCTCCCGTGACGAAAGAGCCTGGAAATAATCCTTTTGTGCCGTGGTAAAATCGGGTGAACTGATTTCAAACAAAGGGGTTCCCCGCTTCACCAACTGCCCGACTTGTATATATGATTTTATGACTCTTCCCGCAAAAGGCGGAGCAATATAAGCATAGCGCGTAGGAATAGGACGCACCATACCGGACGTTATCACTTCTTTGGAATAAGGCTCAAGTCTTGCATCCGCTATTTTTATCTTCTCTGATAAAATAGGGTCTGTAACATATACTGTGTCGCCTTCCATACGGTAACCACTTTGCTGTTCTTCTCTCTGCTTACTCTTGCATGCAGTAATCAATAATACACTACAAACTAAGAGCATTTGTAATTCTCTTTTCTTCATCATAATTCCTAATAATATAGTTAGAACCGTTTTTCAGTCGCAAAGGTAAGCGGATGCACTTCAGAAGACTGTTAGAGAATTGTTAGAACGTTATTAGAATTCCATTAGAGTTTTATAGAAACTATTTCAAGCCATATTTTCTTTTTTTATGAATAAGTGTTATAAGGAGAATCTTCGTGTCCGAAAGGTTGTGATGATAAATCTGTCTTATGTCATAGTGGGAGTTTCTATCTTTATTATCGGATTGCTTCCTCCTTCAGCATTTATTATTGTCATATGTGGTATTGCCATTGTTATGACAAGACTACTCGCCTTCTTCATTCCGTCGATAATGAATTTGGAAGGAAAATAAGATTATCTACTAAAAATCCCGGTACAAGTCATATATACACTCACACCGGGATTTTAATCCTCTATCTTATTACAGATTATTTCTTTTCTGCTTTTTATTTCTTTTCTGCTTTCTGCGTATAAATCAAATTACCTCTTTGGCTGATTGTCCACAAACCATCCACCAGACGTACATTCTTTGTATCATCATCTTCTACATTCCATGCATAACCGCCCGAAGGTAAACCACGTCTCTCCAAGATTTCATTGGCCTGCCCGTCAGAGAAGAATAGTTCGGCACGAGTGGAATCGGGGCTGAAAACGATGAAAGCGGAGACATTATTTCCATCGGCAGCTTCCGTACGAATCCCCTTTTCAAACAGACGGATACAGTCTTTTTGTACCTCACACCACACATAGCCGGCAGAGCCGATACATCCGTGTTCGTCTCGGTCGCCACCCAATTTTGCAGATTGCGGATACTGAACGAGTTTTGTAGACTGCATCCCCGGAGTATATTTTCCGGTATAGAAGACTTCCAGTGTATCGTTCAGAAGCAAGCCGTTCACTTCTTCTTTGTTCGCATCCATCGTACTGAATGAAAGCGTATCATTCTTATCCGTAACGATTGAAACCGTATTCATACTTGCATCACAAACGATGCCTTTTGAACTCGTCACTTCCGGCGTGCAACTTGCCATGAAACATAAGGTTCCTACTGCTAATAGTGCTGTTTTCATCTTCTTAAAATCCTGTTTTGTTTTAAATTATTGTAAAGATAATAATTATATGGCAATAAATAAAAACAAAATTTTATCGGTAATCGTTTTCTTAGAAGTATTTTTTAAGTTATTTTGCACAACTAATATCACGAACTCATCAAATTATGGATTGGATTGGCCTTGATTTAACATTCCCTATTACCGACCCTACATGGATATTTCTCCTTGTACTTCTCATCATACTGTTTGCTCCGATATTATTGAATAAGCTGCGTATCCCTCACATTATCGGCATGATTCTGGCAGGATTGGCCGTTGGCGAGCATGGTTTCAATATTTTGGCACGCGACAGCAGCTTTGAACTTTTCGGAAAAGTGGGGCTTTATTATATCATGTTCCTGGCCGGACTTGAAATGAATATGGGAGATTTCAAAGAGACACGCAATAAGGCATTAGTCCTTGGACTACTCGCTTTCGTCATCCCTATCGGGATTGGCTTCGTGGCAAATATATCCTATCTGAAATACAGTGTTGTCACTTCCGTACTGCTAGCCAGTATGTATGCTTCCCATACATTGGTGGCCTATCCCATCGTTACTCGTTTCGGCATATCACGCCATCGCAGCGTAAGCATAGCGGTAGGCGGAACAGCAGTGACAGATACACTCACCTTGTTGGTACTGGCGGTTATAGGCGGTCTGTTCAAAGGAGAAACCGGCGGTTTCTTCTGGCTATGGCTGGTAGTAAAAGTCATTTTCCTGGGCGGATTCATCATCTATTTCTTCCCACGTATCGGTCGTTGGTTCTTCCATCGGTACAATGACCACGTGATGCAGTTCATATTCGTTCTTGCCATGGTCTTTCTGGGTGCGGGGCTTATGGAGTTTGTGGGCATGGAAGGCATCTTAGGCGCATTTCTCGCAGGGCTGGTGTTAAACCGGCTCATTCCACATGTTTCTCCATTGATGAACCATCTTGAATTCGTTGGTAATGCACTTTTCATTCCTTACTTTCTTATCGGAGTGGGAATGTTGATTAACCTGCGTGTTATCTTCGGACACGGAGATGCGCTGAAAGTGGCTGCTGTTATGATCGTAATGGCGCTTCCCGGTAAATGGATTGCCTGCTGGCTCACACAAAAGATATACAAGATGTCCGTTCTTGAACGAAACCTGATGTACGGTCTGAGTAATGCGCAGGCGGCAGCAACACTGGCAGCAGTACTGGTCGGATACAACATATTCCTGCCCAACGGCGAACGCCTGCTGAATGATGATGTCTTGAACGGGACTGTCCTGCTGATACTGGTTACTTGTATAGTCAGTTCGCTAATAACCGAACGGGCAGCCAGAAAAGTTGCCATGGACGACTCTGAACCAGAAAAGGAGTCTTCAACGGAAGCGGAAAAGATTCTGATTTCGCTTGCCAATCCGAATACGATTGAAGACATGATGAATCTTTCTTTAGTAATACGTGATACGAAACTAAAAGATAATCTACTGGCATTGAATGTTATCAATGACGATAATACTTCCGATAACCTAAGAATACGGAGCAAACGTTACTTGGAAAAAGCAGCCATGACAACAACCGCCGCCAATGTACCGTTGAAACAGCTCACCCGTTATGACTTGAATATCGCTTCCGGCATTATTCATTCAGTGAAAGAGAATGAGGTGACGAGTATTATCACCGGTCTGCACCGCAAGGTCAACATCACTGATTCATATTTCGGAATGCTCACCGAAAACCTGTTGAAAGGATTGAACTGCGAAATAATCATCTCCAAATTCCTGATACCGGTCAATACCATCAAACGAATTGTCATTGCCGTCCCTCCCAAAGCAGAATATGAATCCGGTTTTCCACGATGGATGGAACATTTCTGCCGGATGGGAAGTACCCTCGGATGCCGCGTACATTTCTTCGCAAACGAAAAGACCACCACCCGCCTGCAAGCCTGGATAAAGAAACGACATAAACAAGTGCTGACCGACTTCTCTCCCTTGGAAGACTGGAACGATTTACTGGTCTTGACCGGACAAGTGAGTTACGACCATCTGTTAGTCATTATCAGTGCACGTCCCGGAACACTTTCTTATGACAGTTCGTTTGAGAAATTGCCGAGACAATTAGGAAAATACTTCTCTAACAATAGCCTGATTGTACTGTATCCCAATCAATCGGGAGAACCGTTGGACAGTTCTTTCTTCTCCAAGTTATATACCGATACCGAGACACAGCATTATGAGAAAGTAGGCAAATGGTTCTATAAATGGTTTAAGAAAAGTTGATAAGAGACATATTCCGACCATAAATTTATAGCGTTTGAGGAACAAGGCTATTATTGTAATCTAATTTATAGTTTGACTACAATAACAGCCTTATACCATCAGTCTTGCACCATTAATTTTGTATAATATCACCCACTAAAAGAATATAGCCGAGATATGTATTAAACTCATTGAAATATTCAGTTTCCTTTATTCGCTTCGGATTCATCTTGTAGATTTCCGCCTTCTCAAAACGTCTATTATCCGGACGAATAATTACTGTATGTTCTTCTTCATTCAAGGATTCAAACAGACAATAATTAGTACGATTACGATCTCCGCAATATTTATCAAACCTACGGATATAGGAAGGATCATTCTGATCTATCTCTACTGTCATTCCACCAGATGAGGGTCCGATTAAATCAAACACCCCAACTCGAATTCCCTTAAAACGTACTTTCACAAAATCTTCCGAATCTGAGGATTCCAGAACAACCGGCAATGCTTTTTGGTCTCCCTGAAAATTTGAAAAGGCTTTATCATCTTTCGAGAGTACTTTCCAACCTTCGGAATGTTCAAACTCTGTTACGGGAATCATTTTAGCTTTCTCATAATTACCCGGATACAACGGAGCTTTCAATGCATGTGCCTTTTCCTGCGCCTTGTTCATGTGTAACAGAGAACGGCTCAGTGTCTTTGTATATATAGGATGTCCGCCATCATAAGTAGGATGTGTCCCATCATTCGTAAACACAATCTTACCACCATACTCCTTTTTTGAATCTCCTTTAAAAACCAACTTATCCTCATTCAACAATTCCAGAACATCATCGGCAAAATTAACAGACGGAATATCATAATAGTCTGCTACTGTCTCCATATACCGCACAGAACGGTAATTCTTTCCTGATTTCAAGTCGTCCAACATGGGTTCATTTAGCGTATAGAGAAAACATATATCCGTATGCGGATTATGATGCCAGATCTTACGCACAATTCCTTCCATGGAATGAGCAATCACCAAGGAGTCTGTTTTGGCATCATTCACAGCAAATTCGACAAATACCAAATCCGGATGATACTGCAACACATCCCGTTCTGTACGGAACACACCCAAATCGGACCCGGTCCCGCCAATTCCGGAATTTATTGACGTAAACTGTACATTACTATATTGTTGCTTGAGCCAATCAGTAATCTGCACTCTATATCCTTGATGATTTGTTATACTTCCACCCAAAAAAACGACAGATACAGGTTCATTCTTTTGTATTTTATAATTAAAATTAGGAAGTCCTGCACGCATCTGCAACCCTGCAGACTCTTCTGTTGTAGTACAACTGAAACAAAACCCGATAAGACAAGCTATAATTCCACTAAATAAAAAATTCTTCATAAGTATAATGATTAAAATGTAAACAGTTTATGCTCTAGATTGACCGGTGACTTACCTTTGAATGGAAGCTGTCCCAACAATATCCGTAATAAAGCAGAATGAGTGGAAGCATCATTCGAATAGGTATTTATATAAGTCTTGACACGTTCAAAATATTCATTTCCAATGTAAGGACTACCCAGTGAAATAACAATCACTTTACTTTTGTCCATAGAATTGGCAGCCCATACGGACTGAGCCTCATCATCCCATAATTGGAGCGGGCCAAATGGAGTATGGGTATTCCGCGCCACCAGAAAGATTACTTTATCATACACTTCAGTCGCATTATCCTGCCAACCTTGATCTTCATAAAGTATATTACGGCGGAAATCAACCTCAAAACCATTCTTCACAAACTCATCCCGCAAATTCTGTAATCGCTTAAAGTCACGATCATTACCTTTATGAGCTACGGGAGTTACAGCCACCAATAACAGCTTTTTATCTTTTTCCAAAGAAAGTGGTAACTTATGATCTTCATCCCGTACTAAAGTTATGGAACGCTCTGTTATCTCTTTGGCAGCTTCCCGTATTTCAGCCTTTTCTTCTGCTGAGACAGGACGTATCAACTCCCTGTTTTTATTTAATAACCCAAAACGTTCTTTCATTGCCCAAACACGGCGAACAGCATCATCCAACCGTTCCATTGGAATTTCACCACGTTGAATCCGTACTTCTACCGTATCCATGTATTCGTAAGAAGGCCACAACAAGATATCCACCCCGGCTAAAAAGCTGGCAACTTGCCCTTCCAAATCATTTTTATACCAGCCTCGGAAGCCTGCCATTGTCATTGCGTCCGATACCACGACACCGTTAAAATGCATTTCTTTTTTCAATAACCCGGACAATAGTTCATGAGATAAAGTTGCCGGTGGCAGATAACCATTTATCTTTTCTTTCTGATAGAAAGGTAAAGTTATATGTCCAGGCATGATGCACGCAACTCCTTTTTCAATCAACTCGGCAAACACTTTTCCATGATATTGCTTCCACATTTCTTCAGACAAGGAATTGACAGTTGTCATCAAATGCTGATCACGATAATCAACCCCATCTCCCGGAAAATGTTTGATTGTAGCGGCAACAGAGTTATCTTGCAACCCCTTTATCTGTTCGGACAACAAACAAACCGCTTTTTCCGGATCATCCGAAACTGAACGTGTATTTACAATAGGATTCAATGGATTCATATTCAAATCTGCAACAGGATGCAACACCCAGTTTATACCCAACGAACGACATTCCAATGCTACACTTTTACCATATTTATAAGCTAACTCCGGAGAATTCGCGGCTCCCAGTGCCATCTCTTTCGGAAAAGGAGTCATCCCTTGAAGTCCTACTCCCGATTCATAATCCTGTTGAAACAATAAAGGAAGTTCTGATGCTTTTTGATATTCCTCGACAGAACTACGTACAAAATCAACCCGCTCTTCCTCCGGAACTCCTGTAAACAACTTCCACCCCATAAAATAACCCGTAACCGGGTAACGTTTGAAGTACACGTCCAATGAGCCGTCTCCCAAATCCAATTCTTTCTTGCGATCAGGTAGCATTAACATTGTCTGCCCTATCTTTTCACGCAAAGTCAAAAGTTTCCAAGTGGAATCTACCGACTGAAATTCATAAACCTCATTAACCGAACCGGCTGTCACTCTCTCTTTTGTACAAGAAAAGAACACGGATACAAGCAATGTAGCAGTAACTATTAAAAAAGAGTTTTTCATAATTCATTTCACTTTGTTTTTCATGTTACAAAAATAGCACTCCTTATTTTAATCCATTAGAAAACATGTTTCAATCTTTTCCATACATGTATCTTTATTCTTACTCTGGTTACATTACTATCACACAGGTTACGTTTTTCGTTTTCAGCCTCGATTTTGTTTGCGAGTTACTTGCAAACAAATTATATTTGCTTCTACTAAAAATATCTATCAGGACATGAAAAACATTGCATTCATCATTTTTCTTCTGTTTATTTCCATTTGCAGAGCGCAAGACAACAACATATTGTTTCAAAACTATAACGTAAGTAACGGGCTCTCACAAAACACCGTTATACGTAGTTTGGAAGACAGTAACGGAGTTATGTGGTTTTGCACGCGGGATGGGCTGAACCGGTTTGATGGTACCGAGTTCGAAGTTTTTCGTGCCGACGGTCAGCCGTACTCCCTATCCAGCAGTGATGTTACCACCATTATTGAAGAATCGCCCGGAATTCTATGGATAGGTACTCACAGTGGGCTGAATCGCTACGATGTATCCTCAAATACATTTACACAATACTTTCATGATCCGGCGAACCAGTATACTATATCAGACAATTGCATCAAACACTTGTTATGCGATAACCAAAAAAGAATCTGGGTAGGCAGCATGAAAGGACTCAATCTGTATAATAAGGAAACTGATGATTTTATCCCCATTTCAACCAACGGTTCTGTCTTCTGGCTTATGCAAAACAGTCAAAATGAAATCTGCTATCTTATCAACAACACATTGTGCATCATGAATCCTGTCACCTATGTTACAGAGCGTTTTCAATTCGGTGATGAACATAAGATCTACTTTTTATATGAAGACAATGATAAACGCCTGTGGGTAGGTATGTGGGATTCAGGACTTAAATGGTTTGACCGTAAAAACCGTAAACTCGTAGATGCCAACCTGACAATGGAAAACGGTAAAAATTTCAATAACTCCCAAGTCAACTACATTGTAGAAACGTTGGAAGGAAATCTTATGCTTGCTACACGGGAAGGGGTGCTGATTTATGACCGGCAAGCAAACAGACTTATCAATTATTACCAACGGGAACAAAGCTGCGGTTTGAGTGAAAATACTATCATCTCTCTATATAGGGATAAAGCAAATAATATATGGATCGGAACTTACGGAGGAGGTGTTAATTTGTACACACCATACAGCAATTTCTTTATTCCTCATAAACCAGAATATAAGCTTCAAAAAAGTATCGGAAACATTAATGCCATAGTAGAATATAAAGAAAAACTTTGGTTAGGTACGGACGGTGGTTTAATCATCTACAATCCCAAAGACGAAAGTTATGAATACTGCCCGCTTCATGTTCCACGCTCGGTAACAAACAATGAGGTAAAATATATACAAAAAGAAGGAGATCATCTTTTATGGATTAGTATTTATTATTGCGGACTATATCTCTATGATATGGAAACCCGCCGCATAATAAAAGAGATACCCGATTTTCCTTATAATCAAGTAAGATGTATTGCCAAAGGCACTGATAATATTTATTGGATTGCTTTAGGAGTAGACAGCCCCGTATTACGTTACCACATAGAGAACAACCAATTGGAAGAGTCTTTTCCAGTAAAGGGTCGTGCCACAGAACTTTCTATCATCAATGTACAAGATTTAAAAGCTATAGGACCTTATATATGGATGGGAACTCGTGCAGCCGGTCTATATCGCTACCACACACAGACTCATGAATTAAAACATTTTGGTAGTGAAGAAAAAAGTCCGGAACAATTCCTGCCAAGCAATCATGTCAGTACGCTGTATACTGATGCATCGGAAAATTTATGGATAGGAACTTATGGTGGTGGCATAGGGTTATATAATAATATCAAAGAAAGTTTCACGATATATAATGAAGAAAACGGTCTTCCCAATAATGCTATCAACAGTATTGTGGCCGATAATAACGGTAAATTATGGGTTTCTACTTTAAAAGGCATGTCATGTTTTGACCCCAAATCAGAGACTTTCACTAACTGGGATAATAAAAATGGATATTCTTTGCTAGAAACCAATTTACATGCTTGCCTGAAAAGTTCATCCAACATTTTTTATGTCGGTGGAAATAATCATTTCCTTTCATTTAATCCCCAATTAATTAGGCGAAATACATTCATCCCCCCCGTATATATTACAAAAATGAGAATTTGGGCAGATTATCTGGAAGATAATAAAGCTGCCCAATGGGTAAATATCTCAAATCAGAAAATCAAATTAAGATACAACCAAACCTCATTCACAATCAAATTCTCCGCACTTAGTTATGTGTTTGCCTCCAACAATAAATTTTCCTATATGCTTGAAGGATTTGATAAGGGTTGGTCGGAACCGACACACGAACGGAGCGTTAACTATACTAATATCCCACCGGGTAAATATATTTTTAAAGTAAGAGCTTGCAATAATGACGGTATATGGAGCAATGGAAATGCTTCATTATCAATCACAGTCACTCCTCCTCTATGGAAAACATGGTATGCGTATTTGTTCTATCTTGCATTCACCATTAGTATGATTATGCTGTTCATACGTTATAAAACCCGGGAAGCACAACTGAAAATGGATCTTCAGTTAAAACAAATGGAGAAACAGAATATTGAGATCAGTCACAATATGGGTGTACAAATGTTCACCAATTTCTCACATGAGCTCCGTACTCCGCTGACTTTAATCATAGCTCCGCTCACAGACCTGTTGCATAAAGAAGATATGCCTCCGGCATATCGCCAACCATTAGAGCTGATCAACCGTAATTCCCAACGTTTATTATGGCTGGTAAACCGTTTAATGGACTTTCACAAGCTGGAAGCCGGGAAAATGCAACTTCATGTCAGTAATTACAATCTAGGTACTTACATACCTGAAATCATCAAACTATTTATGCCTGTTGCCGAAAAGAAAAACATATCTATCGAATTTAATGATACGACCTCCTCAACAGACACTTGGTTTGACGCCATTCTATTGGAAAAGGTTTTCTTTAACCTGCTCTCCAACTCTTTAAAGCATACTCCCAGCGGTGGATATATTATCATTTCAAGTATGGAAACCAATACTGAAGATATTCAGAAGCCTGAAAATCTGACTCTCCCCGCAGGAAAAATTCTTTTGATTAAAGTAGAAGATAGTGGCTCCGGAATCCCTGCCAATATGATGCCCCGTATATTCGAAGCTTTCTTCCAGGCAGGTGAGAAAGTGCTGGGAAGCGGAATTGGGCTGAATCTGACAAAAAGTATCATTGAGCTCCATGGCGGACGTATTTGGATAGATAATAAAGAAGGGCATGGAATGACCGTGTCTTTCACTCTCCCATTAGGTAAAGACAGTTATACCGAAAACCAACTACTTAGCAAAGACAAGATAGTAAAATCCACCCATGCTTATTCTGATGTAGAAGCACTTATTGCAACAGATGTCAATCCCTGCGAGATATCTCAGACTAATACTTCACCCAAGGAAATGACTCTGCTCATAATAGAAGACAACGAGGATGTACGTAATTACCTGGTATCATTACTCAGCAAATACTATAATATCTATACCGCCGTAAATTGTAAAGAAGGCTATGAAATAGAACAAAAACAAATACCTGATTTGGTGATTAGTGACATTATGACTCCATATATGGACGGTATTGAGTTTACAAGATTATCTAAAAACAATATGGTAACTTCACATATTCCGATCATATTGCTCACAGCCCGTGTCACTTCATCGCAAGTGCGCGAAGGCTATGAATCGTTAGCTGACGATTATATCATGAAACCATTCGATCCGGAATTGTTGGTTGTACGTGTTGCCAACCTTTTGATTAATCGGAAAAAACTCGCAGAACGATATGGAACGGAAATGGTATCAATCAACAGAGAACCACAGGAAGCTAAAGAAACCTCTGTTTATAGTGCCATGGAAGAAAAGTTTATGAAAAAAGTAATGGAAATAATAAACAAAAACATAGAAAACCCAGCCTACTCCATTGATCTGTTCAGTGAAGAAATCGGTATGAGCCGCGTACAGGTATATCGCAAAATCAAAGCCGTAACAGGTATGTCGCCCAGTAAACTCATCCTTGACATACGGTTGAAAACGTCACTAGATATGCTTCAAAACACAGAATATACAGTGACCGAAGTTTCTTATCGATGCGGTTTTAATGAAATATCTTATTTCGGAAAATGCTTCAAAACAGAATACGGCTTATCTCCTTCCGAATATATAAAGAAGTACAGGAAATAACAGAGTTATTACCAAAAAGAAGTGCCGCTATGTCTTACGATAGCGGCACTTCTTTTTTAAAACCTCACCTTTTAAGGTTGCTGATAAGATCCTGAATACAAATATTCAATGGAAGGCAACGGCACATACATAGTACTGTAAGGCGGATTCATCGCAGGAATCGGCTCCCCATCAGTATTCGGATTATCATAAACAGCTCCCGGATTTCTCTTTTGCCCATCAATTGTCTTCTGCATAGCTACTAAATAAAGCAAACGGTCGCCATTCTCAAAACCAAACTCTTTGATTCTTTCTTTTTCTATATCTGCTTCAGTTACATTCTTCAAAGGAGTCAATCCGGCACGTTGACGAATCTTATTCACATCGCCTAAAGCTTGAGATACATTCTTAGAAAGGACTAAGGTCGCACGCGTCAGATATGCTTCCGCCAAACGAATCAACGGTACTTGGGAATACTTCCCATACGGAGCCCGATAATACTTATCATTCCAAAAAGCATTCCATTTTGTCTTGTTATATGCCATTTCATGTATGGTTTTATCTCCTCCGTCTGTATAGTTTTTCAGGAAATAATGCAGTTGAGTAAATCTCTTATCAGCCAAGGCTTCTGCACTCGGAACATAATTCGTCAAATCCATAGGATCATCTGTTACCGCCCAACCGATATATTTAATTAAACGAGGATTCCAGTAAGCACAAGCCCAACCGCCATGTTGCCAATTCTGACTGCCACGCGCTCCTTCCAACCATAATTTATTACTAGCATCAAATGTCTTTGACTTGAAATTATAAATACCTGTTTTACACATACGAGCCAACGGAATAGCTACGTTATTTCCCTGATTGCTTTCAGTGAACGCACACTCAAACATAACTTCCTTGGATACCGGGTCTACAGTATATTGTTGTTCGGCATTCCGGTTAAAAGCAACAATCGGTTCTTCAGTCAAATCAAAAGGTGCTACTCCGGCTTCCGCTTTAGTAATCACATAATCAGCTTCTTCCAATGCTCCGTCTTTATCTCCCATTAACCATTTTACACGCATCAACATCATAGCAGCTGAAAATTTATTGGCACGACCACGCACAAAATAATCTTCAGGCATCAGACTTTTAGCTTTAGCAAAATCAGACAACATCTGATCATACACTTCTTTCACAGTCCCCATATAAGGATTGCGTGCAGACTCTTGTGAATAATCGAGCCTATTGATTAACGGAATGAACTTACGATTATTCCCCTCTCCGCCTGCCGGGTCGTAAGGAGCAACAAAAGCCCGGCTAATCAGCCAATAGGTATACCCCCTCATAAAATATAGTTCTCCGGTCTGACGTGCCAACGTCTTCTTATCATTTTCAGTCATATTGGCAAAAACTGGCTCTCCTTTTTTCTCCTTCTCCTCAATATAAGTCAACGGAGAAGTAGCTCCTGTTACAGAACGATATAATATTGAAAAGGTCTTCTCAAATTGTTGTCCTGTTACATCAAAGGTAGACATCTGACGAGGATACCAGTAAAGTGCTTCCTGCTCATAAGCACCTTGCGGATTAACCGTAGACAAATCTGCTACCAATTCCTGATAATAAGGGATAATACCGATAGGTGCCTGCCAGTTAGGATTCTGAAAAAGAGTATTATAAGGATCAGCAACAGAATATTCCAAATCATCAACCGATAACCAAGGATTAGATTCCGGACGATCCAGTTCAAAAAATTTATCCATATCACAGGAAGCAAGAAGTGCAATACCGGATAAGGCTATCATTATATTTTTTATCGCTTTCATACTATCAAATATTTAATTAAAATTTAAAGTTAATACCTGCGGAGAATATACGGGTCTGCGGCATTTCACTACCGGAGAATACAGCTCCCTGCGCATTGGCGCCTGTTTGGTTCTTTACTCTTACTTCTGGGTCATAGCCGTTAAATGAAGTAATGGTGAAAAGGTTGACAGCTGAGACATACACTCTTAAAGCATCAATATTTATTTTCGAGCAGATTCTTTGTGGAAGTGTATATCCTAAAGTCAAATTACGCAAACGTAAATAAGCACTTTTCTCCAGATACTTGGTGTGACCGGCATCATGTTTTATATAAGTTACATTTTGCTTGTCATTTCCATTGTCATCATAATTATATTTATCTTGCCAACGAAGTTGCGGATACTCTGCAATATCTCCCGGTTTCTTCCATGAGTTCTCATAAATATCAGCAGTCACATTATTACGTCCATCTCCTACAAATGATTTTGTATATCTGTGATAATTAAAGGTATAACTACCTAATGAGAGATAGAACATACATGATAAATCGAATGCCTTATATTTAAAGTTATTTGTCCAGCCCATATAAACTTTCGGAAGAGCCGTTTTACCTTCTTGAATTATACGATGTTTATTTACGTTTGATTGAGTAGCGGGAATCAATCTTCCGGTTTTCACTGTCTCACCGGTCTTATTGTAACGGTCAAGATCTATTTCATAAATCATGCCGATACCTTTCTCCGGATCAACTCCTGCCCATTCAGCCATAAAATAAGTACCCAAAGCCAGATCTTTCTTCGTGATCGCTCCCGGACGTGTATTGATGATACCAGTTCCTTTTGCATCAACACTCGCATCAAGTGCTGTCACTTTATTCATATTTGTCGTCAAGTTATAGTTCATGTTCCATTCAAAGTCTTTCTTGACCAAAGTAACATTAATATCAAATTCAAATCCCTGGTTATACATCGAACCAACATTTGCCCACATAGAATTATTATCAGCATTACCGCCACTATTGGTGATACCGGCGGATGCGGGTAATTGCACACGCATCAACATGTCACTTGTCGTACGACGGTAATAGGCAATAGAACCATTTACTTTATTATCGAACAGCGCATAATCAAGTCCCAAGTCGATACTTTTGTTTTTCTCCCATTTAGCTGCTTTATTAGCAATATTCCATAAGAACATATTCTGCATATTATTGTAATATTGCTTGCTCTTTATACTATACGAATTCTTCGTCACTTCCGAAGGAATGTTCTGATTACCTGTCTCTCCATAGCTGCCACGTAACTTCAACAATGAAATAAAACCGGCATTACGCATAAAAGCCTCATCAGAAATAATCCAACCACCTGAAACTGAATAGAAGTCTCCAAAACGGTTTTCTTTCACAAACTTAGATGATCCTTCGCGTACAAAAGATGCTCCAAGTAAATAACGTTGTTTGAACTTATAGTCGATACGGTTAAAGAAACTGAATGTGTAACTCTCACCACCTATATAAGCACTGTTATTCCCCAGCATTGTGCCAATGATCTTGGGTTCCTGAAACTCACCACTCAAGTTCTTACCGGCAACAACAGCATTATCCGTATAACTCCTATTTGCTTCAATACCCGTTACAATATCCAAACCATGATCTGTCCATTCACGGTTATATTTGGCAAAAGCATGATATTGTTGGGACTTAGTCGTTTTCTTGCTTTTATTACCTTGGTTACCATCTACATTGCCAGTATTCGTAATCAAGCCGGACAACCAATAATCACTTTGCGCCAATCCATACCCATAACTTGCATCTGCACGAACTGAGAGCCCTTTTATCCACTTCAGGTTAACATCCATATATAATGTTGTGCGGAAACTAAAATTCTCACCTGTACTCAACTGATAATCGTTGTCAAGAGTAGCTGTCGGATGACCATCCGCCATTTGTGGATTCCAATACCCTGTAGGGTCTTCCGGATCATACACTTTGCGCCACGGAAACTTATCAGAAACTACCGCCCATTTATTCGTCGATTTTTTACGGTCGAACTTCAGAAAAGACTGAGTTCCCAAAGTCACAATTCCTTTCTTAAATTCACTATTCAAACGTGCACTGACCGCATTCATGCTCAGCCCTTTCAAACTGGACTCGTCAGAACGGTAATTAACAGACGCGTAAGTCGTTGAGTTCTCCCCCCCTTGATTCAAGGCCACGTTTATATCATGGAAATGCCCCATACGAGTCACCAAATCAACCCAATCCATATCCGTATTCATAGCTTCCTCACGAGTTATCGGAGAAGTCCAATTGGAATAATACGGTTCAATAATATCTTTCTGCGGGTCAAGCGGATTTAATCCCACATTAGCACGAGCCTCATCCATTATATTAAAGTATGTCTTCGTACTGGCCAGTCCTAAATCTGAATTAGTGATAGGAGTAATACCGCCTTCATAATGAACGTCGAATTTAAGTCCTCCTTTTTTTCCCTTCTTCGTTGTAACAATGATCACACCATTCGCACCGCGGGAACCATAAATTGCGGTTGCAGCAGCATCTTTCAATACTTCTATTGATTCAATATCATTGGAGTTCACCATCGTAGAACCTCCACCTACAATACCGTCAACCACCCAAAGCGGATCACTTCCCGATGCAATAGAACCGATACCGCGAATCTTTATCTGTGGAGTACTACCCGGCATACCGTCATTCACAACTTGTACACCGGAAGCCAGCCCCTGCAAAGAATTCTCAAAACGCCCACCTTGCATCAGCGACATTTCATCACTTTTAATTTTAGAAACAGACCCTATCATGTCACGGCGTTTCTTAGTTCCATAGGCAATCACCACCACATCATCAATCACCACTGAGTTTTCTGTCAATGTAACATCAATAACCCGACGTTTTCCCGGAACAATTTCCTGATTATCAAACCCCATATAACTAAATCGAAGAGGAGAAGAGTCTTTCTGAACAACAATACTATACCGACCATTCATATCAGTAACAGTACCATTCGTTGTACCTTGTTCTAAGACCGAAACACCTACAAGAGGCTCTCCTTTGGGATCAACTACCTTACCAGTAATTGTTGCATTCTGTCCCCAAACAGACAATGTCGGTAAAATAAGTCCAATCATCAGCACCAACAGGAACCGAGATCGTAATCCAATGCGTGTAAATGAATTCATAATAATTAAAAATTTAATAAAGGTTACTTAGTGTTGTTTAACTACGGATGCAAAATTAGGCATTAGACAGCACGGCAATTAATACTCATGCTTCAAAATATATGAGAATAGCATCTTCATAACAACACTGGTTACATTTATATAATACATGTTACATGATACGCAAATTCGAATGATTTATGTCAGCCTCAACCGTCATGTTTTTCATATTTTCTGCAATGATATAAAATACTTCGAATAACTCATGAAACAAATCTCATATATTTTGAAATGCCATTATTAAAAAGATTGGCTAAATCACGGTACTTTTGCACTTGTTCTATTTTCAACAATCAATATAATACAATGAAACATTTACTGATCTTATTATTAGCCTGTACTTTTTCCTTTCCCAGCCGGGGGCAAAGTATTATCCAGCTTTCCCCACTCCAAGGAGAGAAAGGCATACAAGCAGCCATCGAAAAAGCATCTATGAACGGAAATTCCATTTTACTTCATGACGGAGACTATATCCTTCATAAAAGCATAGATATAAAAAACTGTAAGAAAGGGATAATAATAAAAGGTAAAAATCCGGGAAAGGTACAGTTACGATGTGATAAACCCTTGAAAGGAAAACTGAAACCTGTCAAAGATACTCAAACAAAAAACAGAGTTCACCCGAATGCTCAAGGTATTATTATGGAGATAGACTTATTGGAAATAGGTATCAGTGTTCCGTTTTTTCCCGATTTAATGAAAGAGCGGAAGAACTTTCCACAACTCATTTACAACAATGAGCTACTCCCTCTTTCGCGCTACCCCAACAGTGGTTATCTATACATGAAAAAGGTATTGGACAATTTCGGCACAAACGAACAAGGCGGTACTTTTGAATATAGTGATCCGGAACACGGAAAATGGGTGAATGCCGTCAAAAACGGTCTATGGTTTACAGGATACTGGCGTATCCCCTGGCAGGCCTGGACTGTACGTATAAAAGAAATAGACCCGAACAAACAAACTGTCACTCACAGCGTAGGGATAGAAACAAAGGAGGGAAAAGATGTAGGCATATTTGGCGGCATCGGTTCCAAATATCATCGTCCGTACGGTTCGGGAAAAGAAGAATATTATGTAGAGAACCTTCTCGAAGAAATAGATCAACCGGGAGAGTGGTGCATTGATTTTACAACTCAAAAATTATATCTTTTCCCTCCCGAACATTTCGATGAAAACTTATTGAGTATTGTATCAGATACTACTCCATTGATTAACATTATAAATTCAAATCATATAAAAATAGAAAATATCTCCTTTAAAAATCATTTAGGCGATGGTGTCACCATAAAAAATGCCACAGAATGTCTGATTGCCGGATGTAACTTCAAAAATATATTAGGAGATGCATTAATCATTCAGGGAGGAAAACAAAATAGAATACAAAGCAACAACTTTGAATATATCGGTCGTACCTGTATTGAGGTATCAGGAGGTGACCGAAAAAATCTGATTGCTTGCAAACACTTAATAGAGAACAATTATTTTACCCGTTTTGGTGAAATACAGCGTAGTTATGCCCCTGCTGTAAAACTGGGAGCCTTTACTACAGGAATCGGCATAGGAGAAGGCAATGCGGTGGGAATTACCGTCCGGCACAATATGGTACACAACGCTCCCCATGCAGCCTTTATCTATGGAGGAAACAACAACATCCTAGAATATAATGAAGTGTTCGACATAGCTCAAGTCACAGGTGATGTCGGAGCCTTTTATAGTCGTTGGGACTGGACTTCACGAGGCAACGTCTTACGCCACAATTTTATTCATCATTCACCAAGAGCTAATGCATTATATGCAGATGATGGACATGCGGGGGACTCAATTTATAAAAACGTAGTCCATCAAGCCGTTTCCGGTACCATTATAGGTGGAGGCCACTGCAATTATGTTCACAATAATCTATATTTTGATTGTAATGCAGCAGGCATAAGTATTGATGCCCGTGGAAAAAAACGAAATTATAATGCACAAAATCCTGAATTCACCCATTTGTTCGATGTTTTCCGGATTAACGAAGGCAACTGGGACAACATCTACCCAGGCATAAGTACATTCTTACAAACCGACCATCTGGAATTGCCTATTAATAACAGCATAGCAGATAACACATTTATCAACTGCCGTTGCGGATTACGAAAAGAAGGGAAAGATGAAGATTTTCAATATTCATACTTCGGCAGTAATACAGACTTGGTAATTCCCAACTTAAATTTCCGGAAAATATCTATTCTAAAAAGTCTGAAAAATATTCCGGGAGTTAGCTCTATAACAGAATACCAATTAGAGAAATGCGGACTATATATAGATAAATATCGCACTTACTTACCGGATAGAGTACAATTAATCAATTCTATAAAACAACAACAAAAGGGTTTTGATTCTATCGAAGATCAACAAGTTACTAATAACAATCAATAATATTATCATGAGAAAACACCTATTTCCAGTCCTTTTGCTAGCGAACACACTGTGGAGTTGCCTGTTTGCTCAAACTCCTATTGTTATGGATATGGTTCATCATAATCCGGGTGAACCTTTTACAAACACATGGTTCAATGAACCTGGGAATTTAGTGCAATATGGTTTTAACGCGCAAGTAGTTAATGAATTTCAATCTGTACATACAGCCATAACATATAGCAGTTTAGACCCGAGAATATGTCCTGCCGATTCTAAAGAGCGTCTATGGATCGATTCTGTTGCCACCCGCATAGAAAACAAGATTGAAGCTATCCATAAAGCCGGATTGGAAGCATATTACTTTACTGATATTATTGTACTTCCCAAACGCCTGGTGGAAATTTATAAAAATGAAATTTGTGACGCAACAGGACGAATTGACTTCACTCGCCCCAAAACACAAGAGATACACCGAATCATGCTTCAAGAAATATTTAAACGTTTCCCGAAACTTGACGGTCTGGTTATTCGCGTAGGAGAAACTTACTTGCAAAATACTCCTTACCACACTGGTAATGGTCCCATACCCAGAAACGAAAAATCATGGGAACATAATTCTACATATAAAACCGATGGAGGAGAAAAAATACACAGTAACCTAATAAATCTGCTGAGAGAAGAAGTGTGCATACGCCAAAATAAAAAAATCTTCTATCGTACATGGGATTTCGGCTACTTCCATATCAATCCCCAATATTACCTTTCCGTAACAAACAACGTTGAACCTCACCCCAATCTATATCTATGCATAAAACACGTACAGGGGGATTATCACCGAACGTATAAATTCAACCCTACATTAGGAATAGGTAAGCACAAACAAATTGTAGAAATTGAATGTCAACGCGAATATGAAGGCAAAGGAGCATACCCGAACTATATTGCAGACGGTGTACTTAATGGATTTGAAGAATTAAAATCCGACTCCCAACCTTACTGTTTGAACCAGTTAAAATCAAATCCCAATTTTGCCGGTATTTGGACATGGTCAAGAGGAGGAGGCTGGAGAGGTCCCTATATCAAAAATGAATTATGGTGCGACATAAACGTTGCAATATTGGCCAATTGGGCAAACCAGATGTCGTTACCAGAAAAGGAATTATTCAAGAAATACGCCATAGCCAACGGATTCAAAGGAAAAGACATCGAACGTTTTCATCGTCTTTCTCTTTTGTCTGCTGACGCGATTGTCAGAGGAAGAGCTTCTTTAATTCTCCCCATCAATGTATGGTGGACGAGAGATCAATTCATCGGAGGAGAGAAAGAATTGAGACAGAATCTCAAAACTATTATAGAACAAGGACTAACTCATAAAATCATACTAGAAAAAAAACAAAGTGTTGCTATCTGGAAAGAAATTGTAGCATTAGCCGATAAAATACAAACAGGCAATCCGGAACTAAAGCGTTACTTACAAACTTCCGCCAAGTACGGATTACTTTTATATTCAATCTATGAACAGGGTTGGATTATCATGCTCAAAGGCAACGAAGGAGATATGAACGGCCAATATGACACAAAAAATATTCGTAAAGCCATAGATAATTATGACCGTTTATGGAAAGAATACAAACTATTCGGAGAGACTCATCCGGATTGTGCCACACTTTATGAGCCTTATAGTTTTGACTTTAACAAACCTCCATTGTATCACGATTTAAAACAAGGACTAAATCCTACTGTAGATAAATACAGAATTATAGATAAACCATAAAAAAATAAGAAAATATGAAGAAGACATTTCTAACCGTGCTGTTATTCTATATTTTCACAGGAATAGCAGTAGCACAAAACCTGTCAAAAACAACAGAATACAAAATCTTATTAACAGGAGCCTCATTCGCTTCTCCGCAAAACAGTTGGTTCGAAATCGGTTGTCACGAACTGAATGCCGAAGCCATTAACCGGGCCATAGGCGGAGAAGCCATAGCCAATACAGCTAACCGAATGGCCAATGGCACCCTCTACTCCAAAAAAGAACTGGAAGATATTGATGCATTAGTCATTATGCAAGTACATAATAAAGATGTTTATGAAGAACTTCAACTGAAAGATAAATACACGGATTATGAAGTACCATTTGATCGCAGCAATTACGCGGCAGCCTATGATTATGTCATCAAACGCTACCTCACGGAATGCTATGAATTACGTAACGATACTACATCCAAATACTATAATACTCCTTATGGTAAACCTGCAATTATTGTATTATGTACACACTGGCATGATTGTCGCACCGTTTATAATGAAAGTATCAGAAAGCTCGCCGCTAAATGGGGATTTCCTTTGATTGAATTTGATAAATATATCGGATTCTCAAAAAATGTATTACATCCTGTCACTGGAAAACCTTTCAGCCAATTATATTCCACGGATATTCAGGTTACAGAAGGCATAGCTTATGGACATCATCCCATACGGGGCGAACAATCATATATGCAGCAACGAATGGCAGCCATTTTTGTAGATTTGATGACCAGAATTTTACCTATAAAGTACTAAGTATGAAAAGAACTATTATATATACCCTCTTTCTCCTATCTTTCGTTTGTCAACAGACGAATGCGACACATATTGTTCAAAATCAATATAATTCCTCATTAAACCAATCGGAACACATGTCTTGGTGGACACATGACAGGTTTGGTCTGTTTATCCACTGGGGACTTTACGCTATGCCTGCTCGCCACGAATGGGTAAAAAGCAGAGAAAAAATGTCCGATGAACATTACAACCGTTACAAAAACTTATTTAATCCCGATTTGTATAATCCGGAAGAATGGGCGTATATGGCAAAAGCAGCCGGAGTTAAATATATGGTTTTCACGACTAAGCATCATGATGGTTTTTGCATGTGGGACAGTAAATATACGGACTATAAAATAACCAATACACCTTATAAAAAGGATATCCTAAAGCCGTTAGTTAATGCTTTTCGTAACGAAGGCATACGTATAGGATTTTATTATTCGTTATTGGATTGGCATCATCCCGATTTCACCATTGACCGTAACCACCCCCAAATGCCACAAAACCCCGAACTCTTGAAAGAATTAAACAAGAACCGTAATATGGCAAAATACAGGGAATATATGAAAAAACAATTAACCGAATTGCTCACTGAATTTGGACAAATTGATGAACTTTTCATGGATTATACTTATGCTGAAGGAGAAAATGGAAAGAATAGTAAAGACTGGGATGCAGAAGGCATTGTTAAATTAGCACGAAAATTGCAACCACAGATTATTATAAACAACCGCCTCGGACTAACAGAGAATAACCAAGGCTGGGATTACATCACTCCAGAACAATTCATGCCACAACAGTGGCCCACAGTAAACAACCAACGAGTTCCTTGGGAAACCTGTCAAACATTCTCTGGGTCATGGGGTTACCATCGTGATGAATACAGTTGGAAAAGTGTACATCAACTAATTGTTATGTTAGCCGAAACTGTCAGTAAGGGTGGAAATCTATTACTAAACGTTGGCCCAACAGCAAGAGGTGTTTTTGACGAACGTGCTATAGAACGTTTAAACGGCCTGGCACATTGGATGCGTTTTCATAGTAGCGCCATTTATGGATGTACCGCCGCACCAACTGAATATGCTTGTCCCAACAATTGTATTCTCACATATAACCCCAATACTAACCGACTGTATATACACGTGTTAGAATGGCCATTCAAATCCTTATATCTAAAACAATATAAAGGAAAAATCAAATATGCTCAATTATTGAATGACAATTCAGAACTAAAATTTCGAACTGAAACCAAAAAAGGAAGCCACATGACCGAAAACACAGGAACTGACGATGTTATCATCACTTTACCTGTAGAACGCCCAAATGTCGAGTTACCGGTTATAGAACTTATATTGGAGTAATCAATAGCACTGGAAAATTAATTATTACTGCATCAAGCAAACATATGCATACTTTTTTATTTTTAATGATGCATCTATAGACAAATTCGGCATGCGCCATTTATCAAATACATGATTATTGAATATGGCAACAAGCTAGTCAAGATATACAAAGGCGCAAAATATAAAGAGTATGATGGCAGTTTATCCATTCAGCATTATGCAACAACCTGATAAACGAAATTACACGAAAGACAGCTATATTGGACAACCATCTATCGAAAAATCAGTCTATCTTTGCGATATTTATAATTAAAAGTAAATATAGATGCCATGAAAGAGACTTTGCAGATTCCCACTCCCGAAATGCTGGAAAACCTGATAGGTAAAGAACTTTATAATGTATGGACTTCGCTTTGCCAACTCATTGAACAGAAGTACAATATGGAACAATTATGGAATTATGGCGGAAAAGCCTGGAAGTACGAATATAAATATCGCAGAGGTGGGAAAACGCTTTGCGCCCTATATGCCAGAGAGCAGGCTTTCGGTTTCATGGTCATTTTAGGCAAAGATGAACGTGTCAAATTTGAATTACAGCGAGAAGCCTTTTCCTATGAAACACTGAAGACATATGATGAAGCGACCACTTTTCATGATGGGAAATGGATTATGTTCGAACTAAAAGATGCCAGTTTATTCAGTGATATGGAGCGACTTCTGTCTATCAAACGAAAACCGAACCGATAAATGATTGAATCAGAAATAAGCAAGAAGTATTGTCAAAGTTGCGGGATGCCTTTACGATTTGATGTAGAGAAATATCTGGGTACTAACTCCGATGATTCGCGAAGTGACGAATATTGCTATTACTGCCTGAAAGACGGAAAATATATTGTCGATATTCCGATGTCGGAGATGATTAATATTTGGATAAAATACACCGATAAGTACAATGAGTATGCAGATACTATGTACTCACCGGAAGAATTGAGAAATCTACTTAACGGACGATTACCCAAGCTGAAGCGATGGAAACAGAAATTAGAAACCAGTAACATTCATCACCAAAAGATTCAGGATATTATCGTTCATATTAATAATCATTTATTTGATTCTTTGGATACGGACAGGCTTAGCGACATGAGCGGACTTTCCAAATATCACTTCAGAAGGGTGTTTCAGGCTGTTACCGGAGAAAATATAGGAATCTATATACAGCGGTTGCGCCTTGAACATATAGCACATCTGTTGGTATCCACCGATTTTACACTCAATCAGATATTGGAGCAGACAAGTTATCAGACCAAGTTTAGTCTGGCAAAAGCTTTCAAGAAGCATTTCGGAGTACCGGCATCTCAATATAGGGAAAAATATAAGCCGATGTACGACGAACAACACACATCTCTCACTCCTGAGATTTGGTCAATTCAGCCAATGGAGATATTCTATATTGAAGTCGGTGAAAAGTATAAGGACGAGCTGCGATATAAACTTATATGGAGCAGGCTTATAAATTATGCCAGGCAGTATAATGAAGGCAAGTCGGATTACAAATTCGTAAGCGTCAGTATGGACGACCCGTCCATCACTCCCACAGAGAAATGCCGCTTCTATCTCGGAGTAACGATAGATAATAACATGACACATGACCCTCAACCGGGAGTGATGGAAATTCCTGGTGGTCGCTATGCGATATTCAGGCATACAGGAGATTATTCTTTATTACATAGATTCTACCGGAGAATTTATGAAGAGTGGTTTCCGAAAAGCAAGTATCGTCCTCAAAGCACCTTTAGTTTTGAGATGTATATGAATCAGCCGGCTTCCACCCCTGAAACGGAACTGGTTACCGATATTTATATTCCGGTCGTAAAGAAATGAACGTCGAGAGCTATCGGAGAGAACTTTGTAAAAATAGACTCTTTATTCAAAAAAACAAGGCCAGTCAAGCATTTTGTCCGTCACATAAAATAAATACCGCCATATTTTATGTACATTTGCAGGATACGGAATGAGCATGAAAAAAGAAACTCTATATCAGAAAATAGCCGGAACAATGGCCCGGCAGATAAAAACAGGTATATGGAAAATGGGGGAGAAACTGCCTTCCCTGCGTACTATCAGCAATGAATATGGAGTGAGCCTGAATACCGCGATTCAGGCATATTATGAACTGGAAAAGGACGGATTTATTATTTCACTGCCCAAATCCGGTTATATTGTCAATTACAAGCCGCTGCGTTTGTCGGCACCGGCAACGACACAGCCTGCAATTAAGTTTACGGGAAAGGGGGACGAGGATTTAATAGCCGAAGTATATAGTTCGATAGAAGATACATCCATCACCCGTTTCTCCCTGGGAATACCGGAAGATGTTTTTCTGCCCATCGCCAAGCTCAATAAAGAACTGACTAAAGCGATGCATTCGCTGCCGGGAAACGGGACGAGATATGAAGATGCGCAAGGAAACGTCCGGCTTAGAAAAGACGTAGCCCGTTTCACATATAGTTGGAATGGTAATTTAACGGAAGATGATATTGTTACGACAACAGGAGTGACTAACGCTATTTCTTTAGCTCTGTCCGTCGTTGCGCAGAGAGGAGATACCATTGCTGTTGAAAGTCCGGTGTATTTCGGGATGTTGCAATTAGCAAATAGTATAGGACTTCGTGTACTGGAACTACCGACAAATCCTGTTACGGGAATCGAACCTGATGCCCTGAGGAAGGTGTTACCGCAAATAAATGTGTGCTTGCTTATCAGTAATTTCAGCAATCCGATGGGTAGTTGTATGCCCGATGAACACAAAAAGGAGATTGTAGGTATGCTGGCAGAGTATGATATTCCTTTGATTGAGGATGATTTATATGGAGATGTTTTTTTCGGAAATTCACGTCCCAAACCATGTAAGGCTTTCGATGAAAAAGGACTTGTGCTATGGTGTGGTTCCGTGTCAAAGACACTGGCTCCCGGATACCGGGTGGGCTGGATTGCACCCGGAAAATTCAAGGAAGCCGTGATTCGTCAGAAAAATATACATTTCATATCTTCACCTGCTCTCAATCAGGAAGCGATAGCCAATTTCATGGAAAACGGCAGGTATGAGAATCATTTGCGTAAGCTACGCCATGAGTTGCATGCGAACAGCCTGCATTTTGCACGTTCCATCATTGACTATTTCCCCGAAGATACTAAAATTATCACTCCGCAAGGCGGATTCATGCTTTGGGTAGAGCTGGATAAAAAGATAGATACGACACAACTGTACTATAAAGCTATGCGGCATAAAATCAGTATTGCTCCCGGACGTATGTTTACGTTGCAGGAGCAATACAGAAATTGCATGCGTTTGAGTTACGGTCAGCAATGGAGTCCTTTTATCGAAGAACGTCTGATGATATTAGGGAATATGATTAAAGAATCACTTTGATTTATGGATATATTCCGTCACGACTTCTCCCAATATCTGAAGTCCCTTCTCTATTCTGTCTTCCGGCATATTGGAATAGTTGATTCGAAGGGTGTTTTCCCTGTTTCCGTTGGGAAAGAAAGAGCCGCCCGGAACGAAAGCAATCTTTTTCTCCAGGCATTTTTCTAAAATTTCACGTGCCGGAATTCCTTCGGGGAGTTCTATCCATGTAAATAATCCGCCTTCGGGATGAGTAAATTTGACTGTATCGGGAAAATAACGCTCCATGCATTCCATGGCAATATCCCTGCGTTTCCTGTACACTTCGATTATTTTTGCAATATGCTTGTCGATATCATAACGTTTCAAGTATTCGGCGATAGTCATTTGGGCGATGGTATTACATTGCAAATCCGTGCCTTGTTTCACAAGAACGTATTTACGGACAATCTCCTTATCCCCTGCCATCCAGCCAATTCGGAAACCGGGACAGAATATTTTGGAAAAGCTACCTGTGCACAGGACATTGCCGGCCTCATCAAAAGACTTGACGGATGGCAGGTGTTCTCCTTCGAATCTTAATTCACCATATGGGTTGTCTTCGACAACTGCGATATTGTATTTCGCGGATAGTTCTGCCAGTTTCCTGCGTCTTTCCAAGCTCCAGGTTCTTCCTGTCGGATTTTGAAAGGTAGGTATGACATATATCAGTTTTATGTTTTCCGTACAGTTCAGAACATCTTCCAGGGCATTCATATCCATACCGTCTGCATCGGTCGGTATTTCAATGAAACGACACCCGTATGCTTTCAATGCACTGATGGCAGCCAGGTATGTAGGGCTTTCGCACAAGACTACATCGCCTTCGTCCAAAAAGACTTTGCCCGATAAATCCAGTCCTTGTTGGGAACCATGGGTAATCAGGATATTGTCTTTATCGAAAGCTGTTCCCAAGCGGTTGTTCATCCGTTCGGCAATCCACTCTCTTAAAGGGGCGTAACCTTCTGTTGTAGTATATTGTAGTGCTTTTGTCCCCGCTTCTTCCAAAACAATCCGGGTTATTTCATTTATCTCATTCACCGGGAAAAGTTCCGGGGCGGGCAGACCTCCTGCAAAGGAAATTACATCGTCCTGTTCGGTCACTTTCAGTATTTCCCTTATCTCCGATGCCTTGATATAAGACATTCTTTTTGCGAAATTCAGTTTCATAATCATTAAATATTTAGGGAGATTAAAACAACGCTGCAAAGTAAAGCAAAAAAAGGAAATGAAAACAGATACAATTTTCTTTCTATAAACGGATACAGATTTGTGTGTTCTTCCCGCCGATAAACAGGCAAAGTTAGGCGCTTATATTACCGGTTTCGTCATGCATAATGGGGGTGTTCGTCGAATAATTCTATTTCGGAGCATTATTCGGCGTACCTTTGCACTATTCAACAACAAAAAACAGTTTAGAACTATGGAAGAACAAATACTGATTTTCCGAACCTCTATCAAGAGCTCGCTGGATATAAAACATATCGCGGCTCTCTTTACCCTGTGTCCTCAAATCAACAAGTGGAATGTAGACCTTGAGGACTGGGAGAAAATACTAAGGATAGAATGTCAGGGGATAACCTCGACAGAAATTTCAAAGGCATTGCGTGCAATCAATATTTTTGCACGGGAATTGGAGTGAAGTAAAGAAAGATGCTGTGTTATATAATTCAAGTTTCGCATGTGCCGTATCCCGTATGGATTCCCCTCCTTCCAGAAAAAGAAGAATCCATACAGTAACAACTTACGAAACTTCAGTTATATAAGTTTCATCGCACAGCTTTATTGTGCAGATTGAAAGAGTAAAGTGGTTTTATCAGTATCCATCCATTCTGCCATCAGACGATAGTATGCCGGATACTCTGTCGGAGTTATCAATTGTTTCTTCAGTTTCAAGGTACGGACAATCTCTATTTTGTCCGCTGCTTTTTCCACCGCCACTTCTATCGTTCCAATCGCATTTTCAACCTTTTTATCGGTCGGTAAAACTACCGGTTTCATTTTATCTGCTATATTTATGACGCAGGTATAAGTCTCGTCGGGCAAATATCGCAGAAGCAGATTAACAGGGCGAGTCGTATTCATGGTCGTAGCTCGTGCATCATAACCTGCCCATCCGTTCCGCGCTTGTGGTAAGCTGAACATCTGATAACCATCGTTCAGGCTCTTTCCGGTTTGCGGAGCCACGTTCAGCGTATCTGTTCGTGAAACAGCATGGGAGAGTGGTTTCAAGCTTACCGGTCGGGCATCCATATTGACAACGGAAACAAAATCCTGCATATCGGCAATCACATGACTGTCTACAAACAATCCGCTGATAGCAGCTAGTCCTGCCGCGTCCTTATCTTCTGTTTTAGGAAAAACTGCTTTTATTTCTGTCTGCACACCGACAGCTTCCCGCAAAGCTGCCAATAAAGCGGCTTTCTCTGCTTCTGTCCCATAAGCCGAGCGAATGACTTCGGCAGTCGGGCGTAAACGATATCCGGTTTGCGATAATGACAGACGGCAGTTTCCCAGTCCTTGCACATAGGCGGCAAGTATCTGTTTTTTCTGCTCCGTGTTTTTTGTATCGGCTGTCAATTTCTGCGCCAATTCGGTAATTTCCTTTCCATTATCTCCCATCTGCTGTTTAATCACTTTCAATGCATCGGCTTTGGAAGCATACGTGGAAGCTACAATAGCCTGTACATTGCCAGCAGGCAAAGAAACGTCAAGCATACGGGGACGCGGTTGCACGTTTCTCAATGTCCAGGTTACTGTTTTTACACCATCAGTCGTTTTCACTGCCGGGACAGCTTTTCCATTCAACAGTTCATAATGCAAAGGTTTGCTTTCGGGCACTGACAATGAAAAGATGTATTCTTTGATTGGAGAAAATTCTTCTATCTGTTCGCAAACATCCAGTTCGGGCAGATAGCCCGGACGGGTGATAACGGAGTAATCCAAATAAATGGTAGCTCCCAGTTCCAATCCGGTGTGGACGACTACCATCTCTTTCAAACCATTATAGGCCGGAGCATCTGCCGCCGCAGAAGGAAGTACTTCTACAAATGCATTGGCAGGAGTTTTTACGATAGTCCCGTCTTTTTGGCGGGTATAGGATTCGTGTATCTTCAATTCCTGAAATTCCGGATTGTAGATAATAAAACTCTCGCCATACAAACTATTCATTGCCGCGTGAGTGAATAATGTCAGTTCTTTTTGTACACGCATCTCCTGGCTGCCGTCGGTATGGATGGTATAAGCCTTGCTTAATTTTCCGAACTCCGCTTCGGAAGCTGCCTGCATCGGCAATGCCATAGACAACAGCATTGCCAGGATAGCCATATAATAATGTATATTTTTCATTCTGTTTTACTTTTTAATCACTAAATAATTATCATACGCCTTGTGGGCATTTACGGCATTACGGAAACTTGTCCAATCAGAGGCTTCATAAACACGTTTTTTTACTGCCAGTCTGTTATGGAGCAATACTTTATTGCCTTTCTGCATCAATGAGCCTTCGAAATCGGCTCCCGTACCTTGCATTGCTTCGTTTCTGCTATCACTTACCAGTTGATAGCCTGCCGGAAGCTGAATGGTTTCATCCAGTTCGACCAAACGTGAGCAACCGTCTTTGAAACCATACTTACGATTTTCTACCGAAGTGTCAATACGCAGATAGGAACGTACCTGATTATAAAGGTTATTCATCACCATCGGACGGAAGAACATCTCTGTTTCTCCCTTCAATGCGTAATCGGGTATCTCATAGCGGAAAGTAATCTTAATGGGAGCTGACTGATAATCTTTAGGATTTTTACCATAATCCACACTCAACAGTCTGGCTTTCGGGGAGATGGCAAGTAGCTGACGTTCCATCGTATTTTTCCATTCACTTTGGAATCCGGTGGTAAAAATACGCCGGATATTGCTGTCGCTCTGTCCTTCGGCCGTAAGGGTAAAAGTACCCCGCAATGTGCCATCCGCTTCCAGGCGATTGTCTGCTTTGATACGTACATAGTGATTTTCGGGGGCTGAAACCGGAGTGATACATAAATCAGAGCCTTCAGGTACGCCCGGCAGATAGTTTTGCTGCTGTTCGGCACTGCTCCACAGTTCGCGGCAGAAAGGAACCCATGTGGGGTCGAGGGGCATATAAGTCCCATTGGACAATTTCACCACTGCCACACAATGATTAAAGTGGTCGGCAGGAATACTCTCCACCCGACTGCCCGCCATCGTCATAGCGGGATAGGCTTGGAAGCCTGCCATGCGCAAAAATGAAATCAACGTACCTGCTATGTCTTTGCAGACTCCGCAACGGTCGGTATAGTTCATTTCCGTGTTATGGAGTGTATACCCTTCTCCTTTTCCCATTGAAATGCCGGAATAACGGATGTTATCAGCCACCCAATGAGTTAGCACGGCAATCTTTTCCATTTCGGTTTTCTTGCCCTTTATCAGTTCATCCACCTTTTTCTGTGCAGCGGGAAAGGGAGCAAAGCTTCCGTAGTCTTCATTCACTTTGTTGAACCACAATGATTTGTCTTCCCATTGGGGCGTAGAGGACATCATCAGTTTGGGGGCAGCATCGAAAAGGTCTACCATATTCGGCTCTTTAGCAAAGGGCATCATGTTCTCCATCACAAAGGTATAGGCCTTACGACCGTCTTCATAGCGCATGGACGAGGTACACTCTCCCTGATAAAACTGAAACTGCATTTCTTTCTCCATCGGGATGGATACTTTATAAACTTTACGCACAGTGGGAACAGTGCTCCAAAATGGAACAATATCATAGAATTGTCCGCGCATAGGCGGAATAAAACGGGAATCGTCTTCCTCACCGGCTCCAAGCAATGCATAGGTAAAACCTTTTTTAGCAATTTCGTAATCTACGATGTCACCGGGTTGCAGAGCACCTACTTCAAGCATTATTTGTCTCGCTCCCCAATAAATCGCCCGTGCGGGAGCGGCATAATCACAAGTTTTCTTCACATCGAGTTCTTCCACCCGGCCATCCGCACGATAAATGGTTGCATGTTTGAATTCGGCATAAGCAGTTAGCGGGTCATAGTCATATTTAATTATCCGGTTAGCCACCGCTCCTTTCGGAGTCTGTACCTTGATAACTTTGCACACGGCAAAAGAGCCTTGCCCGGTAGGTTGGACAGATACCAGCGTGCTGTCCAATAATGTCACGCAATCGAATTTCTCGTAAGTCTTTTCCTTCGCAATCTTTTCATAAGGTTTCCAGCTTTGAGCGAATGCCGCAGCCGAAGCAAAAAAGAAACAAACGAATGTGACTGATAGTTGTTTTCTCATGTTTTCTACTTAGATTTTGTTTACAAGGGCAAATGTAAATAAATTCTTTGGTTTCAACCGACCTTTTCATATAAAAGCTCAAACAGTCACATTCATTTTTCCAACTAAAATCCTTTATTATTCATTCTCCATCCGTTCTATTTCTTCTATTTCCTCGTTCAGCGTCCGGAATCTCTCGCCAATGGAATACTTGAACCGATAATAAGCAGACGCGAGGCAAACTGCCAACGTCAGAAATATCATTATTACAAGGTCTGTATTCAATCCGAATGTTCTGAAAAACATAAGTACTATTCCGGCAACACCGACAGGCATAAGCATATATCGGAATAGGGTGGTTTTCACTTTATACTTTTCCAATGCTGCTATGTCCTTTTTAATGGTCAATGTCGCGTCGGACAGATTCAAGGCACGCACTTTCAGAAAATATCGCAAATCCCAGACATAGACAATGACACAAGTAGATATAAACAGTCCTAAACCGATATAAAATGCGGATGTGATATGTATCTGATAGTCCGTGACTGCCAACCAAATGAGAGGGACTAACGGGGACAGCAAGTGAAGTCCTGCCCTGACTTTCATCCAGTTAATTGTTTTTTCGGGCTTATGGAGAAGCATTCTCCGTAGAATTTCCCTGTTAATCCGATTATTATCTGCAATCTTCTGATTACACTCTTTCCATATGTTTTCTAATTCCAATAGTTCCATAATCATTCGTTTTTAAATCATTAATTTTTTAAGTTGCTCTTTGATACGTCCTATCCGTGTCCCGACATTCGTTCTCGAAAGACCTATGATTTCCGATATTTCATCATGGGAGTTGCCGTCCAGATAAAGAAGGATAATAGCCTTGTCTATCTCACCCAATTTATCAATGCAACGATACAGCATCTCCAATTGCGGAAGGCTGCTTTGCTCTTCAACCCACATCGTTATATCCTTCTCTCTGAAATCGTCCAAAGAAGAAAACAGTACCGCATTTCTTCGTCCGCGTATGTAATTCATTGATATATTCAAAGCAATACGGTAAATCCATGTCGATATCTTACAACTGCCGTCAAAACGCTTATAGGATTTCCACAGTTCATAAATAATATCGTGAATCAAGTCTTCCCTGTCTTGTTTGACATAAGCATATGCTCCCGATATTTTAAATATTATGCCAATATGCTTCTCCAATATGGAAACAAACTGCTCTTTTATCTCATCATCCATCATATATTTTCACATATTTCATTTTAAAGTTATAGAATTATTCCGGTGTACACTCTATACCATTAATAACAGCTACTTCCCAAAAATCACAAAGCACTGCACATTTTTTCAAATAGACTGTCGGGATGAGATACTCGCTACTCTTTTTCAAAATAGACAGAACCACTATATCAATGTGCTATTTTTAAGATTCCACTAAAAAATAATCTGCTCAGAAATTGCAGACCAAAGAAAAAACTGCATAAATCAGTGCAACAATATACCAAAATGCCAGTTATTATCGTATAAATCCACACAGTATATGCGCCTTTATCCACCGATAAAGTATCTGTTTGTTTAAAACCAACGGGGTGTTCCTCGGTGAGGAACGCTCTCTTCCTCACCGAGGAAGCTACCTTTCATCGGTGAGAAGAAATTATAGAATGATTCCAACTCTAGTTTATTAAGAAACAATAGCTAAACCAAAGTAGCAATACAGACTATTATCATCAAAAAATACAGTCCAAATAGTAAGTAAAGCGAAGATTAGTAAAGCTTTTTACTCATCATATCGTTCAAACGGTAGAAAGGCAAAAATCACAAATGCCAAATGCAGGAGTTTTTATACCCTCGTTCATAGGAAAACGAAACCACAAGCTTCCTTTACTGCTTAAATATTCGTTTTTTAAGAAAGGACGTTTTTTAAGAATGTATTAGTATTAATCCGGACGCAAAGAATTTCCCCGGATTTTTCCCAGTATTTTAGGGAACTGCCAAAAGAATAGCAAGGTACAACAGATGGCGGCCGTAGCATCGGAAATGGCTTCGGCCGCATACACTCCGGTCACTCCCATAAAGTGCGGCAATATTAATGCTAACGGAATCAGAAGGATTGCTTTGCGCAGCAGGGCAATGAAAATAGATATTTTTGCTTGTCCCAAGGCGACAAACATATTTTGGCAGGCCCGCTGCAATCCGAAGATAGTCATACCGCCCAAGAAAACAGGCATTGTCCAACGGACTGTTTCTATCAGTCGTTCATCACTTGTAAAGGCGGAAGCCACTGTTGAGGGGAATAGAATCATAAACAGCATCAGCAGCAAGTTGAATGAGAACATGGTTATCAATGCGACACGGAAACAGTCTTTGACACGTTGCTTATCCCCGTGCCCGTAATTATAGCTCACAACAGGAACGAAACCTTGCGCAAATCCGGTTAACGGGACACTTGCAAATTGCATCGCACTTTGCAGGATGGTCAATGCGCTGACATAAATATCTCCAAAATCTTTCAGACTGCTGTTCAGAACGAAACCGACCAGGCTTTCGGTACTTGCCATAATAAACGGTGATACTCCCAAAGCAAATATAGAAAGTATTATTTTCCGGTTCAACGTCATATAGCGTTTTTCCAAAGGGAGAGAGGCACGCCGGGAGAAAAGGAAAGTTAAAACCCATACGGCGCTACATGCCTGTGAAAGTACTGTAGCCAAGGCTGCACCTTTCACTCCCATATCGAGCCAAAAGATAAAAATCGGGTCGAGGACGATATTCAGCAGTGCACCTATTAATACCGAACACATGGCGATAGTAGGGCGTCCCTGTGCATTGATAAAAGAATTGAGACCAGTGGATATTTCTACGAAGATAGTTCCCAATAAATAGATAGAAAGATAGTCGTCCGCATACTCCAATGTATTTTCCGAAGCTCCTGTAAAGAGTAGAATCGGTTCCATAAAGGTATATGCGATGAGAGAAGTAAACAAGGTGAATAGTATCAGCAGGATAAAGCCATTACCCAGAATTTTTCCGGCGCGTGAACGGTCTCCCTGTCCGAGTGCGATAGCCGCTAACGGCGCACCGCCACCCCCTACTATCGCTGAAAAAGAAGAAATCAGAATAACAAGCGAAGTCGTTACTCCCACACCCGCCAATGCATCCGTACCAATTCCCGGGATATGACCAATATAAATACGGTCGACCATGCTATAAAGCAAGTTAACAAATTGCGCCGCCACTGCCGGAAGTGCCATCTTAAAAACAAGCGGCAACATGCGCTCTGTCCCTAGCCGTGCTTCATATTTATTTATCATCTCGAATCTCCTTTTTCTGTAATCGGCTGCAAAGTTACAAGAAAAAGAGGTTTGATGGTTTAAAAGGTTGGATTAATCAATATGGTAACTGATACATATCATATAGATATTATTTTCTCATATAGTTTGAACCAGTCAAGTCCATATTTCCCTAATCCTAAATCTACTGTATCAATAAATTCGAATCCACATTTCTCGTATAGGGAAATGGCAGGAAGATTCTTCTCGTAGACATCCAGGCGAACGGAACTCATTCCTAATCTTTGGGCCAATTCTAATGAATAATCCATTAGTGCACGTCCAACTCCCATTTGTAAAAAGGAAGGATGCACAACAAAAGTACGTACTACAAGAATGTGGCTGTAATCTATGTCTATTTTCCATTTGATATTCGCATAAGCCTCTTCAGGTTGATGATTCAGAATGACTGAACCGGCAATTCTACCATCACATCGTGCTACAAAAAGACTGTTTTCATTCACACCGGCAACGGCATCTTCCCGAATCGGATAGATACCTTTTATCCAACCGGGATAGTTAGTGGTAGCTGCCAGGTAATCATTCAGTTCATCATAGAGGTTCTCCAGTTCATTTATATCGGAAGAGGTTCCGGGTTCTATTACAAATTTCATATACATATTGTTTATTTCTTCATTAGTTCTTCAATCTTTCCGTTCATGATGAAAGGGAGACATTCGGTTATCTTGCCAATGCTCCAATCCCACCATTGCAGTTCCTGCAATCTGGCAATCGTATCCATATCAAAACGCTTTCGGATTTCTCTGGCAGGCGTGTCGCCTACTATCGTATAAGGGGGAACATCTTTCGTTACCACAGCCCGTGATGCGACTATTGCTCCATTCCCGATATGTACTCCTGCCATGACAACAGCTTCATAGCCTATCCAAACGTCATTGCCAATCACGATATCACCTTTATTGTCCCAAGCGGAAGCAACTTCTTTTTTATCCAAATTCCATTCTTCGAAAAAGATGGGAAATGTATAATTGGACAAAGATTTTAATGTATGGTTCGCACTGTTGAAAAGGAATTTGGCTCCGCAGGCAATGGAACAGAATTTTCCTATTATCAACCGGTCTTTGTTGATGGGATAATGATATAAAACGTTGTTCTTCTCAAAAAGAACCGGGTCGTTTACGAAATCGTTATATATTGTATAATCACCTACTGTAATGGCAGGATTCTTGATTACCGTATTCAGATAAATAGTCTGAAAATCATTGGTACGGGGATATATTTTCGTATTCATTGTGTAATAGCTTCTTTAATAGGGTTTTAATAGGGTTTCCAAAATAGAATAATGAAATAACTTGCGACTTACGTGAAGTCACAAATAGTTGGAACAACAGACTTTTCCATTGTTCACAATCCATATGGGCGAAGCTATTTACAGAGTTGCCATTTCATTGCATCAGAAGAATAGGATTTATATTACCTGACAAATGTACAAAATAAATTGCCTGATACTATCTTCTGATTGGACAAACAGAAGAAATCATACCGAATTTAACTTTATCATTCAGTTGCCATACCACTTTACCGTTTGAATCAATCTCTACCAATTGGGGATGTTTACCCTTACCGGCTTCACGGTCATGCCCTTGCCAGTTACAAATATAAAGTCCGCCTTTTTTCAAGGGGAAGAGTTGAGCTACAAAAAATAGTTGTACTCCGTCTATATCATTGGCATTTACCTGACGGATAATCTTGTTCGAGGTAGCATCCAGTTGCACGAAACAGTGAGCATCCCCGCAAGCTACCAAATAGTCGCCATTCTTAAGAAAAGCAGTGGAGAAAGGAGTACCGGAGAGTTTGACTGTATTCAGCAATTTACCGTCAGATGCAATTTCGCGCACTTCAGAAGTAGCAAATAAAGGAACGAGATAATTTCCCTTTTTATTCTTATTTATTTGACGGAACTGCGAATGAGGACGTTCGATACCTGTTTCAAACTCGGTTTTCGAAAGAATTTCCCCTTTTGGATTCACTTCTAAAATAGTAGACGGATGACCGCACCAGGCTATTAACGCATTACCGTTAGGCAATATACGTGCAGTCTGCATTTCACAACCCGCAGGAGCGGCAATGTTCCAAAGTTCGTGTCCGTCACGGGTTATCATTTTTGCTCCTTTGGAGTAGGAAAAGAGGATTTCTCCTGTTTTTGTTGCTGCCACCGAGTTACATTCCCAACCTTTTTCCAAAGGATACTCCCATACTATTTCTTTGGTTTCTTTATTTATAATGGCAATCTTGTTCCAACCGGAGCCACCCAACAACAAATGTTGGGGTGACTTGCTCTGAACAATCGGTGACAGGCAAAATAGAACAAATAGCAATACAAGATTCTTTATAGTATTCTTCATCATATACATCATTACGTCCGATTAATTATTCTGTTTTTGTTTTCCCATGAAAGATAGAATTCCAAGCAATGCCACCAGGAACACCGATGCAAAAAGATAGATAAATATGCCGCCTACATGGTCGTTTTGACCATAAGAATGCATACCGCTCAAGAAATAATTCACTCCGAAGAAAGTCATCAGCACACTATAGAACGCAATCACTGAAGACAGATTGAACAGCCACAACTTGTTTCTGAACGGCATCAAATGAAGATGAGTGACAATAGCGTAAACGACCATTGTAATCAGTGCCCAAGTCTCTTTCGGATCCCATCCCCAGTAACGTCCCCATGATTCATTTGCCCAGATAGCTCCAAGGAATGTTCCTATCGTCATCAAGGCAAGTCCAATCAGGAGAGACATTTCGTTTATAATGCTCAATTCTTTTATCCGTTGTATCAATACCGGCTTTTTAAGACTCATCATCACCAAATTGACTAATCCAAGCAGGCAACTGATACCGAAGAATCCGTATGCACCCACAATAACGGCTACATGAAACATGAGCCATGGTGATTTCAGAACAGGAACGAGCGGATTGATTTGCGGATCCATCCAGTTCAGTCCCGAAACAAATAAGATAGTCCCACCGAATAGTGTAGCCAAGGCAAAGGTCAACAGACTACGGCGGACAAACAGTAATCCTGCGAAAACCGTAGCCCAGGATACATACACCATTGTTTCATATGAATTGCTCCACGGGGCATATCCTGCAATATACCACCGCATCCCCACTCCGTACATATGGAAAAAGAAAACAGCCAGAATAGCGACACAAAGCCCCCGACCTGACAAACGTATCCAACGGATACGCTTAAATAAAGAAGCAAAAGCTGATACCAGCAATAAGCCCCCAAAAATCAGATATCCTTTCTTACACTGGCTGAATACGTCCAAACGGTTATATTTTATTTCTGCTTCCATCTTTTCGGGAGTAACACCCTCTATCTTATTCTTTGTCTGTTGATAAGTAGAAATCATACCTGCTATTTCATCCGGTTTTGTCCAGTCACCACTCTGAAAAGAAGTTTGCACTTCCTCGACATACCAGGTCAGGATACGGGAGACAAACATCGAATCTTTTCCTGAAAACGCAGACAAGTCATCGCCGGGAGCATACCATGTATGTTGCGGGTCGTCTTCTTTCGGAAAGAGATTTAATAACTGCCAGTTGAGTAACTGATGAAAGATATTGATTTGTTCATCAAACTTTATCAGTTCTTTATCGAAACGAGTCCGCGAGGCAGCCATCCTGCTATAGGCTTCTTCGAGTTTCTCCTGCAATTTATAATTCCCATCGGCATCAAATACATCCATATAGGCGCATTGAGGAGAGGGAAGATGATAGAAATAGCTCAATTCTTTTCCGGGAACGGCAATAAAAGGTACTTGCGTCCAAAGTTCCGGCATTACCAAGACACTAATCAGAAACTGGTCGGAATTTAAAGAACCGAATGTATCCGATTTATGTAATTTCCGCAGGACTTCGGATGAGAAAGTGTTGACGGGAAGTACACGTCCTTTTCCTGATTGAAGGGGCAATGCACCGAAACGGGCGGCATGTCCGGCATTTACGACGTTCTTCAAAACAGTTTCTGTCGCTTGCGTTGAAGTATCGTTAGCCTGAACCGACAAAGAAGCAAGTACTGACAATATCAGGAGAACTGAACAACGTAATTCCTTCAGCCTGCGACCGAGCTGCATAAACCGCGAACGCTTGTCCACAAAGCATAAAACCAGTCCGAGCAACAGAACAGCGTATCCGGTATAAGTGATAGTTCGTCCTGCCACATCACGGTTGACGGAGAGCACTGTGCCCTGTTCATCCTGGTCATAAGAAGCTTGAAAAAAGCGATAGCCTTTCACATCCAACACGTTATTCATATAAACCCGCCCGGAAATGACTTCTTCGTCCATATGTACCAGCAACTCGCTTTCATAGGCGGACGGACTGGACGAACCGGGATAGCGGGTCAGCGTAAAATTCATCAGTTCTACACTAAAAGGAAGCGTATGGTAAGTCACTCCACCGGCATGACGAACGGAAAAACGGTTGCTCGTCTCTCCCTCACGCAAATGCAGAATACCTTCCTCACCGTAAAGGTGGGAAACCAATGCTCCGAGCAGAATGATAATGAAAGCGCCATGAGTAACCAACATTCCCCATTTTCTCATTTTCAGCGAATGTTGCCGGATGGCGACAGCCAACCAATTGAGCACCAGTAGAAATTGAAGAAGGAAAAACAAAGGAGAACAGTACACCATCGACCTGGCTACCTCACTTCCTTGATACTTTTCAATAAAAGTGGCGGCTGCCAAGCCAATACCATAAACAAGCAACAATACAATCGTAGTTGTTGAGGATGAAATCAGTCTTTTCAGATTTGTTTTTCCCATTTAAATACTCACTTTATCTTCAATATACTCACTTAATCTTCAATAATGACACGGAAACCGACATTGAATACGCATTGATAAGGATAGAATCCCTTACGCGAGTAGGCGGTAGAATGTTTCGGACGTTCAATATACGAACCGCCACGAACTACTTTATATTCGGAAACCTTTTTCGAATTCTCTTTATACGGATAAGGTACATAATCCGAACGTGTCCATTCGGCAACATTGCCATGCATGCAGTATAATCCGAACGGGTTGGCTTCATATTTCTTTCCACCTACCTGTACCAAGCTGCCATCATCCACATTGTCAGCCTTTGGAAGGAAGGTATAATATTTATACCAAGATGATTCAGGCGACATTGGTTGCGGGTCGACTCCAATCACGGCAAACTTGTTGGTTGTCACATCGGCCAAATTATCTTTCTTACCGAAATCTGCGTTTAGATTACCAAACCAAAAGTCCTGGTCGCTACCGCCACGGCAAGCCCATTCCCATTGCGCTTCGGTTGGAAGAGTGATGTTCAATCCTGTCTTTTGACTCAATATCCTGCAATATTCCATTGCGTCATTATAACTTACCCGGATAACAGGCTGTTCCGGCTTATTGGCAGGATAGCCCGGCACTACATGGTCTTTCCATTGTTGGTCTACATAGCGACTGTCATGTTGCGGAAATACAGTGTTATACTGTTGGTTGGTCACTTCCAGTTCCCCCATCCAAAATGCTTTATCTATCTTCACTTTAGTGGTAGGATAAGCATCCGGTTCACCTTCGTAACTACCCATAACAAACTCACCCGCCGGAATACGTACAAATGTCATTTGAATGCCCGGTGCTATTTCCAACACCTTGGCAGTTTCTTTTTCACCGGCTAACAGTTCCTTTACTTTATCCGCAGTAAACGGCCATCCTTTCACCTTCTGTACCTTCTCTTTCACAGGGGCGGTTTTCTCCGGCATTACCGGTTGTATTTCACCCTTATTCTTGAGTTGACCGGCATAATCGGCAATTTCCTTTTTCCAGTCCACACCGGCTCCACCGGCATATTTATCGGTCAGTTGTTTACGACGTTCTATCTGGTCGTATCCCTGATAAGGGAACGACGTCAGCACATTGGCATTGAAATATCCTTTGTCGGGAGCATTATAATCAATCCAGTTATAAATTTTCCGCCATTCCGCGTCCGTCAGTTTCACATTATAATGTCCTTTCTTCAAAAGACGAACCAGTTCACTGGTATTCGGATGATATTCATAAGGATAAAGCACTACCATATCCCCTTCACCACCCTGACGGTGTACATACGGATGAAGATTGAGGTAAGATGTTCCATATCCTTTCTTATCCTTCTTGCCACCACGCAGGTCGAATGCTTTTCCTTCACCGTTATGACAGGCGATGCAGGCACGGTCTAAAATCGGCTGTACTTCCAAGTCAAAAGTAAACGAGCGGGTACCGCCTTCAGGGGGAGTCAAAGCATGCGGTGCTTTTTGCGAAGCAATCACACGTTTCGGTATGACAATCTGATTTTGGTTTTCATGGCATCCTACGCAGGAGACAATCTCTCCCGGTTGCCCGGTCAGCCAACTGCGCATCCACTGCACGGCTACTCCGTCCTTATCCAAAGGCTGGATGGAGACAGGCGTATTGGCAGGGATTTTAAAGATAACCGAACCGTCTTCTTCTACCGGCACAGTTCCCAGCATACGCTTGATATCCCATCCCGACTGGATACCATGCCAGTTATGGTCGGATTGTGTCTGTACATAAGCATATTCATAAGCGTGCAAACGAAGTGACTTCACTGTTCCGCGCGGAATGCCCTTCAACCCTTCGCCTTCATAAATGTCCTGTATAAAGACGGTTGCCTGCTTATCGTCCAATTTCACCCGGTCGGGGATGGCAGGTGGAGTCACAGTTTTGCGCACGGCTATCGGACTGATATATCCTTCACCGTCCATCTTATGCAAGCAAGTTACGTTATCGAACTTATCCACCAGATAAATTCCCCACAAATCATTCTTATCCAGTTTCGCAGCGACCAGAAAGTAGGTATCGTTGAGAGGAGAAGGCTTGATAAACTGTGGCCATACACCATCTACCAACCTGTCTTTTACTTCTTCAATGATAGGCCGGTTACGGTAAGGAATCTCCTGCAACATACCGGCTGCTCCTTTACGCGCCTTAGCCGGATCGAACAGAATCAGACGACCGGAACGTGCCACTCCGTGATGTCCTGAAATGATGCCGACAAAAGCGGAACCATAACCGGGTAAGGGTTGCACGTCAAAAGTACTGTTGGGAAACATCGAGCCACTGCCGTACAATGCTTTTTGTTCCGTACCGTCAGGATTCATATTCATTACGATACGGGTGTAGTAGTGGGTGAGGTCTGTATATTCCCAGCGGGTATACATCACACGCCCATTATTCATTATCACCGGATTCCAGTTGGCATCCTGGTCGAATGTCAGACGGCGCAGATTTTTATTCTGTGGTGTATAGAGCACCATATTCCCTACCGGATCACTACCATTGACACAAGGAACTCCCTGATAACCGATATTCGAATTGGCAATGATACGTCCATCCGGCAGATAAGTACCGTCGTAAAACTCCAAATCCGGTTCAGGGTTATCAATCAGTTTCTTACAATCACCACCATCCAGTTTCACTTCAAATATATTCCAGCGATTATCAGGCATAGTTTGGGTAAACATCGCACGTTCCCCGTCCCAATGCAGTTTCAAATCGGCGATAGAGGAAGTATTGGCCGGTTTATAAACCGTACGAATCTGTACGTCTTTACGCAAATTACTTAATTCTACGATATCCGCATCAAAACCTTCCCGGCGGGCTGACTCCTGGTTGCTCCAGTTATTCGACTGCGTACCAAGGTCGGGAGCCATCGCCCGGCGATCCCTATTTCCTAATTTATAACGGACGGTCAGGACTTTGTCTCCATCCAGTAACGGATTAGCCAGTAGGATAGCACGCTTATTGGCAATCGCCTTTTCCGCATTTGCCAAAACAGCCTCATCACCACTATGGATATCACCGAATCCTTGCTTCACTTGCTGTTCCAGTTCCGTCAAAACAGGCTGATATTTTACAACGTCGAATCCTTCAAGACGCTTCATATCTTCATATGCCAATCGAATGGCTTCCATATTCAGCCATTTCAGCTCGTTCTGCAACCTATGTATACGTTGCGCTTGTTTTTCTTTTGCAGAAATATTTATTCCGGTATTCTTCTGTTGAGCCGCAGCTACAGAAGCCAGTAAAGGAAATACTAAAAACAACACTAATGTGTGATACTTGTTTTTCATGGTGGTTTGTTTCAGTCGAATCTATGCTAATTCGAAATATTCAGTTTATAACGCAGCAGTCGGATGAGTGAAACGCAGTCCGGCATTATCATGGTAGTTGGCCCATTCACAGACAACAGCCCCTTCCGGCCCTGCCATCATAAAGTGAAAGGTTTCCATTTCTTTCAAGCGTAAGATATCCCCTACTTCCTGTTTTACACAATTCTTGCTTTTAATAGGGCCATGCGTGGAAGGAATTGCCGGAATGTCCGGAGTAGTCTCTCCTATCTCCGAGAAGTTGTAAACCCATCCTTTCTCTACCATCCATGATTCATGTTTGGCCGGGAAGTCCGTTTTCACATGAGCATGTTCAGGAATCATCTGTCCCGGAAGTAAATAAATGGCATGGGCGAAATAGCCGTATGTCGGGTCGTTAATCCAAAAGATACCGCCCATACCCACATTCTCGAAATCTCCTAAGCCAAAGTCCGTCACCCACATATTTTCAGCCATAAAATCCGGTAAAGGGAATGTTATAGTGAACAAACATTGCCTTCATTGCTTCAATTGCAGTCTCTTGCTGGAACACGCCGTTCTTATAGAAATCGGCATTAGTGTACTTTTTCAAATTAGTCATCGTTTTTATCTGTTATTATTTATATTAGTATCGTATTTATTCTATCGCTATTCCTTCTATTTCAATTAATAACTCTTCCCTGCATACGCCGGCTTGCAGGTAGGAAACGGGAATATTCAGTCCATAGCTCTCAAGTTCCCGCCTTGCAACCTCATAATCCGACTTGTTCTTCAGGTAGACACGCAACATCACCAAACGAGCATCATCTATTAATTGGGCGATATTCTCCATCGTAATCTGTAACTGACGTTCCAAGCCGACCCCTTTCAGGCTTTCTTCTCCGCGGATAGCGGCTGTTCCTGAAATATAAACCAAACGCCGGTCATGAAAAGTCATGCTCTTGGCACGTTCAAATTTCGGAGTAGTCTTTTTCTGTCGGGCTTCTTCGAGCACTTGTCCGGAATAGGCATGGGCGGCAACCTGTAATTTATTGTCAATAGGAGTGGCGAAAGCATCAGACGTATGAAACACCGCCGCATCCACATCAATCAAAATACCGCCCAGATCCATGCCGATTCCCGTAGCGGCAGGATAGCCTTTCGACCAGTCGCTTTCCGCATAGAATGCTGTACGCACATTGTTAAATGACTGGTAGTGCTGACCCGCTCCGTCATATCCGGTTATCTGTTCTATATAATTCCATTGGCGAATAATGCTGTTGACAGGAAACGATTCCTTATCCAATACACCCTTCAATTGCCGGAAAGCCGCTACCGACTGTTGTTCCCTGTCCGTACAGGATTCATCCCCTTGAAATCTGCCCGCAAAAAGGAAACGTCCCGATTCATTTTCCACCAATACATAAGGAATGTCCTCATAGCAGCGGTATGAAATCCGTTCGTCCGTATCGGGACGGTAACTATGCACTTCCAATACTAGAGATGCATCCAATACCGGTTGTGAGACATAGCTAAGTGCAGGCTCGCAATCTCCGAAGAAACGACGTACCTTCATCTTGAAAATCTGACGCCAGGCGACATATTCTTCTTCCAAAGCAGGCGTACCGAATAAAATCAGGCGTAGCACACTCTCTTTTTCGGGCAACTGCAACAATAAATCGTCTATCATGGACGAAAAATCATTTGCAGAAGCAACGTACAGGGAGTAATGTATTTTATCGCAATAATTCATAAGCCTTCTTCTTACAGGGAATTTACATATTCGGTCAACTCTTCTATCTCTTTCTTTGAAACCTTCTTGTCAACTCCATGTTTGTGGACTTCAAATACTTCCTGCATGGTAGCAGCGCGCCCGTCAAACAAATAAGGGGCAGTACGCCAACATTCCACTAATGTAGGTGTATCCCATCCTTTCTCAAATTCTATATCCTCACCAATGCGGTGCATTTTCATATCTGTATAGAAAGGCCCGCTATGACATTCGCCACACTTCAACTTATCAAAGACTTTCCTTCCCGCCTTGGCTTTCTCCGACAACTCTCCGTTTATCAGATACGGACTGGGAACCGGACGCAAAGACTTCATATAAGCATCTACACATTCGGCCATTTCTTCTTCGGGTTCATAGAACTGGATATAGCGGAAACCTGCCCGCACAGCAATTTCGGCTTTGGCACGAATACCCGAAATCATATTGGGTGGTGTCACATGACTATAAAGCATGCTCTTACAATTCTTGGGATTACCTACCCCGTCATTCATCAAGTCCCAGTTCATACCGTCCGTACGACCATCTCCGGGGTGACATCCGTTACAGCTTTGCCATCCTTGATAGCAATGTCCGGCATCATTAAAGTATTTCTCCCCTTTCTGCTCTTTTGTCTCGGTACGTCCCATATTCATGTTAACGGCAGTTACCGACAGCGTATTCACATCTACTATATTCAATATATCGGCAAAGTAGGTGGGAATAATCAGTTTATTACCTGAAATCAGGAGATTGCGCGGCCCGTTGCCCTGCAAAGGAATCCTTTTGCGTAGTCCATAGAGAAAGGTCAAGTCGTAGTCCAAACGACTTTTATCCTCATAACTCCTAAATTTATTCAGCATCCGGGAATGGTCGATGACACTGACTTCGTGTGTTCCGCTATGGGTTGCGTAGATATATTTCTCATCGCAGGCAATTCCCCATATACCGGCAGCCCCGCGGTCGGGCTCGTCCACCAATACAGCTCCTTCAAATTCCTGCTTTTCTACATTGATAATACTAAAGGCACTTGTATTCATCCAGCCCTGCTGTAATTGCGAAGTAGGCACCATAAAACGGCCTAAATTATGAGATACATAAATATACTTGCCATCGGGGGTAATGCATATATTCTTCAAAGCGTTACTGCCATTTGCCAGTTGGATGTCCTTTACTTTGGTAAAGCTCTTCATATCAATAACCGAGACACAGGCTGCCACTACATTCAGGTCTGCCCGCTGCGCAGGCAAGAAATTTGCAACAAACATATATCGTCCGTCTTTACTGAATATGGCAGACAGGGGTTCACGCAAGACTTTCACGCTTCGCACCACTTTACGTGACGCAATATCGATCTCACTTATGGTATTGGCAAATTGGCTACATACATATATATGTTTCTTGTCCGCATCAAATACAGGATAGCAAGCTCCCGAACCGGTAGGAATCACCGCTTCCACTTGTCCCGACTTCAATGACAGCACTTCCAACCGTCCGGTTTTCTCGAAAGTGGTCACATATGCCATATCCCCATCAAGCAAAAGTCCTGTAGGAGTTTCTTTGAACGGATAGGAACGGAGCAGAGTTTTCCCGTCAGCGGCAAAAACATCCAGCCGTTTCGTTCCCTTTTGAGTCATCAATAGTTCTCCTTTTCCATTGACGGCAGTGCCCGTGGTAAAGTAAGGCGGATTTCCGGCCGTTGCGAGGGATATGCCGCAGCCGAGCAAGCAAATTAGTAAAAAGCTCCTTATCATAGTATCTTGTGTTTTTAGGACGTTATCTTTTAAATTCTCCTGTATCCCAGTTCGGCAGAAATCTGCCCGGCTATCTCCTTGACAGTCTGCACGGTGCTTCGCAACTGTTCTTCCGTCAGACGGTCTTTGGGGCCTGAAATCCAAATAGAGCCACAGGGGTATCCCGTATAATTCAGGACAGGTGCACCCACGCAAATCACTCCGCTCAATTCCTCTTCGTTATCCAAAGCATATCCCTGCTGATAAACTTTTTCCAGTTCTTCTAAGTAAGCTTCCCGTGAAGTAATCGTACGGGAATTATAACGGGGGAAAGTCATATAGGAAAGATAACGGTTGCGGACGGTTACAGGCAAATAAGCCATAATGGCTTTTCCCGGTGCGGAGCAGTGCAACTCAAAAGGTTTGCCCGGCGACAATACAAAGCAGAACGCATGATGTCCCCGTGCCTGTTCGATAAAAATGCCTTTTTCGTCTCCCAATACACCGAAACAGGCTGTCTCTTTCGCCCTGTCCCTCAAATCACGCAGATGCGGCAGGACTGTTTCCAACAGATTGTGTTCATTCAGCGCACGGAAACCCAATGTCAGTAATTTCCGGGTTAACTTATAACGCTTGGTATCTTCACTAAAAGAAAGATAATCCAGACGTACCAATGTATTCAGGATGCGGTAGGCGGTAGTCTGCGATATATCAAGCGCCTGCTTGATTTCCTGCAATGTCTCCCCTTCCGACCGTGAAGAAAGATATTCAATCACTGCAATGCCTTTTTCCAAATTAGGCACTTTATAATTATCGTCTGCTTTTTCCAGACTTTGCTCTGTATTTTCCATATTTGGCAACATGTTTTCCACATTTGAAATATCATTCCAGCTTTTGATTAAAAATAGGGATGTTGCTCTTAAATGGAACTACAGATGTGCAAAAAGAAGTTAAGTATGCTGCATAACATATTTAAGAGACTAAATATGTATCCCATATTGATGCTTCACTTCGGCCATCACAAAGGTACTTTCCAACGACCCCAAACTATCAATCGTGCCTAACACATTCAGAATAAACTCCTGATAATATTTCATATTAGGAGCATGAATTTTCAGCAGGTAATCATAGCTGCCCGATATGTTATAGCATTCGGTCACTTCAGGAATATCCTGTATGATTCGGGTAAATTCAGCAGCAATATCCCGATTCAGCCGTCTGAGCTTCACACTACAAAACACCACAAATCCCTGATTCAGTTTTTCCGCATCGAGTACGGCGATATACTTCTTTATATAACCGCCACTCTCAAGCCGTTTGAGCCGTTCGAATACAGGGGTTGATGACAAACTCACCCGCGCAGCCAGCTCTTTGGTAGTCAGGCGGGCATTCTCTTGCAAAGTACGGAGTATTTGCAAATCCACTTTATCCAGTTTCTCTAATGTACTCATAGAATAATATTCTTCTAAAAGGTGAATTTAAAGAATGAAGCAAATCATCCATTCTATATAGAAGCACAAAAATAGCATTATTTTCTATATTTTCATCATATATTGTTCGATAACTCCACACACTCTAACTTTGCAAGAAAATAAAGAAAGAATATTAAACCTCAAAAAACATACGATTATGGCAACAAAGAATTTACACTTCGAGACTTTACAAGTACATGTAGGACAAGAACAGGCAGACCCGGCAACAGATGCCCGTGCAGTACCTATCTATCAGACTACTTCTTATGTATTCCACAATTCAGCTCACGCTGCCGCACGTTTCGGCCTGCAAGACCCTGGAAATATCTACGGTCGTCTGACTAACTCTACACAGGGAGTTTTTGAACAACGCGTAGCCGCCCTTGAAGGTGGAGTAGCCGGACTGGCAGTTGCTTCGGGTGCTGCCGCCATCACTTATGCTTTCGAGAATATCACCCGTGCAGGCGACCATATCGTAGCAGCCAAAACCATCTATGGCGGAAGTTATAATCTGCTGGCACATACGCTGCCCAGTTATGGTATCACAACTACTTTCGTTGACCCAAGCGATTTATCCAACTTCGAGAAAGCGATTCAGGAGAATACAAAAGCGGTATTTATTGAGACACTGGGTAATCCGAATTCCAATATCATAGATATAGAAGCCGTAGCCGAAATTGCCCACCGTCACAAGATTCCTTTGATTATCGACAATACATTCGGTACTCCTTATTTAATCCGTCCCATTGAACATGGAGCAGATATCGTGGTACATTCAGCAACTAAATTCATTGGTGGGCACGGGTCGTCACTGGGTGGAGTGATTGTTGATTCCGGCAAGTTCGACTGGGTAGCTTCCGGCAAGTTTCCACAACTTACCGAACCAGACCCTTCCTATCATGGAGTACGTTTTGTAGACGCTGCCGGTACAGCCGCTTACGCTATCCGTATCCGTGCTATTCTGTTGCGTGATACCGGAGCAACTATCAGTCCGTTCAACGCTTTCATCCTGTTGCAAGGACTTGAAACTCTTTCATTACGTGTAGAACGCCATGTGGAAAACGCATTGAAAGTTGTGAATTTCTTAAACAATCATCCGAAGGTGAAGAAAGTGAATCATCCGTCATTGCCCAGTCACCCCGACCATGCCTTGTATCAGCGTTATTTCCCGAATGGCGCAAGCTCCATCTTTACTTTCGAAGTAAAAGGCGGACAGGAAGAGGCACATCGTTTTATCGACAGTCTAGAGATATTCTCACTGCTTGCCAATGTTGCCGATGTAAAATCGCTCGTAATTCATCCTGCAAGCACTACCCACTCACAACTTAACGCACAGGAACTTGTCGAACAGGAAATCTATCCGGGCACAGTCCGCCTGTCCATCGGAACGGAGCATATTGATGATTTGATTGCCGACCTGGAACAGGCACTTGCCAAAATCTAAGACACAGCGGTTTATGTATGAACTTTCCGTCACTGTGGAACGTTATAACAATATAACATTAAAACATTGCAGTTATGGAAAAATATTTAATACACAGCAACGAACTGCATCTGATAGACGCAGAGAAAATCCATCAGGCCGTGGAAAAGATGGTGGAGTCACTCGATTTAGCCGCAGGTTCTACTACCAATTTCGACCTCTATCAGGTTGTAGAAGACTACTTTAAAGACCTTGAGAAGAGAAGGAAAATTAACCACGTACTGGGAATCAAAGAGGATAGATACGAACTGGTCGAAGACTTCGGCATCAAATAAGAGAAATTTCATTCATCACACCAGACAAGTTTTCTATAATAAATAAGGAAAGAGCCCCATTTTCAATGAAGCTCTCTCCTTTTTATTATAGACTATTTTATTATATATTTTACAATAATCAGTTCCCTTGATGTACGGTAAGCTGCGGGAACGGGAAATTGATTCCTTTTTCATTAAAGGTTTCGTAGATAGCCTTGTTAATATCAAAATATACTCCCCAATAGTCGCCACTGTTCACCCATACACGGGCTATGACATTCACACTGCTGGCATCCAACGCATGAAGGGCGATAAACGGAGCGGGATCGTTCAGGATACGTGAATCGGCAGCCAGTATGTCACGGACAATTTGCTGCACCTTATTATAATCTTCCCCGTAGTCGATACCGACAATCCATTCCACACGACGGGTAGTCTGCGTGTTATAGTTGGTCACTACTCCGCTGCTCATTGCGCCATTTGGAATATAAATCACCTTATTGTCTCCCGTAGCCAGGATAGTATGGAAGATCTGAATTTCCTTCACTGTCCCCGAAACGCCCTGGCTTTCAATCCAGTCACCAACTTTGTAAGGTTTGAACAGCAGCACGATCAGTCCACCGGCAAAATTCTGCAAGTTACCGGACAGCGCCATACCGACAGCCACACCGGCAGATGCCAACAGAGCCGCGAAGGAAGTAGTTTCGACACCCAGCGCACCGACTACTGAAATGATTAACAGAATAGTCAATGTTATATTTACAAGACTTTTGACAAAGGTCTTAATACTTATATCGACTTTCCGCCTGTCCAGAAGACGTCTGATAAATTTGTTAAGCATTGAAATAAGGAAACGTCCTACGATAAAGACGATTACCGCTATCAAGATACGTTCTCCGGCACGGATACCGAAGTCGACTAATTGTTGGGTTATTAACGAAAGTTTGTCCAAGCCTTCAGCATTGGCTATGGCTTGTTCCATCAATTTATCTGCGGCCACTTGCACGGAATCCGCCGCCTGTGTTGCCTGAAGTAATAGTAGCATAATTTAGAAATGTATTAAAATGAATAAATCGTTGTTTCTCTATTTCAACAAATTACAAAGTTATATTGTTTTTAGCAAATCTAAAAGTTTTTTTTGTTTTACTCCTGCAAAAGCCGTATTTTTGCAACCGATTCACTGGTAGGGGTGCCTTAACATGACGGGCTGAGAACATACCCATAGAATCTGAACCGGGTAATGCCGGCGTAGAGAACTAATTAATAAGCAAGATGAAAAAAATTGGATTGATGGCCGTCGCCTTATTGGGCGCAGGCGTTACTGTCCATGCGCAGACGAGTGCAAAGGACAGTATGAAAGTTGTAAACCTGCAAGAGGTGCAGGTAGTATCCACCCGTGCCACGGCAAAAACTCCGGTGGCATTTACCAACGTTAAAAAAGAACAGATTAGTAAACAGAACTTCGGACAGGATATTCCGTTCCTTTTATCTACCACTCCATCCGTACTGACTACTTCGGATGCAGGAACAGGCGTAGGATATACCGCCATCCGTGTACGTGGTACAGATGCTACCCGCATCAATGTCACCGCCAACGGTATTCCGATGAACGATTCCGAAAGCCACGCCATCTTTTGGGTGAATACTCCCGACTTCGCTTCTTCTCTGGAAGATATGCAGATTCAGCGTGGTGCCGGAACGTCCACCAATGGTTCGGGAGCATTCGGTGCCAGTATCAATATGCGTACACAGAGTATTTCTTCCAAACCTTACGCGGAAGTTTCCGGTTCTTACGGTTCATTCAATACGCATAAGGAAACGGTAAAGGTAGGAACAGGACTGATTAATAAATACTGGGCGTTCGATGCACGCCTTTCAAATATTCAGAGTGACGGCTATCGTGACCGTGCATCATCTGATTTGAAATCATATTTTGTACAAGGCGGATATTTCGGTGAAAACACGACGATTAAGTTTATCACCTTCGGCGGAAAGGAAAAAACTTATCATGCTTGGGATGGTATCAGTAAAGAACAGTTGGAAAATGACCGGACATACAATCCGAATGGAGTGATTCTCGACGATAACAAAGGAAAAGGAAATCCCATCGGTTTCTATGACGACCAAATGGATAATTACCGTCAAACTCATTATCAACTCCTGTTCAATCATATTTTCTCTCCGGCATGGAATTTGAATATCGCTTTTCATTATACCAATGGTTTCGGTTATTATCAGGAGTATAAGAACGGACGCAGCCTGGAAGAATACGGATTGAAGCCTTTCTATCTACCAGGCAATAGCGAGCCGCAGGAGAAAACAAATCTTGTCCGTCAAAAGTTAGTGGATAGTGACTTCGGTGGCGGTATCTTCTCATTGAATTATCAGAACGAGAAACTAAACGCTTCTTTCGGCGGTGCTTTGAACCGATACAGCAACGACCATTATGGAAAAGTACTGTGGGTGAAAAACTACACCGAACAGCTTGCCCCTGACCATGAATATTATCGCAACAACGGTGGAAAAACAGACGGTAATGTCTATTTGAAAGCTAATTATCAGTTGACCGGCGAATTAAGTGCTTACGCCGACCTTCAATATCGCTATATTCACTACACGATTGACGGAGATAACGACAAATGGGATTTCACTGCCACTCCCCCGCACCTACAGCGATTAGACGTGAGAGAGAATTTCAGCTTCTTCAATCCCAAAGCCGGACTTTTCTGGCAAATCAATCCGAATCATAGCGCCTATGCATCCTTTTCGGTAGCACAGAAAGAGCCTACCCGCAACAACTACACGGATGGTATGTTTGAAGAACATCCCACAGCGGAAAAATTACTGGACTATGAACTAGGATACACCTATCGCAACGAATGGTTTACGGCAGGTGTCAACTTGTATTATATGGATTATACCGACCAATTAGTATTGAACGGAAAGACCAATGATATAGGTGAAGCCATGGCAGAAAACGTAAAAAACAGCTACCGCATGGGAATCGAACTGGCATTGGGCGCTAAGTTCAATGACTGGCTGCGTTGGGATATCAACGGAACATGGAGCAAAAACCGTATCAAGAACTATGTGGGTTATGTGTATGACCAAAGTTTGGTGAATGGAGTAACCGATGATTTATGGACACAAACAGCGATTGAAGGTGGCAATAGTCCTATCGCTTTCTCCCCTTCTTTTATTGGAAACAGTTTGATTACTCTCGGCAGCAACGGGTTGGAAATTTCTTTCCAGTCACAGTATGTCAGCCGCCAGTATCTCGACAACTTCGGTACAAAGGAGAATTCACTCGACGCCTATTTTGTTAATCATCTTAGCGCATCGTATTCTTTCCAAACCCGCTACACAAAGGGAATTACAATAGGAGCTACCGTTTATAACCTATTCAACACGAAATATGAAACGAACGGATACTCACAAAGCGTTGCCCTTTACGAAAACGGAGACAAGACAAAGCCGTATGTGATAAAGCACGACCCGCGTTTCTATCCGATGGCAGGTACCAATATACTGGCACATATCACGTTCCGTTTCTAAACAGATTTGAATGATGGAAATGAATTTCCTTGAAATATTCGGTACAATTGTCGGTTTAGTCTACCTGTGGTTGGAATACCGGGCAAGTATCTATCTTTGGATAGCGGGGATTATCATGCCCGCCATCTATATCTTCGTCTATTACAAAGCAGGATTATATGCAGATTTCGGTATCAATATCTACTATCTGATAGCAGCTATTTACGGTTGGTTCTTTTGGATGTGGGGACAACGGAAAGGAAAGCGAAATCAGTCTATCGTTGACCATACAGGGAGTGATAAACCGAAAGCACTCCCTATCGTACATACACCGTGGAAATGCTATCTTCCGCTTTTACTGGTATTTGTCGTTGCATTTTTCGGCATTGCCTGGATATTGATTGAATATACAGATAGCAATGTGCCCTGGCTGGATAGCTTCACCACAGCATTGAGTATCGTCGGTATATGGATGCTGGCACGCAAATATATCGAGCAATGGTTTGCCTGGATTCTCGTAGACATCGTTTGTTGCGGACTGTATATCTATAAAGACCTTTATTTTACCTCTGCTTTATATGGACTTTACTCCATTATAGCTATCTTTGGCTACTTTAAATGGAAAAAATTAATGAGCATACAACAATGATAAGCGAACACTACACTCCCGAAGCCGTAATATTGGCAAATGGTGAATATCCTACTCATCCCTTTCCCCTGCAACTGTTGAAAGAAGCTAAATTCGTAGCTTGTTGTGACGGCGCAGCCAATGAATATATCTCCCGTGGACATACACCGGACGTGATTATCGGCGACGGCGACTCCCTTTCCCCCGAATATAAAGAACTTTTCTCCCCTATTATACATCAGATATCCGACCAGGAAACGAACGACCAAACTAAAGCCGTTCACTTTCTGCAAGAGAAAGGATTCCAAAAGATTGCTATCGTAGGAGCTACCGGTAAACGGGAAGACCATACATTGGGAAATATCAGCCTGCTCATGGATTATATGAGAGAAGGCATAGAAGTGCGGACTGTCACTGATTATGGTGTATTTATGCCTGCAAACGGTACACAGACTTTCAAATCTCAGCCCGGACAGCAGATTTCCATTATCAATTTCGGAGCGAAAGGATTACAGGGAGAAGGCTTGGTTTATCCGCTTAGTGACTTCACTAATTGGTGGCAGGGTACGCTGAATGAAGCAACAGCCGATGAGTTTACTATTCATTGTACGGGAGAATATTTGATATTCCTCACTTCTTTATAAGTCATATCGTTGTGCCAAGCTTGTGCAACCGCCTTGGCACAACTGTGCCACCCTTATGGCACGGCAGTGACACAGCATTGGCACAACCGTGCCATAGGAGTGGCACAAACCATTCATTGAAGCGCCTCAGGAGTATGTCCTAAGGCGTTTACAGGAAGACTTAATCAAATGGTAGAATCAGAGCGAAAGCAGATACTTCTTGAAGTCCGCAAAGTCTTTTGACATTTGAAGGCTCTTCTTCTCGCCTTTCATAAATTCCTGCAATTTGGCAGGTATTTCTACCGCTTCACCAATGATACTTTCTACAGTTTCCAAGAACTTGGCAGGATGGGCTGTTTCAAGGAATACACCCGTTTCGCCCGGTTGTAAGCCTTCTACTAATGCGCGATAGCCGCATGCACCATGAGGGTCGAGCAGATAATGATGTTCTTTCCAAGTCTCTTTCACAGTTTCCCGGATTTGCTCGTCGGTATAGGTAGTTCCCGAAATCTCGGCAGAGATAGCGGCATGAGAACCTTTATACAAATCAAGTACACGGGCAAAGTTGCTCGGGTCGCCTACGTCCATGGCGTTAGCGATGGTTGCGATAGATGGACGCGGGTTGTATTCGCCTGTTTGCAGATATTGGTAGAATATATCGTTACGGTTGTTGGCTGCAATGAAACGTTTCACGGGTAATCCCATTTTCTTACCGAACAGACCGGCAGTGATATTTCCGAAGTTTCCGCTAGGCACGCAGATTACTGCATTGTCAGCTTTTCCGGCACGCTTCAACTGGGCGTAAGCATAGAAATAATAGAATGCTTGCGGCAGAAAGCGGGCAACGTTGATAGAATTGGCGGAAGTCAGAGAAAGATGTTCGTTCAGTTCCTTATCCATGAAAGCCGATTTCACTAATGCCTGGCAATCATCGAATGTTCCGTCTACTTCGAGGGCGGTAATATTTTGTCCCAGTGTGGTGAATTGCTTTTCCTGTATTTCGCTGACTTTTCCTTTCGGATACAGTACATATACATGGATACCTTCTACTCCTAAGAATCCGTTAGCCACCGCACTTCCCGTATCACCGGAAGTAGCAACCAGTACATTGACATTTTTCTGCCCTTCTTTCTTGATGAAGTAACCGAGCAGGCGTGCCATAAAACGACCGCCCACATCTTTGAAAGCCAATGTAGGGCCGTGGAAAAGTTCGAGTGAATAGATATTTTCCGAGACCTTTACCAAAGGTACATCGAAACTCAACGTATCATATACAATCTGTTTCAGTATATCTGCCGGAACGTCTTCGCCGAAGAAGGCATCGGCCACACGATAAGCTATTTCCTGAAAAGATAAGCTGTCAATCGTATCGTAAAAATCTTGTGGAAGCGGCTTGATGGACATAGGCATAAACAGCCCTTTGTCGGAAGCAAGACCTTTCACCACCGCTTCTTGCAGGGAAGCGTCAGGTGCTTGTTTATTGGTACTATAATAAATCATAATTCGGATGCGTTATTTCATGAACTCTTTTATAAACTCGTCTTCTTTCAGCAGACCGTAACTACCGCTACAAGCCGATACCTCATCATACGTCTGTACTTCGTCCGGTTCGATGCCCGGATACCAGATAAGGAACGGGATAGGGTCGGCAGTATGCGTGCGAAGTTCGCAGGGAGTGGGATGGTCGGGCAATACGGCTATTGCTACCGGTTCGTCCCAGTCTTTCACTGCTTCATAGATAGGGCCTACGGCGCGCTTGTCGAGATTCTCGATTGTCAGGAGTTTCAGATCGATGTCTCCTTCGTGTCCCGCCTCATCGCTGGCTTCGATATGCAGATAGACAAAATCGTCCGTCTTCAGGGCTTCCAGGGCAGCAGCTACTTTATTTTCATAATTCGTATTGTAAAGTCCGGTAGCTCCTTCTACTGCGATACGGCGCAAGCCTGCGTAATAACCGATTCCGTTTATCAGGTCGACAGCCGAGATTACCGCTCCTTTCTTCACTTGCGGGAATGTTTCGGAGAAAGTAGGCATCTGCGGACGGTAACCGGGGCTCCAAGGCCAAATGCTGTTTGCAGGGTCTTTGCCTTCTGCCATACGTTTCAGGTTCAGCGGATGATCTTTCAGCAGTTCCTGTGATTTCAGAATCAGGTCATTAATCAGGTCTGCCGTCTCCTGGGCTTCCGGCACTAATGGTTTCACCATCAATGGACGGAAAGGCTTCAAAGGCACATCGTGCGGCGGGGTACAATCCAGTTCTTTGTTTCCCCCTTTGATAACCAACAGGTGGCGGTACTGGACTCCCGTATGGAAACGCACGCGGTCATTTCCCAGTTTCTCTTGCAGGTATTGAATCAATACGTCCGCTTCTTCCGTAGAGATATGTCCCGAAGAGTGATTTTTTAGAATCTCCCCTTCCACACAAATCAGGTTGCAACGCATCGCCATCTCTCCCGGTTGCAGGTCTACGCCGATACTGGCTGCTTCTAACGGCCCGCGACCTTCGTACACCTTCGGAAGATTATATCCCAAAACGGACATATTGGCGACCTCACTGCCCGGATGGAAGCCTTCGGCTACGGTATTCAACCGTCCGACACGTCCCATGCGGGCTAATTTATCCATGTAAGGCGTCTTTGCATATTGCAGGAGCGTCTTGTCCCCTAATGACTTCACCGGCCAGTCGGCCATGCCGTCTCCCAATATGATAATATGTTTCATAAGGCGTTAAACGTTTGCGATGCTCATAATATCGGCAAAAACTCCGGCAGCAGTCACACCCGCACCGGCACCGTATCCCTGAATCATCATCGGATATTCCTTATAACGTTCCGTAGTCAACAGGATGATGTTGTTACTGCCTTCCAGACCGTAGAACGGATGGTTGGCTCCTACTTCCTGCAAGCCGACAGAGGCTTTTCCATTCTCCAGTTTGGCAACAAAACGCCAGTGTTTATTTTCTTTTTCGAGTACTTGGCGACGGGCTTCAAAGTCAGCGTCCAAGCTCGGTACGCGCTTCCAGAAGTCATCCAAAGAACCTTCGAAGAAATCGTTCGGAACAAAGAGGTTCTTTTCTACGTCTTCCTGTTCGATGCGGTATCCGGCTTCACGTGCCAGGATAACCAGTTTGCGGATTACGTCTTTACCACTAAGGTCGATACGCGGGTCGGGTTCGGAGTAACGCTCTTCCTGCGCCATCTTGATAGTGCGGCTGAAAGGAATATCAGCGCTGATTTTATTAAAGATATAGTTCAATGTACCCGAGAGTACAGCTTCAATCTTCAATATCTTGTCACCACTATGAATCAGGTCGTTGATTGTATTGATAATCGGAAGTCCCGCACCTACGTTTGTTTCGAACAGGTACTTCACGCCACGTTGACGGGCAATCGTTTTCAGGTCGCGGTAGTTCTCGTAAGCCGAAGAAGCGGCAATCTTATTGGCAGCTACTACGGAAATATTGTGCTCCAGCAAATCTTTGTAAAGCGATGCGATGTCGGGGCTTGCCGTACAGTCTACAAATACGGAGTTGAAGATGTTCATTCCGACTATTTCGTCACGGATAGTCTGCAGGTTGCTGTCCTTACCTTTCTCTTTCAGTTCTTCGCGGAAGTTGGCAAGGTCAAAACCTTCACGGCTGAACATCGCCTTAGCTGCATCAATGATACCTACCACATGCAGTTTCAGCCCGTTCTCCATCATCAGTTTTTGCTGTTGGCAACGAATCTGCTCTACCAAGCTGCCACCTACCGTACCGATACCGCAGATAAAGAGGTTCAATACCTGGTATTCGGACAAGAAGAAAGAGTCATGGATGACGTTCAGTGACTTGCGTAAGGATTTGGAATCGACTACAAAAGAGATGTTAGTTTCCGAAGCACCCTGTGCACAAGCGATTACGTTGATACCGTTACGTCCCAGCGTACCGAAGAGTTTACCTGCGATACCCGGCGTATGTTTCATATTCTCACCAACGATAGCCACCGTAGCCAGGTTTCTTTCCGCGAGAATCGGAGAAATCTCTCCCATCTCGATTTCTTTGGCAAATTCTTCGTTCAGCACTTCGCAAGCTAGGTCGGCATCGGCATTACGTACACCGATGGAAGTACTGTTTTCTGATGAAGCCTGGGATACGAGGAATACACTGATTCCGTTCTTTGCCAGTGCCTTGAAGATACGGTAGTTGACACCGATTACACCTACCATACCGAGTCCCTGAACAGTTATCAGGCTCGTATCGTTGATGGAAGAAATACCTTTAATGGCTTTGCAATGCGGATTGGAAACTTCCTGTTTGATGATAGTTCCTACTCCGTCCGGATTGAATGTATTCTTTATTATAATAGGTATATTCTTGTGGCATACCGGATAAATAGTCGGCGGATAGACTACTTTCGCACCGAAGTTACAAAGTTCGGTTGCTTCTACGTAAGTCAGTTCGGCAATCGTATAAGCCGTTGAGATGACACGCGGGTCAGCCGTCATGAAGCCGTCCACGTCCGTCCATATTTCCAGGCTGTTGGCATCGAGCGCCGCAGCAATAATGGATGCCGTATAGTCCGAACCACCACGACCAAGGTTAGTCACATCACCTGAGATTTTATCAGAAGAGATGAATCCGGGCACTAACGCCACTTTCGGAACGGATTTGAAAGCCTCTTTCACTAACTTATGGGTCAATTCCGCATCCAGTGTATGTTTATTATGTTTCTTTTCCGTCTTGATAAAAGTGCGTGAATCAAACCATTGTGCCCCTTCGATCAGTTCGGCAACGATAATGGACGAAAGGCGTTCTCCATAGCTGACGATAGTATCCGATGTCTTCGGGGAAAGGTCTTTAATCAGGTAGATTCCCTGGAAAATGTCTTTCAACTCGTTCAGTAGTTCGCCAATCTGACGTTGCAACGATGTTTGTTTTTCTCCGGCAGGAATCACTTCCTTAATCATTTCCACGTGGCGGTAAACGATTTCGCGGAACTCGCCTTCATAGGCCGAATCTCCCGCTGCCGCCATCTTCGATGTGTTTATCAATTTGTCAGTGATGCCCCCCAATGCGGAAACAACTACAATTACCGGCTCTTTAGCCGACTCTACGATTCTCTTTACGCTTAAAATGCTGTTCACGGAACCTACGGACGTTCCGCCGAATTTCATTACTTTCATGAAGATACTTATTTAAATGCAATGTCCTGTGTATAGCTTATTACAGAACGATTGGTTGTTTACGAATAAAATTGAATTTGAATTTTGCCTGTTTATACAGGCGTGAATCACGTAGATACACAAAACTATCCATTAACCCCTAAGGGTCATGGTACACATCGATGTGACTGTATGTGGATAGTACTTCATCATAGTCCTGTTTCTACTCTTGTTTTTGATAAGTGTCGCAAAAGTAATAATAAAAACGTTCAATCTATCACTTTTTCCGGTTTTTTTCTGATAAAAAGAATATTCCGGCTTCTTTCCGTCTTGTAATTCCTCTTCATATTTATGACATTTTGCTATTAATATTCCATTTATATTATTATATTTGCGAAAACGAACGTACAAATCAGCTTATGAACCCGCTAAATACTTCCGTATTGTTAATATACACCGGTGGAACAATTGGAATGATTGAGAACACCGTGACAGGCGCATTGGAGAACTTCAATTTTGAACAGCTCCAAAAGCATGTCCCCGATTTACAGAAATTCAACTTCCCGATTGATACGTATCAGTTCGACCCGCCGATGGATTCTTCGGACATGGAACCGGATATGTGGCGGAAACTAGTTTCCATTATTCACGAGAACTATGACCGTTATCAGGGTTTTGTCATTCTGCACGGCACGGATACGATGGCTTATACTGCTTCCGCACTCAGCTTTATGTTGGAAGGACTGAACAAGCCTGTTATCCTGACCGGTTCCCAACTTCCCATCGGAGTACTTCGCACGGACGGGAAAGAAAATCTGATGACGAGCATCGAGATTGCCATCGCACAGAATAAAGAGGGAAAGGCGCTTGTTCCGGAAGTCTGCATCTTCTTTGAGAATCATTTGATGCGGGGCAACCGGACAACGAAAATCAATGCGGAGAATTTCAATGCGTTCCGGTCGTTCAATTATCCGGTATTGGCGGAAGCGGGGATTCATATTAAATATAATAATGTACAGATTCATGTGAACGGAGAGGAGCGGGAATTGAAGCCGCATTATTTATTGGATACGAATGTAGTGGTATTGAAGTTGTTTCCGGGGATTCAGGAGAATGTGGTAGCTACCATTTTAGATATAAAAGGGTTGAAAGGGATTATACTCGAAACGTACGGTTCGGGGAACGCTCCCCGCAAAGAATGGTTTATCCGCCGGCTTTGCCAGGCCAGTGAACGTGGAATCGTGATTGTCAATGTGACACAATGCAGTGCAGGAATGGTGGAGATGGAGCGTTACGAGACGGGATACCAGTTATTGCAGGCAGGTGTTGTCTCCGGTTACGACAGTACGACCGAGTCGGCTGTCACAAAATTAATGTTCCTGTTGGGGCACGGATATACGCCGGATGAGGTACGCGACCGGATGAACCGGTCGATGGCGGGAGAGATTACTCTGTAAGCCCCCCTATTTGTTTTATGCATTGAACAGATTTTCCATGAATTTGTTTTGCGCGTTGAACAAATTATGCCTTATATATAATGTATACATTAAGAAAACAAAGGTCATTTTGCTGTTTTATCAGATTTCAATATTCTGTTCCAATACCAAATCCAAATCCTCTTTATATGCAAACTATTCATATTGAACGGTATTTTGTGGATTATCACAACAAGAATAGTTATTATTGTGATTTGCTTTACATAATTGAATTAAAATCGATGAGATTTGTTTTGTGCTTTGGGCTATTTATACTTACTTTTGCTCCGAAAGCAGGTTTATAGTACAATTTTGACTAGAATAAGAGACAAATGGCAAAAGAGAAAACCGTATATGTATGCAGTAACTGCGGACAAGACTCACCGAAATGGGTGGGCAAATGTCCGTCGTGTGGAGAATGGAATACGTATGTAGAAGAAATCGTACGGAAAGAACCGGCCAACCGCCGACCAGTGTCGGGCATTGAGACGCAGAAGCCCAAACCTGTTGTCCTCAGTGAAATAGAAGCGGATGATGAACCACGCATTGATATGCACGATGATGAATTGAACCGTGTGTTGGGTGGCGGACTTGTACAGGGTTCTCTTGTCCTGATAGGCGGCGAGCCGGGAATCGGCAAATCAACGCTTGTCATGCAGACTGTACTGCATATGCCGGAGAAGAAGATTCTCTATGTATCCGGCGAAGAGAGTGCACGTCAACTGAAACTTCGTGCCGACCGCCTTTCCGGTGTTTCCTGTGATTGCCTTATCGTCTGCGAGACTTCGCTCGAACAGATTTATGTGCATATTAAGAACACGAATCCCGATTTGGTTATCATCGACTCTATACAGACTATTTCTACTGAAAATATAGAATCGTCTCCCGGAAGTATCGCGCAAGTCAGGGAGTGTTCCGCATCCATTCTCCGTTTTGCCAAAGAAACACATACGCCGGTATTGCTTATCGGACATATTAATAAGGAAGGAAGCATTGCAGGCCCTAAAGTATTGGAGCATATTGTAGATACTGTCCTTCAATTTGAAGGTGACCAACACTATATGTACCGCATTCTGCGCAGCATCAAGAACCGTTTCGGTAGTACGGCAGAACTAGGTATTTATGAAATGCGGCAGGACGGATTGCGGCAAGTGAGCAACCCTTCTGAATTATTGCTAAGTCAAGACCATGAGGGAATGAGCGGGGTTGCCATCGCTTCTGCCATTGAGGGGATTCGCCCGTTCCTAATTGAGACACAGGCTTTGGTAAGTTCTGCTGTTTACGGAAATCCGCAACGTTCGGCAACCGGTTTCGATCTGAGAAGAATGAATATGCTGCTGGCTGTTCTCGAAAAACGTGTCGGCTTCAAGCTTGCACAAAAAGACGTATTCCTGAATATTGCAGGGGGACTGAAAGTGAATGACCCGGCTATCGACTTGCCCGTTATCAGTGCTATTCTTTCTTCCAATATGGACGCAGCTATCGAACCGGAAGTCTGCATGGCGGGAGAAATCGGGCTGTCGGGAGAAATCCGTCCCGTGAACAGGATAGAACAGCGTATCGGAGAAGCTGAAAAGTTAGGTTTCAAACGTTTCCTGTTGCCGAAATATAATCTGCAAGGAATAGATACACAGAAATTGAAGATAGAGCTAGTGCCTGTCAGAAAGGTAGAAGAGGCTTTCAGAGCTTTATTCGGTTAGATTCACCACAGAGGACACGGAGGACACAGAGGAATAATAAACTAAATAATAATTAGTAATGATACAGGACATTAATGTCTTAACAAATAAGGTTTTAGGATTGGCTTTTGAAGTACATACCCAATTGGGAGCAGGTTTACTTGAAAGTACGTATGAGAGCTGTTTATTTTACGAATTAAAAGAAAATAATATAAGTGTGGAAAGACAAAAGAAACTACCTATAATCTATAAAGGGTTTCAATTAGATACAGATTACAGAATAGATTTGTTAATAGACAATCAGCTCATTATAGAACTGAAAAGTGTTGAAACACTACAGCCTGTACATTCTGCCCAATTACTAACGTATATGAAACTTAGTAACCTGAAATATGGATTATTACTAAATTTCAATGTAGCCCATTTAAAACAAGGAATTAAACGTTTCATTCTATAAAATTAAACTCTGTGACCTCTGTGTCCTCTGTGGTGAAAAAATATGATACAAGAATACCAACTCCGTGTCCTTCCCGAAATCGCAGCAAACGAACAACGGCTGAAAGAATATCTTTCTGAGGAAAAAGGGATAAATCCACGCAACATCAATGCTACCCGGATTCTGAAACGGAGCATCGATGCACGCCAACGAACTATATTTGTCAATCTGAAGGTACAGGTTTACATCAATGAAATGCCCAAAGACGACGAGTACGAACATACTATATATAATAAGGTAGAAGGAAAGCCACAAGTGATTGTAGTGGGGGCAGGCCCCGGCGGGCTATTTGCCGCCTTACGGCTTATCGAACTTGGTTTACGCCCGGTTATCGTAGAGCGCGGAAAAGACGTGCGCGAACGTAAAAAGGATTTAGCTCAAATCAGCAGGGAACATACGATAAATCCGGAATCAAATTACAGTTTTGGCGAAGGGGGAGCAGGAGCCTATTCGGACGGAAAGCTCTATACCCGCAGCAAGAAAAGAGGAAATGTAGACAAAATATTGAATGTATTTTGCCAACATGGAGCGTCTACGGCGATATTGGCAGACGCGCATCCGCATATCGGAACAGATAAACTGCCGCGTGTCATTGAAAATATGCGGAATACAATCATCGAATGTGGCGGCGAAGTCCATTTCGAGACTCGGATGGATGCGCTGATTATTGAAAACAACGAAATAAAAGGTATCGAGACGAATACGGGAAAAACATTTCTCGGCCCTGTGATACTGGCTACGGGACATTCAGCGAGAGATGTTTACCGTTGGCTAGCCGCAAACGATGTCACGATTGAAGCAAAGGGAATCGCTGTCGGTGTCCGTCTGGAGCATCCGGCAATGTTGATTGACCAAATACAATATCACAACAAGAACGGAAGAGGAAAATACCTGCCCGCTGCCGAATATAGTTTCGTAACCCAAGCAGAAGGCAGAGGGGTGTACAGTTTCTGTATGTGTCCCGGTGGATTCATCGTTCCTGCCGCCAGTGGCCCGGAGCAAGTCGTAGTAAACGGCATGTCTCCTTCCAACCGCGGCTCACGTTGGAGCAACTCGGGAATGGTGGTAGAAATACAACCGGAAGATTTAATAAGTGGAGAGTGGAGAATGGAGAACGGAGAGTTGGCTGCGCAACAAAATGAGCAGTTATTAGCTCTTAATCCATCTCTGAGCAACTCCCGACTCTCAACTCTCAACTCCCAACTTCTCCCCGTCCTTCACTTTCAGGAAGAATTGGAACGCCAGTGTTGGTTGCAAGGTGGCAGACGGCAGACGGCTCCGGCACAACGTATGTCGGATTTCACCCGTAAGAAATTAAGTTATGACCTGCCCGAATCTTCATATGCACCGGGATTGATTTCTTCCCCGCTTCACTTTTGGATGCCGGAGTTTATCAGCAAAAGGTTATCTCTCGGTTTCCAGCAATTCGGACGCAGCAGTCATGGCTTCCTCACGAATGAGGCAGTGATGATTGGAGTAGAGACACGTACCTCTTCCCCTGTCCGCATCATACGCGACAAAGAGACATTGCAACATGTAACCGTTCGTGGACTATTCCCTTGCGGAGAGGGTGCAGGCTATGCCGGTGGAATTGTTTCTGCCGGAGTAGACGGAGAACGATGTGCGGAAGCGGTAGCCAACTATTTGAATCATTAACCCAAACACATAAGCCGATGAAGCCCCAACCCGAAATAGCAATTGTTGAATCAAACACCCTTACTTGCCTTGGACTGAAAGGTATTTTAGAGGAAATGATTCCTATGGCAACCATACGTACTTTCCATCATTTCAACGAACTGATGGATGACACCCCGGATATGTATGCCCATTATTTTATTTCCGCACAAATTTATGTAGAGCACAACGCTTTCTTCCTTCCCCGGAAACGGAAAACCATCGTACTGGCAAGCGACAGCCCGCAATTCCAACTATCCGGCGTCCCTGTACTCAATATTCATGAATCTGAAGAAGAATTGGTGAAAAGTATATTGAAACTTCATCAACATGCCCACCACAACGGTTATCCGGTGAAAGATATGCCGCCCATGACTCCGATAGAGCCGCATCAGGAAATTTTATCCGCTCGTGAAATTGAAGTGCTTGTGTTGGTAACCAAAGGATTAATCAACAAAGAAATAGCAGACAAACTAAATATCAGTCTGACCACCGTCATCACCCACCGGAAGAATATCACGGAGAAATTAGGTATCAAATCGGTATCCGGCCTGACTATTTATGCTGTAATGAACGGGTATATTGAAGCAGACCGAATCTGATTCCTTAAAAAATAAATCACAATCCTAATAAATGAGGATTGCCAGTTAACTATATTTGCCGTTTCTTTGCACCAGACAAATTAACCGCGAATGAAGACAAAGAATATGATGCTTGCCCTCACTCTCCTAACGACAGGGACTGCATGGGCTGAAGATTTTCCGAAAGACTCACTAAAAGTAGTGGACATAGAAGAAGTGGTAGTAATCGCCACTCCGAAAGAGAACCGCAAACTGCGTGATTTACCCGTAGCCGCCACCGTTCTATCGCAAGAGAACATGCGTGCCAACCAGGTTAACTCTGTAAAAAACCTGACGGGTATTGTCCCCAACTTATTTATCCCGGATTATGGTTCCAAACTGACAACCTCTATTTATATCCGTGGAATCGGTTCACGTATCAATACTCCGTCCGTCGGACTTTATGTAGACAATATCCCTTATATTGATAAATCCGCATTCGATTTTAATTATTGTGACATCGAACGTATCGACGTACTTCGCGGCCCACAAGGAACATTGTACGGTCGTAACACGATGGGCGGGCTTATCAAAGTGCATACCAAATCGCCTTTCACTTATCAAGGAACCGATATACGAATGGGAGCAGCGACCTACAACAACTACAATGTTTCACTGACTCATTATCACCGTATATCCGACCGTTTCGCTTTCTCCACCGGAGGTTTTTATGAGCATACGGGCGGTTTCTTTGAAAATTCGGCACGAAATAATGAAAAGGTGGATAAAAGCAATGCCGGCGGCGGGCGTTTCCGTGGTATTTATATGCCGACATCGAATCTGAAAATAGATATGGCGCTTAGTTATGAATATAGCGATCAGGGTGGTTATCCTTATTATTATACCGGGATTACCCAAAACGGTATAGCAGAAGCTAAAAGAAAAGGGAAAGAGCTTACTGAAGACCGTGCCGACTACATCGGAAAGATTTCATATAACGAACGTAGCAGTTATCGCCGCGGATTAACGAATGCCGGAGTCAATTTGGAATACCAGGCACGGAACTTCATTCTTAGTGCTGTCACAGGTTATCAAAACCTGAATGACCGTATGTTCCTAGACCAGGATTTTACAGAAAAGGCAATCTATACACTAGAACAGAAACAGAAGTCTAATACTGTTTCTGAAGAGATTGTATTCAAATCAAAAGCGAATAAAAGATGGCAATGGGCAACAGGAGTTTTCGGTTTATACCAAACATTGAATACCAAAGGCCCTGTGACATTTTGGGAAGACGGGGTTAAAAATGTTATTGAAGGAAATGTAAACAACATTTTTGATGGCATGAAGCCTTCGGCTCCCAAATTACATTTGACTGTTAATAACCCTACATTATTGGTAGGTGGAGACTTCAGTACTCCTATTTGGAATGCGGCAGTTTTCCATCAATCGACATTGAATGACCTCTTTGTAAAAGGATTATCCTTTACTATCGGCTTACGTTTGGATTACGAAAAGATGAGCATGAAGTATACTTCTGTGAGCGACCCTACTGATTTCAACTTCAGCATGAAAATGATGGCTCCTCCCCCAATGCCATCTATGTCATTAGAAGCTAAAAATCTGCTCGCAAATGCCGGTTATGACGGAAAAATATCAGACGATTATGTCCAGCTTCTCCCCAAGTTCGCATTACAATACGAATGGGGAAAAGGAAACAATGTATATGCAACCGTATCAAAAGGTTATCGTTCCGGTGGCTACAACGTACAAATGTTCTCTGACCTAATCAGTGGAGATTTAAAAAACTCAATGATAGATGCCATAAAGGAAAGCGATGAGTTCTCCAAATTTGCTGCTATCATTGACCAATATGCAAAGAAAGATGAAGTTCCCGAAGTAAAAGAAGCTACTCGCTATAAACCTGAATATTCATGGAACTATGAAGTAGGAAGCCATCTGACTCTTTGGGAAGGTAAACTTTGGGCTGACCTTTCCGCTTTCTACATGGATATGCATGACCAACAGATTTCCCAGTTCGCAGCAAGTGGATTAGGACGTACGACTCTCAATGCCGGAAAAAGCCGTAGCTACGGTGCGGAAGCCTCTCTCCGTGCCAGTTTGACTAATGAACTAAGCCTGAACGTAAGCTACGGATATACTTATGCTACCTTTACAGACTACGTTGAATATGAAAAGGATAAAGAGGGAAACCTCACTGTAAAAGATGACTATAACGGCAAATATGTCCCCTTCGTTCCCAAACATACCCTGAATATCGGTGGAGAATATGCCATCACTTGTAGTCCGCGCTCCATATTCGACCGTGTAGTATTCCAAGCGAATTATAATGCTGCCGGGCGTATCTACTGGACGGAACGGAATGACGTAAGCCAATCTTTCTACGGGACATTGAACTGGAGAACGAATCTCGAAATCGGAGATGCCATGATTAGTTTTTGGGCACGCAATTTCTTGAATAAAAGCTATGCAGCTTTCTATTTTGAAACCATGAATAAAGGATTCATGCAGAAAGGGCGTCCGGTACAGTTCGGGATAGATCTTCGCTGCCGGTTCTAAAATTTCGTATAGAGTTTAAAATGATATAATTATCTTGCACACCTGCACTCTTTGCATCTATCAAATTGATACATAGAAATATAAGTGTGTGCAAGATACCGTTGCAGATGTGTGCAAGATAAAAGTATCTTGCACGCTTTGTCTTTTTCAAAAAGTTCCTGATAATTCCCAAAAACTATGCAGTCATTTATAGAATCAAGGCATCAAATGACTTGTTCAAAGTAATGAAACAAAGTGTTTGCTATAGAGAAACACTTTGTTTCAAGTAAGTAAACACTTTGTTCCAAGCCTATGAACACTTTGTTTCAAGTGCTTGAAACAAATGGGAACTACCGTTAACAGGAATGAATAGCCAAGTAATCACAGCAGACAGCGTGCAAGATACTTTTATCTTGCACACATCTGCAACGGTATCTTGCACGCACTTATATTTCTATGTATCAATCGAATAGATGCAAAGAGTGTAGGTGTGCAAGATAATTATATCATTTTAAATCTTGATGAAGCTAAATACTTGGCTCATATCCGTGCAAAAATGGACTAAACTCAGCCAAAAGAATAAGACCGAGTTTATCAAACAAGTATCTTCTGATAAGCAATACGCTCCGTACCATCCTTTACATAGATGATACCGCAACGCTGAAACCCATGCTTCTCCAAGATATGCTGCATGACCTTATTATCCCGATGTGTATCCACCCGGACATTCGGCATCCGTTGAAAGCACCAGTCCAGACAAGCTGCCGCCACCCCTTTCCTTATGCCGTTCGTTGCCAACCGGTGCACTACCCCATAAGGTTCGTCATTCAACCATGCTCCCTCATAAATATGCTGATAAGTAGGGTCATCACCCAATATAAAACAAAAAGTACCTGATATCACCCCTTGTTCATCCGCACAGACAAAGCTATGCCCCTCTTCAATCTCCTGACGGATAAATGCTTCGGACGGATAACCGTTGACCCACTGGGTAGTGTTTCCGGTCGCCCGCATAAAAGCACGGGCACAGTCATAAATCTCCATTACTAAAGGAAGCTCTTTTAATTTGGTAGACCTGATATTCATCATCTAAAAAGTTATTCGGAAATGAAATAAACAATAGAATTATTCATTGATTGCCCCGCAATGCGGGCACACACCCTTCTCTTTCAATTTCTCCCCACAATGTCCGCAACGATATTTATAGCCACTATTCTGATGCACTTTCTTCGCAAAAACAAGAATGAAAAGAGCGAGGAATAAATAACCTACATATACATGAACCATCAAAATAAAGAAGAAATAGCAGAAAATACAACAGGACATCAACCCCAACAAATAAAAGATTGCCGCCGCCGGAGTCAACTGGCGGAACAAGTCATCAAGCACCGCCAATGCGACAATTAAAAATAACCAGATACTCAGCAAAAAGACTGAAAGAATGAAAGGAACTTTAAAAGGCGACAAGGTAGGATTGAAATAGAAATGTTCCCATGTTTCCGGTGTAAAAACCTGCATGGACTCATAAATCGTTGCACTGAAAGCCATCAACAGACAGAGGAACAACGGATAAACACTGTCAATATCATTGAAATACACCATCTGCAACTGTTTCCGACGGAAAGCACGAAGCAGCCAAACACCGACAAACAACGCGAATATAACCACAAAATAGGAAGCGTGCGTATCACTAAACAAATGGATGGCCTGAGAAATACTATCCGTAGGAACAAAAGACCGCTTCAGTTCCACCTCACGTATCCACCCCTGTTCATCCTGTGTATGTGCCAGTTTCACCCAAATACTATCCACACTATCGGCAGGGTGCACGGCAAATTCGGCTACCACCACGCGGTCGCCCCGGTAGAGGTCAATATACGTATCCTTGATAGGCAGGCACTCCAACGAGACGGAATCCGCCGTTAATTCCAGGTTCGTGTTCCAGGTATAATGCCGTTCATAAAGGTAATTCAGAGAGTCCTTCGTTTTCTGCGACATCTCTTCAGAGGAAAGATTGGGACGAGTATAATGACAAGACGAGAAGAAAAACAGCAGAACCACCACAAAGGGTACGAAAAAGACAAAGGAAAACAGATTCTCCCACCAACCATTCAAAAAGCCGGTTTCGGGAAAATGCCCTGATACGCTGTGTCCTCCGCGTCCTCTGTGGTGAATTATTCTCATTGCTCCGCTTTTACTTTCATTTGACAATTCTTGCAATCAAATTCCAGACGGAAACGTTTGCCATCATTCGATACCAAATAATAAGGTTCTTTATAAGGTGAGCGCACCCGCTGATGAATGGGACACCATCCCATGCTATAACGCAAACAATGTTTGCAGAACATCAATACCGCATCTTCCACCGCTTCTTTCTCGTAAGCCATAGCAACACGCTGCACCCCATGCTCTTCATAGAAAGAAGCCGCACGGCTGTTCATCACATTTCCCAAGTAGGTCAATGCCGTTTGCGGGAAAGCATGATTCGTCTGTTTCCATACAGCCAATTCCTGACGATAGTTTATCCGGCGGGCAGCCATTAACTTATCTATTGCCTGCCGACGAAAATCAGCCAATGCCGAAGCGGGCAGAAACCAGTTTTCCACAAATGAGACTTCTATCTCTTTCGCTTCGAAAGGCGTATTTCCCAATTTTGCAAGCTGCGTTTTCAGGTTCTCCGTCTGCGGTGTACGTGCCAATTCCTTTTCGCGGGAAAGACTCAGCGTGACGCTGTTATCATCCTCATCGGTCAACGTCAGCGAGAAGCCGAACTCATTATCAGCGAGCAATATATTGACTGCAATCTTCCTTTCGGCCGACTTCCGTGAAAGTACACGTTCAAATTCCTGGTCGAAATTACGATACAGTGTCGTACGGGGTTTGATACGGGGCATCTCCTGTGGATACAGTTTATTGCTATCCACCCGGTTGATACGAAATCCCTGCAAACGTCCCTGCTCGTCGATATAGCAAACGCCGTCTCCATTATTAAAGGATTTCAGTCCGGCAACTGTCAGATAATTGCCACGGGCTTCCTTCATCGTTCCCATTTCCTCTCCCAATGACTTGGGAGTATCGAAAGAGGAGATTTCCTTATCACGCCCATGCAGGAAATAATGAGTAAATCCACGGCTGAAACTCTTATCCAACTGCGGTTTGAACTCATAACGGCAAGTTCCCGAAGACGCTCTTACATATTCCTGCCGACGGGCAAAGATAGCATCCAGCTTCCGGCGATAAGCAGCCGTCACATTCTTTACATAAGACACATCTTTCAGCCGCCCCTCTATCTTGAACGAAGAAGCTCCGGCATCCAGTAACTGCTCCAATTCATCACTCTGATTCATATCTTTCAGAGAAAGCAAATGTTTATCCTTAACAATTACTTTTCCGTCCGAATCGACCAGACTAAAAGGCAAACGGCAGAACTGCGCACATTCTCCCCGGTTCGCGCTACGTCCGAAACAAGCCTGACTGACATAGCACTGCCCGCTATAACTGACACAAAGCGCTCCATGTACAAATACTTCCAAAGGCACTTCGGGGCAAGTATCATGTATCTTCTTTATCTCACGCAACGATAATTCCCGCGCCAGCACAACCTGGCGAAAGCCTGTTTCCCAAAGGAATTTCACCTTCTCAGGCGTACGGTTGTCCATCTGCGTACTGGCATGAAGCGGTATCGGCGGAAGATTCAGTTTGGTAATCCCCATGTCCTGTACAATCAGCGCATCCACACCAATCCGGTACAGGGCATGAATCATCTCTTCCGTCTCTTGCAGTTCCTCTTCTTTCAGAATGGTATTGACAGTGACATAGATACGTGCATTATACAAATGGGCATGCTGCACCAATGCCTCGATATCTTCCAAAGAATTCACAGCCGCCGCACGTGCACCGAACTTCGGAGCACCGATATATACGGCATCCGCACCATGATTGATAGCTTCAATACCACATTCCAGATTTTTCGCCGGAGCGAGAAGTTCTATTTTACGCTGCTTTATCATTTAATATCATTAATATTGTAGGGAGTTTCCTGATAAACGAAGTAGTTCAGCCAGTTGGAGAACAACAGATTGGCATGGGCACGCCAACGTACCAACGGGCCTTTATCAGGATCATCATCCACGTAATAATTACGGGGAATCTCTATCGGCAAGCCTTTATCCAGGTCACGACGATATTCCGTATCCAATGTCAAAGGAGAATATTCCGAGTGTCCGGTCACGAAGAATTCACGCCCACCGCGTGCCATCGCCATATATACTCCCGCCTCTTCCGACTCGGAGAGCAACGTCAACTCCGGAACTTTCAGTATATCTTCCCGCCGCACTTCCGTGTGGCGGCTGTGGGGTACATAGAAACAATCATCAAAACCACGGAAAATAGAGTGGTAAGGTTCCAATACCCGATGCTCGAAGATACCGAACATCTTCTTTTCCAGCGGATACTTGGGAATCCCGTAATGATGATACAATCCGGCTTGCGCAGCCCAGCATATATATAAGGTAGAAGTCACATGCGTACGTGCCCAGTCAAAGATTTCCGTAATCTCATCCCAATAAGTCACTTCCTCGAAGTCCATCTGTTCCACAGGAGCTCCGGTGATAATCATACCGTCGTACTTCTCGTGACGCATCTGGTCGAAATCCGTATAGAACGTTTTCATATGTTCTATCGGCGTATTCTTGGACGTATGGCTCTTGATCTTCATAAAAGAAATCTCCACCTGAAGCGGAGTATTTGAAAGTAAGCGCACCAAGTCCGTTTCCGTCGTAATCTTCAACGGCATCAGGTTCAGAATCACAATCCGTAGCGGACGAATGTCCTGCTGCGTAGCGCGGGAAGTGTCGATAACGAAAATATTCTCTTCCTTCAATAGCTCTATCGCAGGTAGTTTATCGGGTAAATTTAAAGGCATAATCGCTATATATTAGTAATTTGAGCACAAAAATACGAAAAATATAGCACATAATAGGGACGTTGCTTATTTAGAAGACGTACAAATTAAGTCAATTTAATCATAGAAGCATAACAACCAATCAATAAAAGCCTTATTTTTGCGGAAGAAATTAGTACTAATAATTTAAATCTTAGAAAAATGGCTTACGTAATTAGTGACGATTGTATTGCTTGCGGAACTTGTATCGACGAGTGTCCGGTAGAAGCTATCTCTGAAGGTGATATCTATTCTATCAACCCGGATGTATGTACTGACTGTGGAACTTGCGCAGACGTTTGTCCGTCTGAAGCTATTCACCCGGCTGAATAATACAATCTACAAAAAAGTATAGGCTGCTTTCCACGGAAGGCAGCCTTTTTTATTATCTCTTCTCAACAATAAAAAAACAGTGGGCGATTTCCAAGGAAACCGCCCACTGCCTTTTTATTCTATATAAGAACCGCTTATTTCAATTTAGCCAATGCTTCCTTGATACGACGGATAGCTTCCACGATATTCTCATCGCTTGTAGCATAACTCATACGGATACATTCAGGAGCACCGAAAGAAGCACCGCCTACACAAGCTACATGAGCTTCTTCGAGCAGGTACATTGCCAAGTCGTCCGAGTCTGCAATCTTACGGTCACCGTTGCTCTTTCCGAAGAAAGCGTCACATTTCGGGAACAAATAGAAAGCGCCTTGCGGAACGTTTACTTCAAATCCCGGAACTTCCTTTGCCAGTTTCACAATCAGGTCGCGACGACGTTCGAATGCTTTCTGCATTTCCTTTACCGGTTCCTGAGTACCTACATATGCAGCCTCAGCAGCCTTCTGAGATACGGAGCAAGGGCCTGAAGTGTATTGACCCTGCAATTTGTTGCAAGCCTTTACAATCCATTCCGGTCCGGCGATGAAACCGATTCTCCATCCGGTCATAGCGTAAGCCTTTGACACACCGTTTACAATCACTGTACGTTCCTTCATTTCGGGGAACTGTGCAATGCTTTGGTGCGCGCCGATATAATTGATATGTTCGTAGATTTCGTCAGCAATCACGATTACCTGCGGATACTTAGCCAGTACGGCAGACAAGCCGGCCAATTCTTCTTTTGTATATACAGAACCTGTCGGATTGGACGGAGAGCAAAGAATCAACGCTTTAGTCTTCGGGGTAATGGCAGCTTCCAACTGTTCGGGAGTAATCTTGAAATCCTGTTCGATACCTGCCGAAACGATAACGGGAGTACCTTCCGCCATTTTCACCATTTCCGGGTAGCTTACCCAGTAAGGAGCCGGAACGATAACTTCGTCACCCGGATTTACCAATACGAGGATTGTATTACAAACAGACTGTTTTGCACCGTTTGCACAAGAAATCTGGGCTGCTGTATATTCCAGACCGTTTTCTTTTTTCAGTTTCTCAACAATAGCGTTGCGCAAAGCCGGATAGCCCGGTACCGGAGAGTAACGGGAGAAGTTATCATCTATGGCTTTTTTTGCAGCTTCTTTGATGTGGTCAGGAGTATTGAAATCCGGTTCTCCTACACTTAAGTTAATAACATCAACGCCTTGTGCCTTAAGCTCGTTGCTCTTCTGCGACATGGCAAGCGTCGCCGACGGCGACAAGCTGTTCAAACGATCTGATAATTGATTCATTTTGTATCTATTTTATTGTTGTTGAGTGAAAATCGTTGCAAAATAAGCGATAATATTTGATATATGAAAACAAATCGGCAATTTACTTATTAAAATGTAAAGTATGCCCCATTCTTTCTTTCTTTGTTAGCAGGTAGCGTTCATTGTACGGATTAGGAACGGTTTCAACAGGTACATTTTCTACTATTTCCAATCCATAGGCTTCAAGACCGACACGTTTCACCGGATTATTTGTCAAAAGTCTCATCTTGTGCACTCCCAGTTCGCGAAGAATCTGTGCACCTACACCATAGTCACGTTCGTCGGCGAGGTGTCCCAGGCAAATGTTAGCGTCAACAGTATCCATTCCGTCTTCCTGAAGTTTATAGGCTTTCATCTTTTCCATCAGACCGATGCCCCGACCTTCCTGATTCAGGTAAACGACTACGCCTTTTCCTTCTTTTTCAATCATTTCCATGGCTTTATGCAACTGTTCGCCACAGTCACAACGCTGTGAACCGAGAATGTCTCCGGTAGCGCAAGATGAATGAACACGCACCAAAATCGGTTCGTCCGCACTCCACGTACCTTTAAATATAGCCATGTGCTCCAGTCCGTTCGACTTCTGACGGAAAGGAATCAAGCGGAACATCCCATGTTCGGTAGGCATATTTACCTCTACCCCTTTCTCTACGATTGATTCCTGTTCCAAGCGGTAAGCGATCAGGTCGTGAATAGAAATCAACTTCAAGTCATATTCATCTGCCATTTTGCGAAGTTCGGGAAGACGTGCCATCGTACCGTCGTCGCTCATGATTTCCATCAAAGCGCCAGCCGGGTAAAGTCCTGCCAAACGTGCCATATCAACAGCAGCTTCCGTATGTCCCGCACGGCGAAGCACTCCCTTTTCCTGTGCATACAACGGATTGACGTGTCCCGGACGTCCGAAAGTAGCCGGCGTGGAAGTAGGATCGGCCAATGCCCGAATTGTAGCGGCACGGTCGGAAGCAGATACTCCGGTGGAGCAGCCTTCCAGTTTATCGATAGTAACCGTAAAAGGAGTTCCCAGTACGGAAGTATTATCACTCACCTGATGCGGCAAATCCAGCTCCTTGCAACGGGACACTGTGATAGGTGCGCAAAGCACTCCACGTGCGTGTTTCAACATGAAGTTTACATTCTCGGGAGTTATCTTTTCAGCGGCAATAATCAGGTCACCTTCATTTTCGCGGTCTTCATCATCTACTACTATGACAAACTTACCTTCCTTGAAGTCGGCAATCGCGTCTTCTATTCTATCCATTTTAATCTCTTCCATATCAATTATTTATTAATTTTCTGTATGATGAATTGAACTTGTTCGTTATTCTTTATAATCCGTTCCATGTCTTTCGCCAGACGAATACGGAACGCCCAAATGCGGAAATAGAAAAACAATCCCACGGGGAAAATCACCCCGGCTACCAGATTCAGCCAATAAATATGGAACGGTCGTATATGAGCAGAAACGGGAATGACAGGATAATTGTTTAATGCTCCTATCAAAGTAGCCGACTTGGTATTGGACATTTCTTCCACCAATGCTTCCAGCCTGTCATTGATAGCCATTACTTCATCATCCTTCTCACCTGCCATCCATAACTTGAAGTAATTGGGCGCTTTCATCAACTGATTGCGGGTAACATATGCCTGACATTCCGCCGTAAGCTGTTCCAATTCTCCCGGTATGCGTCCGTAGTCCGGGTCATGAATGATAACCTCTTTCTTGAACAAATGACGCACGCTACGGATTCCGGCAACCTTCTTAAACCAGTTAATATACGCATCGGCATTCAGCACCACAGAGTCCTTGTTCGATTTGTAAGTAAGGAAGATGCCCAACGGAGCGAGAACCGCACTACTTGTCCACATTCCCATCCACACAATCCATTTACCGTCACGCGCCATCTTATAACCCGTGTTATCAATGATATAATAAATGATAAACACCAGTACCGATACGATTACCGGCATACCCAGACCACCTTTGCGGATAATACCGCCTAAGGGTGCTCCGATAAAGAAGAATAGCAGACAAGAAAGGGAAATGGTAATCTTCTTATGCCATTCCGTCTTATGCTTCCGGATGGCATAATCATTATTCTCCATTGTGAATTTCTTGAAACTAAGGTCACTGGACACATTTTCGGCACGACTCGTGGCAGAAGATAACACCTTCTGCTTCTGCGTCAGCGATGCGGCGGCATAAAGACTGTCCACATTATACTCCTGTATATTCGCATTCTCAATTTTGACCGTATCTTCTTTGCTCAATCCATAAGAAGGGCGGAAATTCCCTTCGGCCACTTCCCGGTAATACTGCCTTCCGATGCTGTCTCCCAACACTTTCATCGAGTCGATGGAAGCCTGCAACATCGTCATATTCTTGGCACTGGACTGATTGCTCATGATACTTTCGTCCGCCATATTAAAGTCGGAGTCAAATTCAATCAATGTATGTTTCTCCCTGAATGATTCACGCCGATAGGGTACATTCTGCGATTTCATACTCTGTGCTTTCAGATTCTCAAACAAGTCGCCGCTATACAGATGCAGCCAAAGATGCTGTTTGTCAGCCGTCATTTCCATACGGCCGGAGTCTGCATAGATGATATGCGCATTTTCGAATCCGTCCTTCATATTATAAATCAGGACATCATAGAGCATACCTGTTTTCCGGTTTTTCCTGGCAACTTTCAGATTATAATCCTTTATCTCGGAATAGAATACGCCTTCGGGAATATCCAGTTCCGGAGATTTCTGTTTCATCGAAAGAATCAGGGTTCCCAGTTTAGCCTGGGCAATAGGGCCAACTACGTTTTGGAAATAGAATGAAACGCCGACCAGCCCGCATACAAAGAACGCAAGCGGACGCATGATTTTGAGCAGGGAGATACCCGCAGCCTTCATCGCAAGCAGTTCGTAACGCTCACCGAAGTTACCGAAAGTAATCAAAGAAGCCAGTAGCACTGCCAACGGCAACGATACTGGCACTAATGTCAATGCGGAATAAAAGAAGAATTGAGCCATTACGCTCATCTCCAATCCTTTTCCGACCAATTCGTCTACATATCTCCACAAGAACTGCATCATAAAGATGAACAGACAAATGAAGAATGTGCCTATAAAGAGCATGAAAAAGCTCTTTACAATGAATATATCTAATTTCTTTATGCGTAGCATCTTAATAGGTTCGTGCATTTAAGACGCAAAATTAGCACAAAAAAAGGAGCATCGAAAATTTTTAGTTGAAAGTTAACTAAAAACCGCAAGTTCTTCTTAATTTAGTTACCTGTGACTCCCATAATTCTTTCATATCAGCCACTTCATCCGGCTCTGCGAAATCGGTAATTTCTAATACATAGTCACTTGTCAACTCATTATACGTCATTTTGATTTCGAAGTAATCGCGTTCGTTTTCATCATCCTGCCAACGGAAACGGATGAAAGAGAAAGCACGGATGGCTATAATCTCAGCTACCCTCTGTTCAGTTTTCCCCCAATGGAATTCTACTATCTTATCATCGGATATCACTTTGTCAGCAAACCAGTCCTCCAACCCGGTAGGTGTACTAATAGCTCCCCAAAGAATATTTTTAGAGGTTGCGTTCAATAAATATTCCAAATGAATCTTTTCCTTTTTCATAGCAATTTCGAATTGTTTTTACGTGTGCCAAGATAAATACTTTTTTCTGAATACACGGTATAAATCAGACACTTTATTTAATTATTCTTTCACTATTGGTCCTCAAACTCCCTATTTATAGGGAAAATGGAAACCTTTCCTAAAGAAAAAAACAAAAAAAATACAGAATTGTTTTGGAGATTATGAAAAAACATCTATCTTTGCACCCGCAATCGAGAAACGATGGCGGGATAGCTCAGCTGGTTAGAGCGCATGATTCATAATCATGAGGTCCCCGGTTCAATCCCGGGTCCCGCTACTTGATAAGAATAAGGCATTTGGGAGGCTTCCACTCTTGGGTGCCTTTTTCTTTTTTTAGCAAGTGACGGAATTATGAAAAAAAAGCATATAATTGGCTTAGCGACTCTTGTTGTTCTTGCAATCACAACATATATAATATTGCTTTACGAGAATAGAGCCTATGATCCATATGAGGTGGCACAGATAAACTCCTTTCTATCACAACAGTCAAATATCGAGTCGAAAACTAATGGAGAGGTGTTAGGCTATAATCCTAAGTGGCCTTTGTTTTGGGGATTTATCGCATTAAAAAGAGACGGGGTGTATAAACTTAGCAGTATAACCTTTTTTGACCCAAAGGGGTATCCACGAAACACAAGTGGATGTTTTAGTGTTAACAACTTCAAGTTTCTATCGCAGATGAATACCTCATTTGGCTTTATAGACTCTTTGGTTATAAAAAACTGTCCGAAATTGGAACGTGTTCTTGCTTACCATAACCAGTTAACATTTGTAAATATTGAGAATTGCCCATCTCTCGAAGACCTTTATTTGGAGGAAAACCTGCTTGAGACACTAGATTTAACAGGCTGTCCAAATCTTAAAGAGTTTAGCATAAGGGACACCCCTGGGGAAGACATTCTCTTGCGAGAATTAATTGTATTGGAGTCTCAACCATGGCAAGAGTGGGATCTGGATAGTTTGACTACTGTTATCGTTAAGAAAACAGCCACTAAAAAGCAATAGTCCTTCATTGAAACTCAGAGAAAAATAAAATATTGATAGTTTGAGATTATATGTAATGAAGAAAATAACGTTTATAAAAATCATAAATAATGAAACTGATAATTACAATAGTAGGTGTTCTCTTTATGCTTTTTTCGTGCGATGCTCAAACAAAAAGAGTAATTCCAGACTACGTCACAGAGTGGGATTTGATGCGATTGCATGAATATCAATACGATCCACCTAGTGACTCCCTAAGAAATGTACTACTTAATACGACCGTGCAATTTAGCCATGATACTATAATCATTACTGTAAAGCATAGATACCGAGCACGGTTTGTGTACGAAAAAGATGAAACTGAACACTATTTTGGCACTGATAGGTATCATATTGGTGAAGATCATATTAATTTATTGAAACAGTATGGATGTGATATTTCAGATTCGGTCTCATATATACGGTTTGTGGACTATTTCGATTCTGATTATGAAACCGATGATAAATTTTCATTCGATTCTTACTCTCTTTGGCAAACGCTAATAGTTTCAGATGATTTTTTATGTCTCACTTATGATAAATTCAACATATTGCTGTATCAAAAAAAGAAGAAGTAAATGCAAAATATAAAATTGACGAAACAGACTATATTGTATCTCTGAAAGCATGTATAATTTATTATAGAGCTATCGAAAGAAAGTTCTGCCAAGAAGATCATACATCCTTTCGCGGGAATAGCCAACTCAAGTAATGTTAAATTTGATAGTAAGAAAGCTGCTACTCACATTGAAATTATAAATTAATATATTATATATAATGAAAAATATCCTGACTTTAATTTTGTGCTTATTATTCTGTGGTTGTTCTATCGGTCAATCAAAATCAGGTAGCACATATCCAGCAATCATCACTCAAGATACGACGAAAATCGATGGATATGTTGTCGAGATAGGTAACTACAAGGCAACACGACTGGGTGAAGCTTGTGGCAAAGGTGATTTAGCAGGGGTTATAAAGTTGCTAAATGATGGAGCGGACAAAGAGCAATGTCTCTCGGACGACATCTATGAGTACGACATCGTTTATGCGGCAGTTTACTTCAATAAAGTCGATATATTAAAGTTTTTGATTACACAAAAAGAGGATGTAAATAAAGTGTATAACGAAAATGGATTGACAGCCCTGTCGCTGGCTTGTATAAACTCAAACTCGGAGACAGCCTCGTTGTTGTTAGACGTAGGAGCGAATCCGAATGGTGCTGGAAATTGCGGTGGAGATTATACTTTCTACCCTATAATTGAAGCGACACAAAGGAATGATATCCAGACCGTAAAAGCATTGTTGAAACACAACGTAGACCGCAATGTAACTGACCAAGACGGCTCAACACCTTTACAAATAGCAAAGAGTAATAATTATGACTCATTAGTCACTCTTCTGGGTAAAGTTACCCCCTAAAAACGGTGCGATTTAAAGGAGTCTCTGCTATCCCCATTCCAACATTGGAGCAGCGATGGTGAAGACACATAGATATTCTATGTTACAATTCGGTTGCTATATCCATTATGAAATAACGTCTAAGGTAACGCTATTTTATCATTTTCCTCACAATAAATCTTTTTTCTATCAAACCTCAATATTTCATAAATTCATATGTATCACTGATTATCAACAAAAAGGAGTAGATCTATCGGTAGCTTTCAAAGGCGTCAGCCTTTGGAAGACGCAGATTTTTAATCATGAGCCCCCGATTCATCCCGGGTCCCGCTTGATAAGAATAAGGCATTTGAGAGGCTTCCACTCTTGGGTGCCTTTTTCTTTTTTACTTCTTCGCGAAATCATAGTGAAATCCTCAATTACATTTCTGCCAGAAGCCAATGTTGAACAATAAAAATAGCCTCAACTTACAAAAAATTGAGGCTATCGAAATATCATTTAAAAAGTTCTTTTATTCCCATTCTATAGTCGCATTGGGTTTCGGCGACATATCATAGCAAACACGATTTACATTCTTCACTTCTTTCAGAATACGGTCTGTGATTTTCATCAGAATCGGCCAATCAATCGGTTCAATGGTAGCTGTCATGGCATCTACCGTATTGACGGCACGAATAATAACAGGCCAGTCAAAAGAGCGGGCATTATCACGTACACCAACAGATTTGAAATCTGGTACTACCGTGAAGTACTGCCATACCTTCTTATCCAATCCGGCAATCTGAAATTCTTCACGCAGGATAGCGTCTGATTCACGTACAGCTTCCAAACGGTCGCGTGTGATAGCACCCAGGCAACGCACACCTAAACCGGGACCGGGGAAAGGCTGACGGTAAACCATCTCATAAGGCAAGCCCAACTCCAAACCACAGGCACGGACTTCATCCTTGAACAGTTGACGTAAAGGTTCTACAAGTTCGAATTTAAGGTCTTCGGGCAGACCGCCTACATTATGATGGGATTTCACCATTTTGGCAGTCTTTGTTCCACTTTCTACAATATCCGGATAAATAGTACCCTGAGCCAAGAAGTCGATACCATCCAGTTTGCGTGCTTCTTCTTCAAATACACGGATAAATTCACCACCGATGATTTTACGTTTTTGTTCGGGATCTTCCACGCCTGCCAGTTTATTCAGGAAACGGTCGGTGACGTCTACATAAATAAGATTTGCCTTCAACTGATTTTTGAACACTTCAACCACATCTTCAGACTCCCCTTTACGCATCAAGCCATGATTTACGTGTACACATACTAAATTGTCACCGATTGCCTTCAAAAGCAAAGCAGCTACCACAGAGCTATCCACTCCACCGGACAGAGCCAACAGCACTTTCTTATCACCTACCTGACGCTTAACCAGTTCTATCTGGTCGTTCACAAAGTTCGTCATGTTCCAGTTGGCTTCAGCTTTGCAAGTATCGAAGACGAAAGATTTCACAGCATTCTTAATAGCTTCAATATCGTCTGTAAATTCTGCCAGTTTTACTGCACAAGTCGCTTTATCGTGACCGGCTGCCATGACAGGGATACCCATTGTATAAATACCCGGATTTACATCAATAGATACACCGTCAATCACATTGTTCGGTCCGCCATTGATAATAATACCCTTTACGTTGGGCAATGCTTTCAGTTCTTCCACTGTGATGTCGTGAGGATAAATCTCACTATACACTCCTAACGCACGGATGGCGCGAGCCAATACCGTATTCTCATGACTACCCAAGTCAAGGATAACAATCATGTCCTGTTTCATCTGATTCTTTTTAATTATGTTATTGTCAATAGTTCGGCTTTAGTTCCAACTTGTCCGCAAATATAAATATTTTTAAAGAAGCTACAATGTCCGGCCAGTCCAAAGTTTCACTTTTAATTTAATACTAAGTTTTTTATCCCTTAGCATCAAACCCGACATCATTATTCCGAATACTAGCAGCTGCAATAAATTTGATAATATCATGGTGCGTACAACACTCATCCAACCGCTCATCCAGTTGGCTGATATTATCCAGTTCCAATATATCACAAATATAGGTTTTCTGATTGTGAGCTACCTCACGTATTTCATTTTTGAAATCTTCTAATGAGATTTCCGTAGCATCTTCATATTTATAGTCTACACACATGATCCGGTTCTTCTTCCTTAGTCCGGGCTGCATCCATCCCAATACAGTTATTTCTTTTATTCTGAACATTTTTCCACTTGAATCGACAAAACGGAGATTATATTTATCAGGCTCTGCCACCGAGCGTTTTCCCCATGAATGCATATGTGCCAAATGATCTGCCTGCCAATCAATGCATGAAAAGTAATAATCCTTCTCAAATGACATGATAGGGAAACTCATCACTTCCTTATCTTTGCCATACTCCATCAAGTAATGTCCCCAACGAACAGCTTTGAGGTCAAACCATCTTGCCATAGCCCAATGGTAAAGAAAGACCATACCTACCGCTATCAGTAAAGCTATAATTTCTCTCATATCTTTCCTAGCCTTCCTTTTCTATTTCCACATCCGTATTGTTAACCGCTTCGTCGCCCAATGCTGAACTATTGAGATAATACTTGCCATCCTTACGAAACAACATTCCGATATATGGCTCGCTGCTGTTTCTTCTCGAACCATCCAACGTATAATAATAGTAGAGTTCGATGGTATCCTGCCGTTCATTCTTTACAGTACATAAATCCTGAAAATAGAGTTGATAACCTTCCCCTTCAAAAAGGCAGGTATCGGGACGAATGGTTATCGTAAAAGCATGTTGATTCCGCCAGTCCTCTCCCTCAGCACCGCTTGTATATCCATATTCACCATACCAACTTTCATCCACTTCCAAACGGTAGTTATCCAGCATATATTGATTGATGAAACCGAGAAGCTCACCCTCACATTCGTTTTCTGCAAGTTCAAAGGCAGATACTTCTCCCAAAGAGAGACGACATCCTTTCCCTATCAGATATTCCACCATTTCGAGATTACAACTTTTGATAGCAACAAAGAGTGGATAGGCATAGGGGATATTCACCCAGCTACTATCTTTTTCCGCTACTCCGTTGACATATGCTCCATAAGTTATCAACAACTCGGAGATACGGTTACATTCCATATCACTACAACTCATCAGAAGAGCCGTCGTACCGCTCTCATCATATCTCTCATTCGGATCGGCCCCTTTCTCCAATAATAACTGTACGATAGAATCGGATTTACATTCGATGGCAAGATAGAGCGCATCCCTAAGAAAATAAAACGTTTCATATGCTTTGCCAAGATCGGCTTCCGCATCAATCAGCTTCTCTGTAAACTCATAATTATTGTTCTTGATGACATATCCAAGAAGTGTGTAAGCAAAATTCTCACCTTCTATCGACATCAATGAATCAATGACAGGAATATGTTTCATCAGGCTATCAAATGTTTTTATATCATTGTCACGGATAACCTTTTGCATCAATTCGTAACTATTCGTTTGCTCGGTAACAGTCCCGCCCCCCGTGTTGTTCTTACAAGCAGTAAAAAACGAACAATAGAAAAATAACAGGATAGTCATTATAAACAAGAGTGTTTTTGTTTTCATTGTGTTTCATTTATAAGGTGTCAAAGTTACTACTTTTCCTGCATATATAACTTAATTCTACTTACATAAATTAAGAATGCCTTATACTATGAAATAGGCTTACACCTATCTTTTAAACAAAAAACGGTGTAAGCCTATTCCACAATACAAAATAGCAATGCTATTTTCTAGTTAGGACAATCGACCAAATTATAATCGGTCTTTGTGTCACCATATACAGCACGTTGCGGATTGATATACAGTGATAGCTTCCAACCACCGAAGCGGACGGGAACACAAGTGTTCGGATCGAAATTGTTATACTTCATCTTCAAAGTCGACAATTTGGGTAATAAAGAGAATACAGGTGGAAATTCTCCCGTGAAACGATTAAATTCCATTTCTATCCAAGTCAACTTTTGCAGATTCGGAATATCCGGGAACTCTCCGCTGAACTGATTTGAAGTGATATAAAGATGCGTCAAGTTTGTCAGACGGTTGATGCTGGCAGGAAGCGGCCCTGAAAGTTTATTCCGTTGCAACTTGATTTTGATGATTTCCGTCAGCCAACCGATTTCATTAGGCAGACTTCCTTCCATATTATAATCCAACAAACTCAAATCCACCACACGAAGTTCACCGTCAACCGTATCAAAAAAGACTCCCGGCCAATTCGAATCAGACAATGGCAGTTCCGGTTTCCAGGTATATTTCCAGTTTTCTCCTTTGGTAGCCTGATAAATAGCAACTAATGCCAAGCTGTCTTTCAGTCGTCCATCAGGAATATTCTTCTGCTCTATGGTCAGTACATCTGTTTTATCGGTTTGTACAAGTGACCTTACAGTCAACAGAGCCGTGCGTTCCGTACCAGTGGCAGATACTTTCACAAATACATTTGCATTACCCTCATATTCTGTTTTTTCCAGCTCAACCCATCCCGGCGCGTCTTCAATCTTCCACTTTCCGTCTCCGTTGACAGAGAATATGAATTGCGATTCCGCACCATCAAGCATGATTTTCTTATTTGTAGGCGATATTATCTCCAACTTCAACGGACGAGCGGATTGTGTAAGCAGAATACTGTCTTTCAGTGTCGGGAACTCAACTGACTGGACATAGATATACATCGACCGGGGAACAACTGTTTCATTCTCAGTCACAATCAACGAGCCGCTTCCCGATGTTTCACCTTTCTTCGTCATTACCGTACTCCATCCGTCTGCTACCTTGGTAAATGCACGCCAAGCGGTAGGACTGTTCACTTCAAACTTTACTTCGGCAAAAGATTCACCGGACAAAGGTGCTTTCAGGTCATCCGATTCAATCTTTATTTTATAGCCTTCGGGGATAAAGCTGACAGCACATTGTTGTCTGACGGTCAATGTATCCAATCTCTCCTCGCCAATCGTATTACGAACTACAATCTTACCAATACGTGTATCCCCCTTATTCTCAAGCATGGAAAAATAAATCGTATCATTATATTCTCCGGCGGTCGTGTTGCACGTCAACCATTCGGACAGACTCTCCGCTTTCCAACGCGCGTTGGAACGAAGCAGGGCATAACCGGTTTGAGCTTCCGGGGTAAAGTTTCCCTCATTTTCAGCGTCGGCACTTATCTCTACCAAAGGGGCGTCCGCTCCAAAAAGATATTCACTTTGTTCATGGCACGCTACCAATAGAATAGCGAAAGCCGCTGATGCCAATCTTAGAATCTTATATCTCATATTTCTGAATTCGTTAGTGGTTTACTTTCTCGAGAATTATATTTTTCAAGGCATAATAAATACTCAGGTCATCCTTATCATCTATAAAAATACCTGCAAGTCCTCCGCCCATAATAAGTAACCGGTTATCCTTCTTTTCTATCTTTATAGGATCTTCAGTGAAATAACCTTCAGTTGTCAAGCCGACAGCGAACGCTTCTCCATCACCGTAATTGCCGATTTTCAATTGGCTGGGAATCGCCATGTTTCCACTATTGTCAACAGTGAAATACAAATCACCTCCCATCGTAAGAGGTAACACTTTATCTCCATTGACCAAAACCATATTTCTCATGTAATACTTATTGCTATCATCCAAGTCCTGCACTATTTCTACTCCACCCGGAGTAGAAGACAATTTAGTTCCCTCTACAAAATCCTGTGCTGTAAGTGTGTAATGCCCTGCCATGGTAACCTTCTCCACATCATCACTAATGATATAAACTTTTATACTGGAAATACCAGATTTTACTTCCGGGGTTTCAGCTTTCAGGTTAACAGTAAAGGTTTTGACGACATCTGTTATCTCTTCGTTATCCATGATTCTGACTTTCAACGTAGTCTGCCCACATACTTCAAAAGCTAATTGAGTATCAATCAGTTCATAGTCAACACCCGCTACGGCATCCCCGTCGGTTGCCGACACCTGAACCGATACTTGCAAGGGCATATCCATATTAGCGCCCGACAAGACTACGGGAATCTCAAGTATGCCGGTATTTTCGCCCACATCAATCTTGCTCTTCTGAAAACCGACACTGAGCTTTGAATACTCCACCTGTTCCGATTCGCTACAGGCAAACAGGAACATCAATATCCACAAATTATATATTATATACTTCATATTTTATCTTTTTTACTGACGTGGCACATTATCTATCTACATCTGTCTGCGTATACGGATAGAGGGTGAAGAAACTTCCCACTACATCTTCCTCGTCAACGACTTTCACGGTTGGATTGTTAGTATCCAGACCTTGCGCATACAATCCCCATCCCCGCTCGTTCAGCAATCTGTACAGCATAGGCAGAGCTGCTTTCGCTTTGTCTCTGGCATATCCGGCATCATCGGGGTAAGCATCCAGGAACGCTTGTTCAACAGAGCCTTTCAATGAAATAATCCACATTCTGTCAGCAGATGTTTCAAATGAAACAGGGATGCGCACAAAGGTAGGATTGTCGCCATACAAGTCCTTGCTCGAGTAACTTGGATCGGAGTCGGCATAGATGATAGTCAACTCTTCCGCATATTTGAATGGAATCTTACCCATATCCTTATCAATATTTATAGCGAAGTAAATCACATTGAGGTGCTGTTCCATCGGTGCATATGGCGGTCGCAAGTCATCGAAGTACTTTTTGAGGTTGCGTCCTATCGGGTCACCGGTAGAGTGGTAGACTTCAATACCGAGATAAAGTTTGTCGAATATGCTGAAAGGAGTCCGCTGCACGGCCGGCACTTTGTCTGTATATACCACGCGGAGTTGCTGGTGGGTAGACTCTGTGACAGCAGTTCCATCCTGACTCACGTCAAATTGCCGTATATTCCCCACGCCTTTTATCTTCAATGGTGAAACGAGTGTAAAGCCGGTCGGAGTGATATAAAAAGGAAGAATCTGCATTTGGCTGCCCGCAATTTCCGTTGACATATAGAGTACTACTCTCGATTCCGCGTCGATAAGGAACAGGCTTTCCAACAACTCCCCTTTGTACTCCAAACGTTGATATTTACCTTTACTTTCGTTGTAGTTTATCGCTTTCTTCACATCGGCTATGCCATTGAGAGTCCAGTCCGCTTCCGAAGCCGGTTCAAAAACAAAAGTCATTATCTCTTCCGGTTTCTTTCCTACTCCCATATTCGTCTTTCCTTTCATATAGAGCTTTCCATCCCGATAGGCATCAAATATAAACTGGGTTTCGGGACTGGCGTATTTATCGAAATACCCGTCACCGTCACTATCTACATAAAACTCATTCCAAGCCGAGAACTGCGAAAAAGACTCGAATACGAGTTCGGGAAACTGCGAGTAATCGACCCGATACGTCACAGGATCTTCAATACTGACCCCACCTATATAATAATAGTCGACCGGATCACATTTCATCGTGACCTTGCCATCGGCATCAAAATCCATGAGAATCAGCCAGCGCCCCAGTTTGTCACTGGTTCCGAAATAGGTTTTCCAACCGTGAGGCGCTTCAACCAATATATTTTTGTATTCTGCTTTCACAGCCGCGATTCTTTCTTCGGGAGTCTTGTCGAACACGTTGTCCACCTCGTTGTCCGAACAGGAGTAACAGCCTGCGGCAAGTAACAAAATACCTATTATATTTTTCATTGTATTCTTCATTTTACTTCATGTTTATTTCGTTCAACCTTTGTAAGATGATTTCTCTCAAGTGAGTAAGGTCTATCGAGAAGTTACTCACGTAATACTCTTTCACCAAAGCCAGTTTCTTGTCGATATTGGCTTTGCCTTCGTCCAGAAAAGTCCGTTTGGGGTCTGATGCGATATACGTTTCCTCAAATACGGCAGGTTCCGTCAATAAATAAAGCGACACGAACTCCGCAAAATCCTCAAATTCCGAGGAAGTTCCGTAAGGTGTGAGCATTCCTCTCTGAATCGCCATATTTTGGGCTACGGAATCTATCTCATGGGTGGTAGGAGAACTGATGCCCTTTTCTATCAGTTCGGCCTGCGCATTTGTATTTATATCTTTCCATGCCTGTCCGGTATAAGTATCCTCGGTGATTTTATTGAAACCGTTAGGCATCTTGTAGGTCTGATGGATGATGTGCGAAAATTCATGATGCATGGTATGCAACTGCTGAATCACCCATTCCCTGTTTGTCAGGTCGAAATAATTCAGTTCCGTAAGAGTAATGCGTACTCCGGCATCGGCATAACCCAGTGTACGTGTGCCGTCGGCATTTCGCAGTTCCGAGCCCACGCACACAATCTCCGGCGGAAAATGCTTGCGGATAAACTCGCCACTCGCCTTCGATTCAAGAATAAACGGTTCTATCCAGAAACGACGAATCATTTCTCCTGTCGGGATAAGCACTTTGCGCATAGCCGGCGCGACGATATAATTAATATCGACATATTTATCAATCCACTGCCAGCGAACGGTAGAGCCATATTTCTCCTGAAAGTTCTCCTGAAAATAAACATCGATTTCATCTGCCGATAATTCTTTCGATTCGGGGACATAGTTCGTACTTTCGTCATCGGAACACGACATAAAACAGCAGAGCGACAAACAACAAATATATAATATACTTCTTTTCATATGCATGTTAATTACGAATTACTAAATGAGCTTCCGATTCGGAAATATTTTTTCTTTCATTAGGCTGCAAGTCGCCATAGATAATCGCCGATTCGGGAATCTGAATAACCTTCCTCGAATCATCGGGTTGCAAAATACGGGTGACACCCGCTATGTCAGTATGCGTGACGCTCAACTTATGACGACAAATATCAAACCACCTGAGTCCTTCTTCCACAAACTCACGGCGCTTCTCGTCGAGTACCATTTTAAGACGCAGTTCGTTTGCGGGTACTCCCGGATAGAATCGCTGGTAATTCTGATATAGAATAGGATAATCCACTGTTCCGGCATAAACGGCCTTCAAATATCTGCTGAACTGGCTTTCAAATTGCGACAACTTGGTTGTTCCCATCATTGCCCAGGCTTCGAGACGGTTGAAAAAGACTTCTTCACTCCTGAAAGCAACTTCGATGACGTAAGGATAACCCGAAGAGGACGTCAGGGAAGTCTTGCGTATCAGATCCCTTTGGAACTTGGGAAGAAATGAAGAAGTTCCGCCATAGCTGTAAGATACGGAGAAACGCAAATCTCTCTGCGACAACACCAGACTGTTATACACATCCTGATTGAAGCGGTAGCCCGCATACCCCTTATAGCCATAGAGGACGTCTTTACGAATCAGTAACAAATTGGACGGCAAAGTAGCTGCCGTAAACTTTCGTCCCATCATTTCGGAAGTTGTGCCGGTATAGACTTGCGTGTAATCACGTATCATCTGCGGATTATAGTCGTTACCCAAAAGTTCGGTCGCATACTTTTCGACCTTTTCATAGTCTTTCTTGAAAAGGAAAAAACGCGAAGCGAAAGCCATCAATGCCGCACGGTTAAAGTGGTACTTTCCGGAGTTCTTATAATACTGGTCGGATACGAGTTCGATGGCTTCGAGCAGGTCTTTCTCTACAAAGTCGTAAACTTCCTGCACGGAACTGCGTTCGTAGGTAGCCAACAGGTTTTCTTCCGGTTTCGTCATTATGACAATCCCTTTGTCAGACGCGGCTGTTGCAGGGTCGTAGCTCTTTGCAAAGGTACTGACCAACATAAAATGCGCGAAAGCACGACAGGCCAAAGCTTCCCCACGAATGGCGTCCTTATAGCCGGGATTGTTTTCTTTCACTTCTTCCAAAGCTTCCAGGGCTTGATTGGCATGTGCTATCGCTTTATAGTTGCCGCTCCAGTAGAACGAAGGAGTATCCTGCCCTTCCTGTTCCACGTCCTGCCAGTTGTATGCCTGTGTCATTTCAGAACGCTGTATATTTTTAGGGTCGGCCCCTACATTGTCGCTCATCCATTCCATGAAAACGCCGCTTCCTTCGGGATAAGCATTGGTGACGAGTTCCGCTATTGTCTCGTAGCTGTTCAGGCGCAATCGGTTATCGGGAGTTTCATCCAGAAAGGAGTCACACGAAGAAAGAGCCACCACAGCAGATAGTACGACCGCTATTTTTATATATAAATACTTCATGAGTTTATTATTTAAAAGGTTAAGTTTACTGTAAAAGTATACATCCGCGATACCGGTGAAGATACTCCGCCCGAAAGATAAAATTCGGGGTCGATGCCGTTCAGTTTGCTGTCAGAGTATAGAAGCCACAGATTGGTTGCCTGGAACGACAGGTTCACATTGTGTATGCAAGTGCCTGTGAGCCATTCTTTCGGGAATCGGTAACCGATGCTCAGGTCTTTGAGACGGATAAAATCACCTTTCGCCACTCTTTCGGTGCTCTTGTTATACATTTGATACGTATATTTTCCTTCGATACGGTCGTAAGTCCGTTTATCCAAAATGGCGGGAACGGAAGTCCGGTTCTCGTCGCCCGACATAATCCAGCGGTTCTTCAGCTCTTTCGGGAAAGAGGAGAAGTCATCGTAGTACGGATAAAACTCATCGTCCAGACGGATGACATTACCGTACTTATAAACGAATCCGAAGGATAATGTCCAGTCTTTATAACGGAATGTGTTGGTCAGGCCACCATAACCTTTAGGTTCCAACGGGCCTTCATACTTCAGTATTTTATCGACATCGTTGCGCGACTGAAGATTCATATCATAAACGATTTCATTGTTTGCCCCGTAGAAAGTAGGGATACCTTCACCATCGAGCCCCGCAAAGCGAACGGAGAATAATCCTCTTTGAGGATAACCCAACATAGCCGTACCGGTATTTGCAATGGCAGTGGACATTCTTGAGAAATTGTTTAATTTGGTAATCTTACTCTTATGGAAGTTGATGTTCAGGCTCGTTTTCCAGTCAAAGTCTTTCGTACTTACGTTAACTGAATTGATGGCAAATTCAAAACCGTAAGATTTCATGTTGCCGATATTTCCGAGTTTGATGGACTGTCCGCCGATTCCGGCCGTATTGACATAATCAATCAAGTCGATGGATTTACGACGATAGTGTGCAAAGTCCATCATAATCCTATTGTTGAAAAGTCCAGCCTCGAAACCAAGGTTCAGTTCGTACATCTTCTCCCAAGTGAGGTCTTTGTTTTTAAGACCTTCTATGACGTTGTACACTTCATTGTCGGAGGGGCGCAACGTCTGTTTGGCATAAATAGCCAGTTCCGCACTGGTAGAAGGCCCCATGATACCGTTATAACCATAAGAGATTTTAGGTTTCAGGGTATTCACCACTTCCGAAATTCCTTTCATAAAGGCTTCATCGTGCATATTCCATGCCGCGCTGACATTCCACGAAGGCAGGTAACGGGCTTCTCTCGAACTACCCAACTGGTTCGAGCCGTCATAGCGGAATCCGGCGTTTACAATATATTTGCCTTTGAAAGAATAAGCGGAATTGATGAATGAAGAGATTCTTCTGTCCCGTCCTTCGGCATAATCATAATAGACTTCCCCCTGTTCTTTCAGATAATAAGTCAGGTCGGGATGAGTCACAACGACACCGCCCTTATCCCATAGGTATCCCCAACCTTCGTTCAGCCTCATTTTTCTGTCCACCTTATTGATTTCAAATCCGGCAAAGAAATTCACGACATGATCCAAGCCTAACTTCGGCGAGTAGTCCGCCGTTGCTCTGAAGTAAGTATGTCGTAAATCCGCTTCATTGGTATTGTAGAATCCGCCTTCGGGCAGGATGCTATACGGATTGGCGGTAGGCAAAGAAGGATTTTGGAACAGGAAACGATTGTTGTCAATGATGGCTTGTGAGTAGTCAGCCCTGTAAGCCTCGGCCTGGTTGGAGAACTCATGGATTTTATGTTCTCTCAATGTATTTGCCGAACGGTATTGGAAAGAGCCTTTCAGGGTCAGTACTTTCAGAGGTTTGTATTCCAAATCCATTTGTGTGGATATATCTTTCACTGTGAGGTCAACAAAGTTGTGACGAAGTTCATGCAAGATATTAAAATCGGCAAAGCTCCGGCGAAAGAACTCAAGATTCCCGTTTGAATCATACGCACGCATGCTACGACTGGTGTTGAGCGCATAGTTGAAAGGGTTGATGTCAAAGTCGCGGGTGAATTCTCCCGTAGAGGTGTCAAAGTTACGGTCTTTCGTTCCCGGTACTCTCTGGTCACGGATATTGGCAGACAATTTCAAGCCTATATTCAGTTTGGGAGATACAGCGAAAGTACCGCGCAATGAAGCGGTATAGCGGTTCACCTTATCAGAGGAGACTGCCATTCCATTGTCGGTATAGTAACTTAGGGAAGCATAGAAAGTAGTCTTGTCACCACCACCGGATATGCTCAGTGAATGCTGATTGACCAGCGAATTATGAAACAAGGTATTGAACCAGTCTGTATTACTGTTGGCATAAGCCGACAGAAAATCTTCGTTCAAAGAACCATTCGGCCCCCAATTGATATTCTTCCTTGTTATTTCATCAAACATTTTCCCCATAGCACCGAAGTTTTCGCTGCGGGCCACCGTAGTAATATCAATCCAACCCTTACGTTCCAACTCCTTATAGATTGACATTTCATCATCGGAGTTCATAATGTTGAAATTACGGTAATCGGGTTTCTCTTTCAAGGCGATACTACCGGTATAGTTGATAGTCAACCGGTCTTTCTTGCCTTGTTTGGTAGTGATGACAATCACTCCATTCATAGCTTGCGCACCATACAGAGAAGTGGCGGATACGTCTTTCAGGATTTCGAAACTTTCAATATCTTCGGGATTCAGACCTGCCACGCCCGAACTCAATAACGTAGAAAGATTACCGGATGTCAGTTCTTCAGCGCTTACGCTCATCAAGTCTTCCAGAATCACGCCGTCCACTACCCACAGGGGCTTATTAGTTCCGTTGATAGAAGAGTTACCACGGATAGTAAGCACGGGGCTTGCACCGAAAGTGCTCGAAACATTAGTGATTTGCACACCTGCCACTTTTCCTTGCAGGGAGTTGGTTACATCGGGATTTCCCTTCAGGACAGTCTCGTCCGCATTGACTTTTGAAGCAGAACCGGTGAACATTTTGCGGTTTATCTTCTGATAACCTGTGACTACCACGTCGCCAAGACTCACGGCATCATCCTTCATTACGATATTCATGACCTTCGTGCCAATCTTCCGCTCGATTGTTTCCAATCCGACATAAGAGATTATCACCTTATCATCCAGAGAGGCTTCAAAGCTGAAGTTTCCGTCAATATCAGTAATAGTCCCCTGCGTAGTTCCTTTTATTTTGATAGAAGCACCTATTACCGGCTCTTTATTCTCATCGACAATATTTCCCTGTATAAGAGTCGGGGTCTTTTTGCTTCTTACCTGTTTGGGAGTCAGTACGATAGTAAGATCCTGAATCCGGTAAGCAATATTCTGCGAAGGAAGCAAACTGTCCAGTACGGCAGTCAAAGCTTCATCCTTACATGAGAAACTGACCGGTTTTGACAAATTTATCAAGTCCTTCCTATACAGGAAAGTATAATGTGTTTGTCTCTCTATTGCCTTCAGGCAATTTTCAAAAGATACGTTCTCCAAATTCAAGGTCACTTTCCGGGCAGGTTGCTGCGCCGCTGTCCAAGGAGCATTGCAGAACAATAATAAGGTTATTATCAGATATTTCAAACCATAAGATATTTTATTGCTCATATTCATTTACAGTTTTATGATAGTGAGTTCATAGTGTTTATCGCACAAGAAATTGGTAAATTTCATAGAGATTTCAACCTGGGTGTTGTCCCTGCATTTGTTGGTGTTTCGATAGTAAATTTTCATAATGTATTATTTTTAGTGAATATTAGTCCCCGCCACACGATGTTTTATCGCATGGTAAAAAGATTGCTTATCTGTTTATTTGCTGATTGTCAGCGTCTTTCCATCCTGTTTTATACGTATGAGCCCACAATCCTCTATCATTCGGATTATTTTATCCAAGTGCTCATATTGTTTGAAAGAACCGGTGAACGGCAATCGTTTCAGTTCCGGATTTTCGTAATAAATATCGACATCATACAAACGGCTCAATGTACTCAGTATTTCGTCAAGTTCCTTATCTTTAAAGACAAGGACTTCGTCTATCCATGATACATATTCGTAGGTGTCCACTTCTCTTACAGACAATTTATTATCTTCCACCCTGCATTGTTGTCCGGGAGCCAGGATAACTGATTCTTTCCCTAGAGAGTAGGCTATCTTTCCGCGAACCAACGTGGTCATAGGCACCTCATCCTCATAACAATGTATATTGAAAGCAGTTCCTAAAACACGGATATTTCCGGTAGGAGTTTCCACAATGAATGGTTGCGACTTGTTTTCGGTTACATCAAAAAAGAGTTCGCCTTTCGCCAATACCTTTCTTTCTTTTCCGTCAAAGTTGCTTGGGAAGGTGATTTCCGAATCTGCATTGAGCCAGACGAGAGTTCCGTCACTCAACTGCATCTTGAATCTTTTTCCCCGCAATATCTTCAATGTATTATATACTACTTCGGCAGGAGCGGTCTTCACTTGTGCATATTCCTCAATTGGCTGTTCGTCTATTCTTATAGTCCCGGATGACACGGACAACATCTTTTGAGAACTCTGCACCGGAATTTTCTCTCCACTGGCAGTTATAAGGAGTATGTCTGTCGAATCCGCCGGAACAGTATCCATTTGTTGAACGGGTACAACCGCCAGTCCCGAAGGAGAATGCGGCTCTCCGCCGTCATACATATATACAAATATGGCGGACGCGCATACAAAAGCTATCAATGCGGCTGCCGCAACATATCTATTCCAAACAATACGACGCACCGGTTTCGCAGGTTTCAGGCGCTGCATAAAGTTTGAATATGCTTCCTGAGCTTCTGCCATATCTTTTTCAATATCTACCGATGCCAGGAAATCCGGATTATTATATTTATCAAACAGTTCACGGTGGCGTGCCGACTCATCCAGCCAGTCTTCCAACTGCCTCTTTTCTTCCAAAGTTATTTCACCCGAAATACTTTTCCTGATTAATGTAGCGATATAAATAAGATGACGATTGTTCATTAATTAGTCTCCTTTCTATAAATAAAGACACATAAGAGAAAGAAAAGTGGCGCATTATTTCAAAAAAAAACGGTAACTTCTTTTTTTTTGAATAGAATCAAAATATTTTTTATGTATTTTGTCCAAAGTTGGATAATACTTATACCTTTGCAAAAAGAGAATGAACACTGTATGATATAACAGAAGGTTTTTACTTAAAAATGGCAAGACTTAACCCCGATGAAGTAATCATATCCCAAATAGCGACCGACTTCCCCGAAGGATTCCGGGCGCTTTTCATCACTTATTATAAGCCCTTATTACGTATTGCGGAGAAAATGATAGGAGTTGAATTTGCAGAGGATATCGTGCAAGACACTTTTCTCACCATTTGGAATAATAAACAGAGTTTTGACAATATCCTTTCTTTGAAATCATATCTATATACCAGTGTTCAAAATAAGTGCCTGAACGTAATACGTACCAATCAGCAGTTCGAAAAGTATAAAGTCGAGCAATCTGCCGCATTGGATGAGGAGTATATCCTTGATGAAGAGGTTATCTCTCAGCTATACCAAACGATAGACTTGCTGCCCGACCATTACAAAGAGGTAATGCTCAAGAGCATGGAAGGAGAATCCATTGCTAAAATAGCCCTGTCAATGGATACCACGGAAGATGCGATAAAGGCTTATAAACGGAGAGCCAAGCAGATTCTTAAAAAAGAATTGGGAGACAAAGCCTTTATCTTGTTATTTCTATAAAGCCACCAACGACACGTCGTACCTTACGCTTTCAACCGTATCACAAACCGGCTTCCTCTCCCTAATTCGCTTTCCACCGTCAACGTACCACCATGCGCTTCCACAAAATCCCTCGAAATAGACAGTCCTAGCCCGCTTCCCTGCACTTTCGTTCCGGGGACACGGAAATAACGGTCGAAAATACTTTTATGGTAGCGCGGGTCAATACCTTTGCCGAAGTCCTGAACATACAATTCAATAATATTATCTTCTTGTCTGGCACCGATGACCACATGACCGTTTTCTTTGGAATAGCGGATGGCATTGCTTAATAAGTTCGTCAACACCCAGGCAATCTTTTCGCTATCCACAAAGAGCTTTCCTATCTTCTCTTCAGGATATTCCACTTCGATTTGGATATTGAATTTATCCGCTTGCACCTGGTTGGCTTTAATGGCATACTCTATCAATTCAATCGGTTTCGTAATCTTAGGCATCAGTTGCAATTTTCCCGCTTCCACCTGAGTCATGTTCAGCAGCTCTCCGGTAATACTGAGCAAACGTTCGCTGTTCTCCTTGATACTCTTCGAGAGTTGTTCCTGTTCATCATTCAATGCGCCGACACGCTTGTCTTCCAATAGTTGAAGGCTCATCATAATAGCGGCAATCGGGGTTTTCAGTTCGTGGGAGATGGTAGAGATAAAAGTCGTTTTGGCAGAGTCCAGTTCCTTGAATTCCGTAATGTTCTTCAGCAAGATCACATCCCCCAATTTACGCGGCTCGTCCTTTTCGGCTTCTGTATTGATGATGGGGACATAAGATGCCTTGAAATAACTCTCTTTATTGTCAGCGTATATCTTCAAAGGTTCTTTTTGCTCGCCCGGCGTCACCAGTTCACGAATCAAACGGCGGAGAAGATCGTTCTTCAAGGCAAGTTCTTCCGCCGATTTACGGATTACATTCTCACGCTTCATATTCAGTACATTCAGTGCTTCCTCGTTGATAAACAGGATTTCGCGCTCCATATTCAAACCGATAACGGGGTCGTCTATACTGTTCACAATCGCTTCTATGAATTTCTTTGCCGAAAGGATGTCCGACAAAGTACTGGCACGATATTCAGTCAAACGTTCCGCCATCCGGTTGAAACTATCGGCAACTTCACGGAATTCCTCATTATCACTCATATCCAGACGCTTCTCATAATTATGACCGGCTATTTCGAGGATTCCCTCTTTCAGTTCCTTTATCGGTTTGCTGATACTTCGGGGAAGCCAATAAAGCAATACCAGTCCGGTCAGGATACAGATACCGCCGGTAATGGAAATCCACAGCAACGCACGTTCCAGTCCGGGCATGGCGGCAGGGCTGTCCGGTTCAGTAGCCGTCAGGATTTGAAGATTCACTACTGAAAGCGTTACCAATAAAATAATCATTCCCGCCAGCATCCCGATGCCAAGAATCAGTTTCGTTTTAATATTCATAACATTCATACGATTAATATTATGCAAGTATAATCAAATCTATATTAGCTTGCGACAAATTATTCAAAAACTTTCTGTATCCCAGTATAGAACAGATTGCATACGACAGTCTCAAGTTGGGAGTCCCCATACACACGGTCGAAATCTGCTTCTCCTTACAGACCTCTACGATACTCCCCAAAATATCCTTGGACTGCACCTGAACCACTTCTCCGCCAAGCTCTGCCACCAGTTTAAAATGATTCAGCAGATAACGCTGGCTTGCCAGATCAATTCTTTCCATACTTTCCTTGGGAGTCTGTACATACAAGGCGATAAACGTAGTGTTATACCGGGTCGCCAACCTTGCCGCCCTTCTGATAATCTGCCGCGGTGTCTTCTCGTGGCTACTGATGCAAGCCATAAACTTTTCATGCCGCAGCCCGACAGCCACTCCCATCACCACTTCATTCTCCACCTTTTTCTCCACCCTTAACGCCACTTCCTTCAGTGCCAGTTCGCGCAATTGCAGGATATTCTCAGTCCGGAAAAAATTGTCCAATGCTGTCTGAATCTTTTCCGGGCGATATATCTTCCCCGCTTTCAGGCGGGTAATCAGCTCTTCTGCCGTCAAGTCAATATTCACCACCTCATCCGCTTCCTGAAGAACACTGTCGGGCACCCGCTCTTTTACTTCGATACCCGTAATCTCCTGCACCTCTTCGTTCACGCTTTCGATGTGCTGAATATTGATTGCCGAAATCACATTGATTCCCTCATCCAGCAAAGTCATTACATCCTGCCAACGCTTTTCATTCAGGCTGCCTTCCACATTGGTATGTGCCAGTTCGTCCACAATGACAATCTCCGGATGAATACGGATAATTGCGTCCGTGTCCATTTCTTCCAACTCTTTCCCCTTATAGAATATCTTGCGCCGCGGAATGACAGGCAAGCCTTCCAACAGCATTTCCGTACCGGTACGCCCGTGCGTTTCGATGTAACCAATCTGCACATCCACCCCATTCTCCAGTAATTCATGCGCTTCCTGAAGCATACGATACGACTTACCCACACCAGCTATCATTCCGATGTAAATCTTGAATTTCCCCCGGTGCGACCTTTTTATCAAATCCAGGAAATGCTGTACACTTTGTTCTCTATCATCCATTTTTTCACGACTCAACTATTTATTATTTTCTTCAAGTGCAATATTCAGTTTCAGCACATTCACTTTCTCTGTTCCGAAAAGACCCAGAAATGGCTTTTCCACACTCTTGTCAACAATCTCTTTCACCTGGTGCTCTGTCAGCCCGCGTGCCTGTGCCACCCGCTTCACTTGAACATAAGCACACTGGGGAGTGATATCCGGATCAAGTCCGGAGCCGCTTGCCGTTACCATTTCAGCCGGCACATCAGCGCGGTTCAAGTAAGGATGATGAACCAGGAAGGTGTCGATACGTGCCTTCACTTCATCCAAGTATTCCTGATTCGTAGGGCCTTTGTTGCTACCGGAAGAACTTGTAGCGTCATATCCGTCGCCGGCACTGGAAGGACGCCCCCAGAAATAAATATCCTTTGTAAACATCTGGCCGACATTCGCCGCTCCCACTACCTTTCCGTTCAGCGTAACCACCTCGGCATTTCCCCTGTTAGGGCCTGCCACCTGTGCAAACAGCCACAGGACAAGGATATAGAACACAGAGAAAAATACACAAAAAACAAGTGTTATTTTTAATGACTTCAATAAAGTTTTCATTGCTATTGCTATTTAATTAAAAGAATAAACCTACTAATAAATCAATCAACTTGATTCCGACAAAAGGAACAATCACACCGCCCACACCGTAAATCAGCAGATTACGGCGAAGCAAGGCACTTGCGCCAATCGGCTTGTATTGCACACCACGCAAAGCCAGCGGAATCAGAATCGGAATAATAATCGCGTTGAAGATGACCGCCGAAAGGATAGCGCTTTCAGGACTATGCAGATTCATGATATTCAGCGCCGCCAGTTCGGGAATGGCAACCATAAACAATGCCGGAACGATAGCGAAATACTTCGCCACGTCATTGGCGATAGAGAACGTAGTCAGCGTACCACGGGTCATCAGCAACTGCTTGCCGATTTCTACAATCTCGATCAGTTTCGTCGGGTCATTGTCCAAGTCCACCATATTTCCGGCTTCCTTGGCAGCCTGCGTACCACTGTTCATCGCTACACCCACGTTTGCCTGTGCCAGTGCGGGAGCGTCGTTTGTACCGTCACCCATCATTGCCACCAACTTACCCGCCTGCTGTTCTTTCTTGATATATTCCATCTTGTCTTCCGGTTTGGCTTCGGCAATAAAGTCATCCACACCGGCCTTTTCTGCAATATATTTTGCAGTCAGCGGATTGTCACCGGTCACCATAACCGTCTTCACCCCCATCTTGCGCAGACGTTCGAAACGTTCCTGAATGCCCGGTTTGATAATATCCTGCAATTCGATGACACCCACAACTTCCTTGTTGACACACACCACCAACGGAGTACCGCCGTCGCTTGAGATAGCGGAAATCACATCTTCCACCTCTTTCGGGAACTTGTTTCCGGCACTTTCCACAATCTTACGGATAGCATCAAACGCCCCCTTACGAATCTGTGTCCCGTCCGCTAGATCGACACCGGAGCATTTGGTTTCGGCGGTAAACTTAATCATGTGCGCTCCTGTCGTATTCAGGCTACGCATACGGATACCCGATTCACGTCCCAGTTCCACGATAGACTTTCCTTCCGGAGTCTCGTCAGACAGGGAAGCCAGCAGGCAGTTTTCCACAAAGTCGTGCAAGTCAACGCCCGGAGCCGTATGGAAGTGCGTCGCTTTACGGTTACCGATTGTAATTGTACCGGTCTTGTCAAGCAGCAACGTATCAATATCACCGGCAGTTTCTACCGCCTTACCGGATTTTGTAATCACATTGGCACGAAGCGCACGATCCATACCCGCAATACCGATGGCAGAAAGAAGTCCGCCGATAGTTGTCGGAATCAGACACACGAACAAGGAAATAAATGAAGCAATGGTGATGACCGTATTACTATAATCGGCAAACGGCTTCAAAGTGACACACACAATGACGAAAACAAGCGTAAAACCTGCCAACAGAATAGTCAACGCTATCTCATTCGGGGTTTTCTGACGTGACGCGCCTTCTACGAGCGCAATCATCTTGTCAAGGAAACTTTCTCCCGGCTGGGTAGTCACCATCACCTTTATATGGTCGGACAGTACTTTCGTACCACCCGTTACAGAACTCTTGTCACCGCCCGCCTCACGGATTACCGGAGCAGACTCACCGGTGATGGCACTTTCGTCGATAGAAGCCAACCCTTCAATAATCTCACCGTCCGACGGAATCACGTCTCCGGCATCGCAAACAAACACATCCCCTTTCTTCAACTGTGAAGAACTTACGGTAACGATTTTATCACCTTCCACTTTCTTCGCCGGAGTCTCTTCACGTGTCTTACGCAAACTGTCGGCTTGCGCCTTGCCACGCGCTTCGGCGATAGCTTCGGCAAAATTGGCAAACAACAACGTAATGAACAGAATGACAAATACGGCAATGTTGTAAGCAAACGAACCCTGTGAGGAATTTACAATAGAGTAGAGTGTAACGAGCAGCATCACCACCGTAGCAATTTCTACCGTAAACATAATCGGATTCTTAATCATCATTCGCGGATCTAGTTTCACGAATGATTGTTTCAAGCTTTCTATAACTTGCTCCTTTGGAAACAAAGAAGCTGATTTATTATCTTTCATATCTTCTCTAATTCAGTATTACAAACTTAAATGTTCAGCAATCGTACTCAACGCATGTACCGGGAAGAATGACAGGGCAGCAATAATGAAGATAACAGCAAATGTCATTACTCCGAAAGTCAGCGTATCCGTTTTCAAGGTTCCGGCACTTTCAGGAATAAACTTCTTCTGTGCCAGCAGACCGGCTATGGCGACCTGTCCGACAATAGGAATGAAACGGCTGAGAATCAAAACGATGCCGCACGTCCAGTTCCAGAAATAAGTATTATCCCCCAAACCTTCGAAACCGGAACCGTTGTTGGCAGCACAAGAAGTATATTCATAAAGCTGCTCGCTCAAACCGTGGAATCCGGGATTATTCAACCATCCGCCTTCACTTTCCACAAATTCGGGATAATGCGCATAAATGTAACTGGAGATTGCCGTGAACACCAGAATTACAAACGGGTGAAGCAGGGCGACAATAGTGGCGATTTTCATTTCGCGGGCTTCGACTTTCTTACCCAGGAATTCCGGTGTACGCCCCACCATCAGACCACTGATAAACACGGTAATAATAATAAACGTATAATAGTTCATCCATCCTACGCCTACACCGCCGAACCAAGTGTTGATCTGCATGTTCAACATCTCCATCATGCCGGACAAAGGCATAGTGGAATCATGCATACCATTAACAGAACCGTTGGAAGTCACCGTAGTCGTGATACTCCAAAGGGCTGTCGCGGCAGACCCCAGACGGACTTCCTTTCCTTCCATGGCTCCATTGTCCTGTGCGATACCCAGTTCGTCGATACGCGGGTTACCGCCCATTTCCTGATCCACATTGATGCAGACACCTACCAGATAAGCAAAGAGCATGACTCCGAATATACTGTACCCCAGTTTCTTCCTGCGAGTATAAAAGCCCAACGCAAACACCATTGCCATCGGAATAATCAGGATAGACCAGCATTCTGCCATATTGGTAAGATAAGTCGGGTTTTCCAACGGATGAGAAGAGTTGACACCGAAATAACCGCCACCGTTTGTACCCAGTTGCTTGATAGGAACAATTGCGGCCGTAGGGCCTTGGGAAACCATCTGTTCCTGTCCCTCGAGTGTAGTCACTTTCATCTTTCCGTCAAATCCCATCGGCGTTCCCTGGACAATCAGTATAAAGCCCACAATCAAGGAAAGCGGCAGTAAGATACGCGTACAACTTACTACAAGGAACTGCCAGAAGTTACCGATTGTCTTCGTTGTCTTTGCGGCAATACTTTTCATGATACCTGCCATGGCAGCCATACCTGTCGCCGCGGTAATAAACTGGAAAAGCATGATAACAAACAACTGCGTAAAATAAGTCAGCCCGCTTTCACCACTATAATGCTGCAAGTTACAGTTGACCATAAAACTAATACACGTATTGAAAGCCTGATCCGGTGTCTGCGGCCCGTTTCCATCAGGGTTCAGCGGCAACCAGCCTTGTGAAACCAACAACACCATCCCCCAAAAGAACCAGAAAGCATTCAGAATCAACAACGCTTTCAGGAACTGCTTCCAGTTCATCTCTTCCTTGGGATCAATTCCACAAACTTTATAAATGACCCTTTCGACAGGAGCCATGAAATCCGACCAAGTCTTCTCCCCCTTGTAGACTCTGGCAATGTATTTACCCAGTGGATAAGCCAAAATCACCATCAAGGCAATCTGCGCAACCACACCTAAAATTTCTGTATTCATATACTTTTTACCTTAAACTGTGTGTTAATTAAAACTTTTCGGGTTTGACGAGTACATACATCAAGTAACCGAAAATTGCAATCCCCAATACAAATAATGCTGTATACATAATCAATTCTCCTTTTCTTTAAATATTCTCAAACCAGTCTACGCATTTCCAAAACAGCCAGAAACAAACGAAACCGCTCAACAGGCAGAAAATAAATGATAATGTAATTCCCATGTTTTTACCTTTTTAAATGGATTAATAATTCTAATTATTTGCCGGAGATAATGCCAAAGGTGTGCCAGAAAAAGGAATACAGATGTAAATGTTTGATTTACAACACAATAAAAAGAAGAGATAGTTATGAGAAGGAAAGAAATACCCTACCATTTTGAAAGGGTTATACTATTTTGAAAAGTTATATAGAAGTTATACAGTGGAGAGATGAACGTGGAGAACAGTAGTAAAAAAGGAAATATAGAGTAAAATACGAGGTATATAGAGCAAACTATGAGATGTATAAAAACAGAAAGCCCCTTGATTCTTTCGTTGAATCAAGGGGCTTCTTAAAAACGGCGGCTACCTACTCTCCCAC